>JBJMPM010000091.1:0-9277 GCA_045803205.1 Longimicrobiaceae bacterium
AAAAGCGGTATCAGTCAACCAAAGCCTCACACAGAGTCAACGGAGTCAACAGAGAACTGCCGTCTTTTCTCCGTTGACTCCGTTGACTCCGTGTGAGGATCTTCTGTGGTGGTGTCTGCGAATGCACGGTCATTTGTCTGAACCGGTATGAGACATGGCGCCCACGAGGTTGAGGTGCACGACAGCACCGGCAACGTCTTCGAAGACCTGGGACTGGCGAATCCGCGGGAGAGGCTGGCGAAGGCGGAGCTCGCCCGCGTGATCCGGAAGGTCGTCAGGGAGCGCGGACTGGCGCAGAGCGAGGCCGCCGCGCTGCTCGCGGAGAAGCGGCCCGACACATCTGCTTGAGAATGGCCTTCTACTGGATGAGCAGCAGCACCACGTCGCAGACGTTCGTGCCGGTGGGGCCGGTGACGAGGAGGTCGCCGGTGGCGCGGAGGAAGGGGTGGGCGTCGTTGCGCTCCAGGTGGTCGCGCGCGTCGAGGCCGAGGGCCGCGGCGCGCGCGACCGTCTCGCCGTCGATGATGCCGCCCGCCGCGTCCGTCGGGCCGTCGGTGCCGTCGGTGCCGAGCGAGGCGGCGACGATGCCGTCGACCCCATCCAGCTCCATCGCCAGCGCGAGCGCGAGCTCCTGGTTGCGCCCGCCGGTACCGCTTCCCCGCACCGTCACCGTCGTCTCGCCGCCGAGGAGAAGGGCGAGCGGGGCGGCTCCATCTCCCCGCCCGCGTTTTTGCTCCAGCGCGTAGGCGGCGATCTGGCCGGCGACCGCGCGCGCCTCGCCCTCCAGGTCGTCGGCGACGATCTCGGCGCGCCAGCCGAGTTGCTCCGCCTCCGCGGCCGCGCCGCGCAACGCGTCGGCGTTGCCGGCGATCACGTGCGCCGAGGCGCGCGCGAAGGCGGGGTCGCCGGGCTTCGGCGTCTCGGGGGCGCGGCCCTCGGCGCCGGCGCGGAGCCAGGCGAGGGCGGTGGGCGCGCCGGTCACCTCGTAGCGCTCGATGACGTCGAGCGCGTCGGCGAAGGTGGTGGGGTCCGGCACCGTGGGGCCGGAGGTGATCACGTCCAGCGGCGAGCCGACCACGTCGGAGACGGCGAGGGTGACGACGCGGGCCGGATGCGCCGCGCGCGCCAGCCATCCCCCGCCGATCCGCGACAGGTGCTTGCGCACGGCGTTCAGCTCGCGGATGGTCGCACCGGCGCGCAGCAGCCGGTCGGTCAGCGCGGCGAGGTCCGTCAGCGACACCCCCGCGGGCGGCGACGGCCAGAGCGCGGAGGCGCCGCCGGAGAGGAGGCAGAGCACGAGATCGTTCGGCCCCGCCGCGCGCGCGCAGTCCAGCGCGTCCGCGGCGCCCGCGAGACCGGACGCGTCCGGCACCGGGTGCGCGGCCTCCCACACCTCGATCTCCGGCACGCCGGCCGCATGCCCGTGTTTCGTGGTGATGGTCCCGCCGGCGATGCGCTCCCCGAGCACCTCGCGCGCGGCGAGCGCCATCCCCCCCGCCGCCTTTCCCGCCCCGATCACCCACACCCGTTCGACGGAGGAGAGCGGGATGCGCTCTTCGCCGGCGACGAGCAGCGCGTCGCCCTCCAGCGCGAGCGCGCGCAGGACGGCGGCGCGCGCGTCCGCGGCGGCGACGGCGGCGGCAAGGATGCGGCGCGCGTCGTCGCGGGGGCTCACGTCGGCACCGGCGTGAGGGGCGGACGGCCGCTCAGCACCGCGTGCACGTTGCGCGCGGCCACCATCGCCATGCGGGTGCGGGTATCGCGCGTGGCCGAGCCCACGTGCGGGAGGAGGACGACGTTGTCGAGCTCCAGCAGTCCCGGCGCGAGCTCCGGCTCGCGCTCGTAGACGTCGAGCCCCGCGCCGGCCAGGCGCCCGCCGCGCAGCGCCTCCACCAGCGCCGTCTCGTCGACCAGCGCGCCGCGCGCCGTGTTGACGAGGAAGGCGCCGGGCTTCATCCGCCCCAGCGCCTCGCGGCCGATCGCGTGGCGCGTCTGGGGCGTGAGCGGCGCGTGCAGCGTCAGCACGTCGCTGCGCGCGAGCAGGCCGTCGAACGAGACGGGCTCGGCGCCCAGCCGCGCCTCCTCCTCCGCGGAGAGGCGGGTGCGGGAGTGGTAGGCCACGCGCACGCCGAAGCCTCCGGCGCGCCGCGCCACCGCCCGCCCGATCCTCCCCATCCCGTAGATCCCCAGCGTTGCGCCGGCCAGGTCGCCGCCCAGGTAGTCCCAGAACCCCCAGCCGTGGAACTCGCCCGCGCGCAGGCTGCGCTCCGCCTGCGGCAGCCGCCGCACCGTGGCCAGGATCAGCGCCCAGGCCAGGTCGGCCGTGGCCTCGGTGAGCACGTCGGGGGTGTTGGTCACCACGATCCCGCGCGCGGCGCAGGCGCCCACGTCCACGTGCTCGTAGCCCACCACCGCGTTGGCGACGATGCGCAGCCGCGGCGCCCGCTCCAGCACCGCCGCGTCGACGCGGTCGGTGAGCAGGCAGAGGAGCGCGTCCGCATCGGCCAGCTCGCCCTGCCACCCCTCCGGCCCCGCGACGGCGGCCACCTCGGAGAGGAGGGCGATGGCGGGCTCCGGGAGCGCGAAGGTGGTGACGGCCTTCATCGGCCCGCCAGCGGCCTGGACCAGAGCGAGGTGCCCGCGCCGGCCATCCCCAGCTTCTGGTGCTCGGCGATGCTCATCTCCCGGAACCCCAGCGCCTTCACCAGCGGGTGCAGCGCGAGCAGGCGCCGGGGGAAGGCGGTGCGCAGCTCGCGCGTGCCGCCCTCCGCCAGCCACCCCTCCAGCGCCGCGAGCGCCTCGCGCGCCAGCCCGGCGCCGCGGTGCGCGGGGACCACCAGGAGCGTCCCCAGCAGCGCCACGCCGGGCTCCGGCCGCTCCCCCCACCAGCCGATGGCGCCCACGTCCTCCTCCGTCTCGCGCAGCGTGAGCACCGCGATCGCGCGCCCCGGCGCGGCGGCCGAGGCGGCCACCTCGGCCGCGGCGGCGGCAGGGTCCGCGGGGCGGCCGAGCGCCTGGTGCCAGTCGGGCGCGGCGTCGAAGACGGCCTGCAGCCGGGCCTCGTCTCCCGGCGCCAGCGGGCGCAGGCGCAGGCGGGGCGACTCGAGCACCGGCGGAGGAGGAGAGACGGCGTTCACGGCCTCACGGGGAGCGGCGGCGGAATGGACGGAGCGGGAAGTTGCCGCGCGGCGGGAGGGGCCGTCAAGTTGATCCGCCCCCCGACCCGACCACGCCCCGAGGAGGTCCGTGAGCACGCAACTGGAGTCCCGCCACTTCCTGAAGGCGGGCGACGCGGTGCAGCACGTGGGCGGCCGCACCGGCACCGTGGTGGAGGCCTTCGCGCTCTACGCCGTGGTGCGCTGGGAAGACGGCCGCCAGGAAGAGGTCGACCAGCTCGACCCCCGCGTGTTCGTCACCGAGCGCGCGGCCAGGGAGTAGCGGGAAAAAGGTACACCGGTTGCACTACTCGGCCGTCACCTCAACCTGCGACAGCGGAGCCACCCTCTCCCGGCCGCCCCGTCCAACGCCCCGCGCGGGGGCGATGGAGCCCGGCCGGCGAAGAGGCGTCGCCCCGCCCCGCGATGCCCCCGGACCCCCCACGCAGCGAAGGAGCAGCCATGTGCCAGGCCTTCAACCAGGCGGACGGCGACGCCAAGACCGTGCTGATCGTGGAAGACCAGATCGAGATGCGGGCGATCAACGCCATGTACTTGCACCACCACGGTTTCCGCGTGCTGGCGACCGACAACGGCATCGAGGGGATCGAAGCCGCGCGGGAGGCGCGCCCGGACCTGATCCTGATGGACATCTCCATCCCGGGGATGGACGGCATCCGCGCCACCGAGGCGCTGAAGCGCGACCCGGATACGGAGGGCATCCCGGTGCTGATCGTCACCGCGCATGCGTACGGATCCATGGGCAAGCGGGCGGCCGATGCGGGGTGCGACGGGTACCTCACCAAGCCTTGCGATCCGCGGCGGATCTTGCAAGAAGTCAGGGCCCTGCTGAGCGCGGCCTGACCCAATCTCGCCCGCGGGCGGGAAAGGATCGCTGGACCTTTCGGCGGAACATTCATAGATTGTCGCAGTACCACGACACAACCCGAAACTGCAACAAGCCCAGCCACGCACTCCCCTGCCCGCCGTTCCGGGGCAGGGAGCGCCGCGTGCCGTCGCGTCTTCGTGTCGCGGCGGCGGATGGATGTTGCGCCGGAGCACCCCACCCACGCAGTGAAGGAGCGGTATGTACCAGGCTTTCGAGCAGCCGGATCGAGACGCCCGGACGGTGCTGATCGTGGAAGACCAGATCGAGATGCGGGCGATCAACGCGATGTACCTGCACCACTACGGCTTCCGCGTGCTCGCCACGGACAACGGGATCGAGGGGATCGAGGCGGCGCGCGAGTCGCACCCCGACGTGATCCTGATGGACATCTCCATCCCGGGGATGGACGGCATCCGCGCCACCGAGGCCCTGAAGCGCGACCCCCAGACCGAGGACATCCCCGTCCTGATCGTCACCGCGCACCCGTACGGCTCGGTGGGGAAGCGCGCGGTGGACGCCGGCTGCGACGGCTACCTCACCAAGCCCTGCGACCCGCGGCGCCTGCTGCAGGAGATCAGGCGCCACCTCCCCGCATAAGGTCACATCACCCCGGCGGATGAATCCGCCCTGCCCCGCGGGCCAGCTTCGTCACCCCGGCGGAGCGCGGTCGACGACCAGCACGCCCAGGCCGCACTCCTCCGCGATCTCGACCACGTAGCGGTCGTCCGCGGGCTTGCGGATCCAGGGGAGGGGAAGGACGGGGACCGGGGCGAGCAGCTCCTGCAGCGCCTGCAGGTTGGTGCGCTCCGCGATGCCGGGCGGCTCGGGGTCCTGCGTGTTGAGCACCACGCCGCGCACGCGCAGGCCGGCGTCGTGCGCGGCGCGGACGGTGAGCAGGGTGTGGTTGATGGCGCCCAGCCGGTTCCCCGCGACCACCACCAGGTCCAGGTCCCACTGCACGAACAGGCCGTCGTACGCCACCTCGCGGGTGAGCGGCACCAGCAGCCCGCCGGCGCCCTCCACGACGATGCCGTCGCGCCCCTCGCAGAGCCCCGCGAAGGCGGCGTCGAGCGCGTCGAGGTCCACCTGCGTGCCGCCGCGCGCCGTGGCCACCCACGGCGCCAGCGGCTCCTTCAGCAGCAGCGGCCGCACCCGCTCCAGCGGGTCCTCGCCCCCCGCCGCCGCGCGCAGCCGCGCGCCGTCGCTGCGCGGGTCGTCGGGCCCCACGCCCGTCTCCACCGGCTTCATCGCCGCCACGCGCAGCCCCCGCGCGCGCATCAGCCGCAGCAGCACGGTGGAGACGAACGTCTTCCCCACCCCCGTGTCCGTTCCCGTCACCCCGATCCGGATCATCGCACCCGCGCGTCTTGCATGGAGCAGTACCGCCCTGCCGGCGTGTTCTCGACAACTTGGCTTTCCCTGCTTCCGGCGGCTACCCCGGTCCGGCGCTGCACGAACGCGCGCAGACCCGCGGCCGGTGGCGCCGCGGGTCTGCGAGAGCCCGTTCGCCCGGTTCAGAAGTGGGCGCGAAGCAGGTCGGCGAGGCGGTAGCCGGCCAGCACCATCCGGCGGTCGGCGGTCGCGCGGGCGCGGGACAGGTACCCCGACGGCACCGGACGGGCGGTCGCCTCGCTGGTGCCGTACTCCAGCGCGCCATCGAGGTACGCGCGGTGGACGGCCAGCGGATAGCTCTCGAACTGCGCCCAGCGCGTCACGTTGTGGACACCCAGCTCCGGGAAGGTGGCGCGCCGCATCGCCGGCTGCGACAGGAGCAGCCGGGCGGCCGACGCGATCTGGCCGAACCCGTAGGAGCGGATGACGATGTCGTCCCAGAGCGCGTGCAGCTTCCAGGGGCGGGAGTCGGAGGGCACGGTGACCCACACCCTGTTTCCGCCCTCGTCCCCGTTGGGGAAGTCGGTCGTGAAGAGCTGCGCGGCGTGCAGCGGCTGGTGAACGTCTCCGGTCAGGTGGAACACGAAGCTGAGCGCGAACGCGCGCGCCGCAGGGGTGGCGTGCGGGTCGTGCAGCACGTCCAGGTGCTCCCGCATGGCCCCGAGCAGGTTGATGGGCTCGGGAGGCTGCGTGTGGACGCTGGACGGCTGTTCCGCCGGCTTGAACGGGAAGTCGACGTAGTGCTGCGGGCTGAACTGGCTCGCGTTGTACCCCGGCATCGACTTGAAGTCGTCGGGGAAGCGCGCCGCGTACATGAACGCGACGAGATCGCGGTCCTGCGGCGGAACCGAGTGGGCGTTCATCGAATCCACCCATGCCTGCCACGCCTGGTGGTGCCGGAGCAGGTCGATGATCCGGGGGATGGCCGCCGGGTCGCGCTCCCGCAGCTGGTAGTAGGCGAGCGCACCGGTAAGCATGTGCCCGGGCCTGTTCCACGCCCGTGCCGTAGCGGGGAAGGCGACACCGGCGCAGAGCAGGAGCGCGGCGATCAGTCTTCTCATTGTGCCTCCACGGAGTAGAGCGGTGAGGAGGAGGAAGGAAACGGAGATCGAAGGGACGCGGATGCGTGACTTCCGCCGGAGGGTGGCTTCCCGTCGCCGGGAACGCAAGCTTCGCGGCGCGCGCGGGCCGTGCGTGGACCCGGTGCCCGGGGGGCTGCCGACGTCGACGAATCGATCGCGGCCCCTGCCTCCGCTTCGCACTCGTTGCCCGATTTTGGTGCACAATCCGACACATTGCGCTGAACCCCGCTCATTCGCCGAGGATCCCGGCGGGGACTAGATCCGCGCCCGCGACACATCCGAAGGAATAAGAAGAGCGGCGCCCCCACGGAGAGATGGCGTCTCCAACGCGGTCCTGCGGGAATCTCGCGGCACTCCGCGAGCGGACACGTCCCCGCTCACAATCGGCCGTGGAGTGCATGATTGTGGTGGAAGCTTTCACGGGACGGGTTGCAGAATACTATGGCGCGGCAGGGGGTTGCGCCTTATGATACCGTACAATTTGCAAATCCGCCGTTCCGGCCCCCTCCCTGCTCCCGCACCGTTTCCGGAGTCGTGATGCGACCCAAGCGCCTTTCCCCGCCGGTCCGGCGCACCGCGCGCCGCTGGCGGACGCCCCCGGCCATCACCCACGGCGCCGAGCCCTTCGAGGGGCTCGCGGTGCTCGACGAGGTGAAGGGCCCGCTCGGCTTCCTCCTCTGGCAGGCCGCCCGCGACGTGAACCTCTGGGCCGCCGCG
This sequence comes from Longimicrobiaceae bacterium, assembly GCA_045803205.1. Classification (GTDB taxonomy): domain Bacteria; phylum Gemmatimonadota; class Gemmatimonadetes; order Longimicrobiales; family Longimicrobiaceae; genus Longimicrobium. The sequence continues at coordinate 7,236 of JBJMPM010000091.1, forward strand.
ACCCCCGAGGAGCGCCCCGGGCTCTTCGTGCCGGGGGCCGACGCCTCGCTGCACGCGCTGATCCGCGCGGCGGGGGTGGAGGTGCAGCTCGAGAGTCCGCTGATGACCATCGTGCGGATGGCCGGCGCTCCCGACGCGGCGCGCCCCGAGTCGGTGGAGCTGGCCTGCCGGCACATCGCCCACTGGGCCGACGGGCACGGGTACCTGGCCACCGCGATCTGCTTCGGGCAGGCGGCGGCGCTCTCGGTGCCGATGGACGCCGGCGCCGCCTACGCGGTGGGGCGGATGGCGCGGCGGCGGGCGGAGTACGCGCGCGCCGAGACCTGGTTCCGGCGCGCCATCGCGCTCGCGCGGCAGACGGGCGACTGGCAGAGCTACGCGCTCGCCTTCTCCGGGCTCGGCAACCTCTACATGCACCGCGGCAACTTCCCCGCGGCGCGGCGCTTCCACGTGCGGGCGCTGCGCGCGGCGCGGCGCCACAGCCTGCGCAACATCTTGGGCTCGGCGCAGCACGACCTGTTCGTGCTGGCCGCCGGCTCCGACCGCCGCGACGAGGCGGAGCGCTACGCCCGCGGCGCCTTCGAGAGCTACGGCCCCGAGCACCCGCGCCTTCCCGCGCTGGCCAACGACCTGGCCTACGTGTGGATGGAGCGCGGCCACTTCGCCCCGGCGCTCACCGTGTTCGAGGCGCTGCTCCCGCACATGGCGCGGCAGGAAGACCGGCTGGTGTGCCTGGCGAACATCGTCCGCGCGGCGGCGGGGGCCGGGGAGCGCCGGCTCTTCGAGCAGACCTGGGACGAGGTGTGGGACGGCCTCTCGCGCGACGACGGCACCGAGAACGCCGCCGGGGTGCTGCTGGAGCTGGCCCACGGCGCCGCGCAGCTCGGCGAGAGCGAGCGGGCCGAGCGCGCCGCCGAGCGCGCGGTGAAGACGGCGCGCGAGCGCGGCGAGGGGAAGACGCTGCTCTCCGCCGAGTCGGTGCTCGACTCGGTGCGCCGGGGCCGCGCCGCCCGCGCCCGCGCCGCCGAGGCGCCGCGCCCGGCGGCCCCCGAAGAGACCGAGGTGTTCGCGACCGACCTGGTGCGCACGCTGAACGCCTCGCTGGTGGCACGGTAGCACGCGGCCCGCGCGGCGCCGGAAGGCGCCGCGCGGGCCTTCGCCTTCGCCCGGAGGCGCGGCCGCCCACGCCCTTCGAGCGGTACCGAAAGACACACTCCCGCATCCGCCGGGACACGCATTCCACCCCACGCCCAGGAACATCCCGATGAAGATCTCCGCCCGCCCGCTGCTGGTTCTGCACGGCAACGAGGAGTTCCGCGAGCGCGTCCGCAAGGTCGCGGGGAAGGAGTACACCTTCCAGAGCGTGCCCGACTGGCCGTCGCTGGAAGAGTCGGTGCGCGACTCTCCGCCCTCGGCGCTGGTGGTGGTGAACCCCTACGAGGACGCCAACGGCCGCGGCGGCCCCTCGCCGGCGCTGCGCTCGCTGCTGGTGGAGTTCCCCTCCACCGCGGTTTTCGCCGCGCTGGAGGTGAAGCCCGAGCGCATCGACGACCTGCGCACGCTGGGGAAGTGGGGGGTGGTGCAGGTGATCTCGATCGGCCACGACGACACGCCGCAGGCGCTGGTGCAGCGCTTCCGGCAGAGCCAGGGGCGCCCGCTGAAGGCGCTGCTGGAGAACACCCTCCCCCCCGACACGCCGGGGCGCGCGCGGGCCATCGTGGACGCGGCCGCCGAGGTGGGGGCGGTGGGCGGGCACGGGCGCGACCTGGCGCGCTCGCTCCAGCTCTCGCGGCGCACGCTGCTGCGCTGGTGCGAGCGGGCGGAGCTGCCGCCGCCGCGCAAGCTGCTGGCGTGGATGCGCATCCTCCTCGCCTGCGAGCTGCTGGACGATCCCGGCCGCACGGTGCTGAGCGTGGCGCACGCCTGCGGCTACTCCTCGGACAGCGGGCTGCGGCGGGTCACGCAGAAGTTCGTGGGGAGCAGCCCCACCGAGCTCCGCCGCCGGGGTGCGTTCGCGCGGGCCAGCAAGGTGTTCCTGGAGT
>JBJMPM010000006.1:0-35817 GCA_045803205.1 Longimicrobiaceae bacterium
TCTGCCGTCTCCATGCGTCGCAATCCGGGGCCCCCCTGCCGAGATGCTTGCGCGGGAGGTGAATGCAATACATCAATGTGCGGTAACTGTGAGCCCGATTCGCATCCTCCTGGCTCGCTTCATCCGCAAAACGGTTGCTGACAGGTGAAAACCAGGATCGTAGCGGCCGCTCTCGTTCTGGGGGGGTGTCTCGCGACGCTTCGCGGATCGGCGCAACCCGTGCGCAACGTAGTGCAGGGAAGCGGTGCCGGCCCGCGGGTGGTCCTGCGCGAGGCGCTGCGGATCGGCAGCCTGGAGGGGAGGCACGACAGCTTCGGCCAGATCGCCGACGTGGCGCTCGACCGCCGCGGCCGCGTGTACGTGGCGGACGACGCGAACCACCGCGTCGTCGTGTTCGCGAGCGACGGCGGATTCATCGCCAATGTCGGGCGCGACGGCGCCGGACCCGGAGAGTTCAGGAACCCGTGGCTGGTGCGCGTCGATCCCCACGACAGCCTGTTCGTGTGGGACATCACCCTTGCCCGCATCTCCGTCTTCGACCCGCAGCTCCGCTACGCTCGCGGCTTCCGCACGCCGCCGCAGTGGATGGTGAACGCGATCGCGTTCCTTCCCGACGGGCGGCTGGTGATCGCCGCCTACGGCTCCGGCGAACGGCATCCGCTCCATCTCTTCGGCCGTGACGGGACCCGGCTGGGGAGCTTCGGCCCCCGAGTCAGCGGCGAGCGGCTCGGCGGGTTCGAGAAGAGCCTGCTGGGCGGCGACGTGGTGGTCGATGGAGAGTCGCTGGTCTACAGCAACAAGAGTCCGTACCAGGTCGACTTCTACGACTTCTCCGGGCGCCTGAAGGGCCGCTGCGTGGGGCGCGCCGGGTGGACCACGCCGCCTGCCGAGGTGGTCGTCGCCAGCGGCGACGCGCAGACGCTGCAGTGGAACCGGTACGTGCACGCCACGCACGTGATCGCGCTCGGGAGCGGCCTCTACCTGAACGTCCTCCACGACCCCCGCACCAGGCGAGACAGCTTCGACCTGCTCACCGCCGGCTGCCGCCTGGTCCGGCGGACGACGCTCGACACGCCGGTGATCGTGCTCGACCGCAGCCTCACGCGGCTCGCGGCGGTGCGTACGCTCGACTACCCGGAGGTCGTGGTCTACGAGATGACCATCCTGCCGAGCTAGGCAGGCGGTGGCTCCACCCCCTTTCCGGAGGTGCTTCGATGCGACACCCACTCGTCATCTGCGCGCTTGCCTGTGCCTGGGCTGCCGCGGCTCCGCGCCCGGCCCTCGCGCAGACGGAGGTCGCACCACCGGCGGACGATTCAGGTCCCTGCACGATCTCGTGCGGCTGCACCACGACGATGTGCGGATGCTCGCGCAAGGGTGGGAGCGGCGGCGCATGCCGGACCAACGGAGACACCTGCACCGTGTTCGCTTGCCCGGGGTCGCTGCTTCCGGTGGGGTCGAGCCTCGCCTTTGCCGGCGACGGCTCGGTCGTGAGCGTCAGGCCGGGCGCGGAAGCGGATAGTCCGGGGGAGCTGTCGTCTCCCCGTCCGGTGCGCTGGCGCACCGTCTCGCGCGGCCACAGCGTGGGTGTGGACTGCCAGGGAGCGGTCGTCGCCGAGTACTTCGATGCCCGCTCGGCCGCGGCTACGCGCCGCCACTCGCGCACGCTGACGATGTAGCGCGCTGGCGGCGCTCCTGCCGTGAAGCGAAGCACGCCCCCACCCGGTTCGACGGATGGGGGCGTTCTACGTTCACAGGCCGACGAAGCCGTGGTGCCGGGCAAAAAAGGCCCCGGCCAGGGTTGACATTCACGCGTAAAGGTGCGAAATTTCTCGTCTTGCCCGGTTTTCTGGGGCAACGACCGACCGTACCGACTCGGGAAACTCATGTACGCGATCATCCGCCAGGGCGGCCACCAGTACCGCGCCGAGCCCGGCAAGACCCTTCGCCTGCAGTCGATGGACGTGCAGCCGGGCGAGACGGTGACCTTCGACGAGGTCCTGCTCGGCGCCGACGGCGACGACATCAAGGTGGGCGCGCCCATGCTCGACGGCGCCTCGGTCTCGGCCGAGGTCGTGCGCCACGGCCGGGGCGAGAAGATCATCATCTTCAAGCACAAGCGCCGCAAGAACTACCGCCGCAAGCAGGGCCACCGGCAGGGGTTCACCGAGGTGCGCGTGAACGACATCAGCCTCGGCTAAACGGGAGAGACTTCGATGGCACACAAGAAGGGCGGCGGCTCGACCCGCAACGGCCGCGACTCGAACGCCCAGCGGCTGGGCGTGAAGAAGTACGGCGGCGAGCGCGTGCTGGCCGGCAACATCCTGATCCGCCAGCGCGGCACCAAGTTCCACGCCGGCGAGAACGTGCAGCGCGCCAGCGACGACACCCTGTTCGCGCTGATCGACGGCGTCGTGCACTTCGGCCGCAAGGACAAGGACCGCAAGAAGGTCTCGGTCCTTCCACTGGAGACCGGCTCCGCGAGCTGATCCGCAACGCACCACGAGCTACGACGCCGCCCCGGCACACTGCTGCCGGGGCGGCGTTCTTTTCTCACGCAGAGACGCGGAGTCGCGGAGAGAGGCCGGGTGGCTCTCTCCGTGCCTCCGCGTCTTCCGCGTGAGGCGATCGTTTGCGGGGATGGAACTTGCGTTGGCGTCCCGTTCTCGCACACTCGCACCCGCAGCCACGACGGATGACCGACATCGCACCCGCAGACTGGCCGCCCCGCTCGGCGGCCGACTTCCCCCGCCTGGCCAGCCTCCCGGCCTACGTGTTCGCGCAGGTGAACGCCGAGAAGCAGGAGCGCCTCGCCGCCGGCGAGGACGTGATCGACCTGGGGATGGGGAACCCCGACCTGGGCACCCCCGGCCACATCGTCGACGAGCTGGTGGCCGCCTCGGCCGAGGCGAAGCACCACCGCTACAGCGCCTCGCGCGGCATTCACGGGCTGCGCGGGGCGATGGCCGACCACTACCGCGACCGCTACGGCGTGGAGCTCGACCCGGAGACGCAGGTGGTGGTGACCATCGGCGCCAAGGAGGGGATCGCGCACCTGATGCTGGCGCTGCTGGACGACGGCGACACGGTGATCGTCCCCTCGCCGGCGTACCCCATCCACTACTACTCGGTGGTGTTCGCCGGCGGCCGGGTGCACTCCATCCCCCTGGTGGGCGACGAGGACGGCTACGTGGTGGGCGACGCGCTTCTCTCCGCGGTCGAGGCGGCGTGCGCCTCCACCTGGCCGCGGCCGAAGGCGCTGGTGCTCTCCTTCCCCAACAACCCGACCACGCTCAGCGCCACGCGCGAGTTCCTGGCCGACGCGGTGGCGCTCTGCCGGCGCGAGCGGCTGCTGCTGGTCCACGACTTCGCCTACGCCGACTTCGCCTTCGGGGGCGAGGAGCCGCCCAGCGTGCTGCAGGTGCCGGGGGCGGCGGAGGTGGCGGTGGAGTTCTTCTCCATGTCGAAGAGCTACTGCATGGCGGGGTGGCGCGTGGGCTTCTGCGTGGGGAACACAGCCATGGTGCAGGCGCTCACCAGGATCAAGAGCTACCTGGACTACGGGATCTTCCAGCCGATCCAGATCGCCGCCGCGCACGCGCTGCGTGCCGGCCAGGAGTGCGTGGGCGAGACGCGCGAGGTCTACCGCCGGCGCGCCGAGGCGCTGATCGGCGCGCTGCACGGCGCCGGCTGGCCGGTTCCCCCGCCGCGCGCCACCATGTTCGTATGGGCGCCGATCCCCGGCGACTTCGTGCACCTGGGGTCGATGGAGTTCGCGCGCTACCTGCTGCGCGAGGCGGGGGTGGTGGTCTCGCCCGGCGTGGGCTTCGGCAGGGAGGGGGAGGGGCACGTGCGCTTCGCCCTGATCGAGCCGGAGGAGCGCCTGCGCGAGGCCGGCGAGCGCATCGCCCGCGCCATCCGGCGCAAGGCCGCCTGAGCGCGGCGGGTAATCATCTGCGGTAAATAGTCCGTGCGTGGGACGGGAATGTCGCACCCGCGCAGCGACGCGGTGCGAATCCACCGAACCGGTTGCGCCCAAACGGTTTGCCGGTGCGAAACACCTGGCGCGCTGCACGCGCCGTTGCGATTCGAACCGCGCGTCTTTCGCCACACTGCGCAAGGCGGGCGCGGTCGGGGCCCCGGGCGCCCGGCTTCCAGGCCGCAGGTGTCGCCGATCGGCCTCCGATCAGGCATCGGCGCCCCCGGCGGCGCGCCGCGCGCGGACGCGCGCGCGGGGAGGCAATCGCACCAGGTGCACGGCGCGCGCTCCTGTCCCTTGACTGTTGAAGGTTTATACAAGAGATTCATCACGCTTGGGTTGCTCCGCTCCGTGCGGCAGCCCCGCAGGCCTTTCCCCCGGCCCCACCGGCCCTGGCCGCGACGCCACGCCTGATCCGCGCGCATCGCCGGCCCTCGTCAGGTCGAAACCTCGCATTTCCTTCAGGAGCAGGACCCATGCGCCGCATCCGCCGCCCGTCCCCGTTCGCGCGTCTGTCGCTGGCCCTGGCCGCCGCCGTGGCGCTGGCCGCGTGCACCGACGCCAGCTCCGACAACGGCGGCATGCCGACCGACGCCGGCGAGGGGCTCTACCCCTCGCTCTCGGTCGCCACGAGCCGCGGGATCGCGACGGTGGACCTCGGGCTGCGCCAGGTGCCCGGCGGGCTGCGCTTCGCCAGCTATCAGGGCGAGGTCACGTACGATCCGCAGGTTCTCTCCTTCCAGGCCGCCGAGCTCCCCCAGGGCGTGGACGGCGCCGCCAACGAGGCCACTCCCGGCCACGTGCGCTTCACCGGCGCCGCGCTCGACGGCACGCTCGGCGCCCCCATGCTGACGCTGCGCTTCGCGGTGAAGGGGAAGGTCGTCCGCGAGAGCTTCACGGTGACGCTCGAAGAGGTCACCCGCGACGGCGACTTCGAGGACCTCACCGGCCAGGTGAAGGCCGGCGCCCTCGTCTACCAGGCCCGCTGACCGCCTCCCGACAACCTGCCCGCGCGCGGCCACCCGGCCGCGCGCAACCCATAGCAGAACGCACTCCGATGCCTCGCAACTTCAGCAGACTCGTCCTGCTCCTGGGCGCCGCGCTCCTCGCGGCCGCCCCTTCGCTGCGTGCGCAGCAGACCGGCGCCCCGGTGCGCGGCGACGTGGACGGCGACGGCCGGGTGACGGCCGCCGACGCCCGCATCGTCTCCGACTTCCTGGTCGGAAAGCCGGTCCCCGCGGGCGCGGACGTGCGCGCGCGGGGCGACGTGAACGGCGACGGCCGGGTGACCTCGGTCGACGCGGCGATCATCGCCGCCGCGGCCGCGGGGCGCGACGTGTCGCGCTTCCCGGTGGGGAAGGCGGCCCCCGACGCGGCCGCCGTGCTGGAGTGCACCGGCGACGTGCGGACGGGCTCGGTGGAGTGCCACGCCCCCGGCGCCTCCAGCGGCGGCGCGCGCGGCAACATCATCGTGGGCGGGCAGAACCTGAACCTGAAGATCACCAGCGCCAACAACCAGCTGGTGGCCCCGGACACCTTCCAGTTCACCGTCACCGTGCAGAACCTGCTGCACCAGGCGATGGCGGCCGACAGCGGCACCGGCGCGGCGAACGCCACCGGCGTGCGCGTGTTCTTCTTCTCGGGGCCCAACGTGACCGGCGGGCCCGCCGGCAGCAGCATCAGCGTGGCCAACGCGGACGGGATGGCCACCTTCAACAGCACCAACCAGCGCTACTTCCAGTACTCGGGCGCGGCGCTGGGGGGTGACGGGGTCCTCTCCCCCACCGAGACCTCGCAGCCCAGGACCTGGAAGCTGCAGTACACCGGCTCACCCACCTTCACCTTCCTGCTCTACGTGAGCACCCCGATGAAGTACCCGAAGGGGTGGGTGGACATCTATCCGCCGAACAACCACTACTCCAGCCCCGACTCGGTCTTCGCCGACACGCTGCAGGTCGGCGGCTCGGTGCAGCTGCAGGACTCGGTGCGTAACCCCTTCGGCGGGGTGATCCCCGGCGCCGATGCCAGCTGGAGTGGCACCAGCCACGGCGCGGCCACCGTGGACGTGAACGGCCTGGTGACCGCGGTGGCCCCCGGCGTGGACACGGTGACCGCCACCCACGGCCCGCGCAGCGGGCGGGTGAAGATCGTGGTGGCCGGGATCTCGGCCGACAGCACTCTCATCACCGCCGCGCCCACCTCCATCGCCGCGAACGACACCTCGCTGATCACGGTGCAGGTGCGCGACGAGTTCGGCCACAACGTGACCACCGGCGGCGCCACGGTGAGCCTCACCACGGACCTGGGCACGCTGGTGGGAGCCACCACCGGCACCACGGTGAACGCCGTGGACCAGGGGAACGGCACCTACACCGCCAAGCTCACCGGCACCACGGCGGGCACCGCCACGGTGACCGGCACGCTCAACGGCAACCCGATCCTCGACAACGCCACCGTGGCCATCGGCTCGGCCGCTCTGGACCACTTCGCGGTGGAGGCGGCCGCCGGCGGCAACATCGGCGACCAGCTCGTCAACACGGCGTTCAACGTGAAGGTCACGGCCAAGGACCAGTACAACAACACCGTGACCACCTTCACCGGCACGGTGGGCTTCACCTCCACGCCGGGCGGCGGGATCACGGCGGGAGCCGGCCCCTCGGCCGCCTTCTCCTCGGGCGTGCTCGGCTCGCACTCCATCACCATGGGCACGACGGGCGACTACACGCTCACCGCGACCCGCACGGGCGGCACCGAGGCCGGCACCAGCAACTCGTTCCAGGTGCAGGCCCCGCCCACCGCGGTAGCCGACGGTCCCACCCCGACCAGCGCGCCGGGCGACCCGTACCACACGGCGTTCAACACCACCTTCAACCTGCCGGCGCTGGGGCTGATGGTGAACGACACGCGCGGGCTCCCGCTGGCGACGGTCGTCTCCTTCGGCGGTGACAGCCTGACCGGCACAGTGGCCGACCACGCCGCCGGAAGCACCGTCAGCCCCCTGCCGGGGCACGCCAACGGCTCGTTGAAGGTGAACGCGGATGGCAGCGTGGAGTTCACGCCTCCCACCGGCTTCACCGGCCTGTACGTCTTCACGTACCGGATCGGCAACGTGCGCGGCACCTCCGACGCGCAGGCGACCATCGCCGTGGGCGTGCGGCCGGCGGCGAACAACGACACCTACCCGGCCAACCTGCTCGGCAACGTGCCGATCAACACGGCCACCAGCACCAACTTCAACGTCGCCACCAACGACGCCGGCGACGCCAAGGTGCTCGAGCTGGGGACGGCGACGAACGGGACGGCGGTGCTGAACCCCAACGGCACCTTCACCTTCACGCCGAACGCCGGGTACACCGGTGCCGCCAGCTTCACCTACACGGTGAAGAACGGCTTCGGGACCACCGCCGCCGCCACGGTGAGCATGACCGTGAGCGGGATCGCCTGGTTCGTGGACAAGGGCGCCGCCGCGGGCGACGGGCGCTTCGGTACGCCCTTCAACGACCTCTCCACGGCGTTCGCCGCGGCCACCAAGCCGCTGGCCAACCAGCCGATCTTCCTGTACCACGACCCGACCAGCTACACGGGCGGGGTAACCCTGCTCGCCGGCCAGCGGCTGGTGGGCGAGGGCGCCACGGGCGCCTCGTTCGCGGCGGTGATGGGGGTGAGCTGGCCGGCCGACGCCGGCACGCAGCCCTCGATCGGCGGCACCAGGCCCACGGTGGTCAGCGGGCTCACGCTGGGGAGCGGCAACACGCTGCAGGGCTTCAACCTGGGCGGCGCCGGCACGCTGAGCGGCACGACCTTCGGCACGCTCACGGTGAACGAGGTGGCGATCAGCACCACCGGGCAGGCGCTGAACCTGACCACCGGCACGATCACGGGCGCCCTCACCGGCGTGACCTCGAGTGGGGGGACGAACAACATCGCCCTCTCGGGCGTGACGCTGAGCGGGGCGTTCGGCCTCGGCGGCGGCGCGCTCTCGGGCGCCACCGGGACGGCGCTGCTGGTCACGAACGGGATCAGCGCCACCACCACGGACTCGCTCTACTACTCGGGGAGCATCGGCAACTCGACCGCCAGCGCGAGCGTGGGGGTCAGCGGGGGGAGCACACGCCTGTCGCTGTCCGGCAACGTCTCGCAGTCGGGGGCCGGGGCGGTGGTGTCGGTGAGCGGCGGCCACACCGGCACGCTCAACTTCAACACCGGGACGGTGAGCGCGAGCACCGGGACCGGGCTGCAGTTCGACAACGCCGACGGGAGCTACGCCTTCAACAACGGCGTGTCCCTCACCGGCGGCGACGCGGCGATCGACGTGGTGAACGGCTCGGGGGGGACCTTCACCTTCCCGGCGGCCTCGCAGATCACCAACCCGACGAACGAGGCGATCCGGATCAACTCCAGCTCGCCGACCTTCACCTACCTGGGCCGGATCGACAAGACGAACGGCACCACGGGGATCACGGTGTCGAGCAACTCGAGCGGCACCATCTCCTTCGGCTCGCGGCGGAAGCTGATCACGAGCACCGGCAGCAACGTGGCGGTGAACCTGGCCACCAACGGCACGGCCACCATCACCTCGCTCGACAGCCTGCAGATCACCTCGGCCACCGGCACCGGCTACAACGCCACCGGCGGCGGCACGGTGAACGTGGCCGGGAGCAACAACACGGTCTCGACCTCGGGCGGCGTGGGGGTGAACATCCAGAACACCACCATCGGCGGGAGTAACGTCATCTTCCGCAGCGTGAACAAGACCACGGGCTCGAACTACGGCATCCGGCTGGAGAACACGGGCGCCAGCGGCGGCTTCAAGGTGACCGGCGACGGCTCGACCGCGAACAGCGGCGGCATCATCGTCCAGAGCGCCGCCACCAACAGCGACTCGGCGGCGATCACCGCCACCAGCACCGGCGACCTGAGCCTGCAGTTCATGCGGCTGTCGATCACCACCGGGAGCGGCTCGAACGGCATCGTGGCCAACGAGCTGAGCGGGACCAACCTGGTGCAGAAGTCGACCATCGACTTCAACAGCGTGGCGCCCGACGCGGTGCCGCTGAACCCGGCCTTCGCCGCGCGCTTCGTGCAGAGCTCGAGCACCACCATCACCCTGGACGCCGTGACCCTGCAGAACAAGATGGACGGGAACGCGGCCGGATCGCTCTCGGCGGGCGGGTCGGGCACGGTGAACTTCAACGTGATCGACAGCAACACGGGCGACAGCTTCAACAGCACCATGCAGAACAACGTCGGTCTCGGGTGGGTGATCTCGTCGGGCGACACCGGGGGCTCCACCGGCACCGTGAACCTCACGCTCAGCGACAGCAAGTTCCTCAGCGCGCCCTCGAACGGGGCGAACACGCTGGTGCTCGGGGCCAACGCGGCCAGCACCATGAACTACAAGATCAGGGGCAACACCTTCTCGGGGGTGGCCAACCTGAGCGCGATCACCGGCATCATCCGCCTCCAGTCGTTCGACTCGGCGGTGATGGGGAGCTCGACGCAGTGGGACTCGATCTCGGGGAACACCATCACCAACAGCGGGACCAGCTCGGCCGCCACCGACCTGGGGTACATCGGGATCAGCATCGCGCCCGACCCGACCACCGCCAACACCACCAACCGGTTCGTGATCGCGAACAACACCATCACCGACCTGTGGCGGCAGGGGATCCTGGTGTCGACGCGCGGCACGATGACCGGGCACGTCAAGGTGGTGAACAACGTGGTGGGCACCGCGGCGCTCCCGGTGGGGCAGTCGGGGCGGCGCGGCCTGGAGACCGACCTCCAGAACAGCACCACGATGAACCTGGAGGTCACGGGGAACAGCTTCTACGCCACCTCGAACCTCGACACGCGGGCGGCGATGGGGATCCGGGTGGGCAACAACAGCGGCAGCGCCACCCTGAACGCCACCGTGGTGAGCAACAGCATGGGCAGCACGGCCGCCGGGAACAACGGGCGCTTCAGCGCCACCTCGGAGGCGACCGGCACCGGCACCATGTGCCTGGACCTGCGCACCAACACCCTGGACGGGGGCACCAAGAGCTTCACCCTGACCCAGTCCGCCGGCACCTTCCGGGTCGAGGGCGCGGGCGCGGGGGCGGTGACGGGGGCGAACATCACCTCCGCCAACACCGTGGGCACCGGCACCGTGAGCGGCACCGTACTCTTCAACAACAGCACGAACTGCACTCAGCCGCCGATCTGAGTGCGGTTCCTTCCGGGCCGGGGCTTTGAAGGCGGCCCCGGCCTTTTTCCCACCCCCCACGCAGGAGGCGGTGAATGTCGGAGCCTTTCCTATCGGAGATCAAGATCGTCTCGTTCAACTTCCCACCGAAGGGGTGGGCGTTGTGCAACGGTCAGCTTCTCCCGATCAACCAGAACCAGGCGCTCTTCGCCCTTCTGGGAACCACGTACGGCGGTAACGGCCAGACCAACTTCGCCCTCCCCAACCTCCGGGGACGGATCCCCATCCACATTGGCAACGGGCACACCCTGGGCGAAGCGGCCGGCAGCACCTCGGTGACCGTCAACATCCAGCAGCTCCCCACCCACATCCACACCGTCCAGGCGACCAACACCCAGGCGACCCTCGACGACCCCACCGGCAACGTCCTGGGCAAGGCGGGAGCGGCCCTGTTCGCGACCTTCTCGTTGCCCACGGCGATGGGCGCGCAGATGGTGACGAGCGTGGGCGGCAGCCAGCCGCACAACAACATGATGCCGTACCTGGTGCTCAACTTCATCATCGCGCTGCAGGGCATCTTCCCCTCCCAGAACTAACCACCGGAGACCCGACCCAATGGCACAGCCCTACGTGGGGGAGATCCGGATGTTCGCCGGAAACTTCCCCCCCAACGGATGGATGTTCTGCGAGGGAGCCCCGCTCCCCATCAGTGAGAACGACGTGCTCTTCCAGCTCATCGGCACCACCTACGGCGGTGACGGCGAGGAGACCTTCAACCTGCCCAACCTGGCCAGCCGCGTGCCGATGCACATGGGCACCGGCCCCGACGGCACCACCTACCAGATCGGCGAGATGGCGGGGACGGAGCAGGAGACGCTGACGACGCAGCAGATCCCCAACCACAACCACGCCTTCCTCGCCTCCGGCGCCACGGCCACCGCGCAGCAGCCGCTCCCCGACCTCTCCGCGGCGCGAGCGACCTTCGACGCCTACGTCGAGAACCTGACCGCGGTGCAGATGGTGAACACCGCCATGACCCCCGCGGGCGGGAGCCAGCCGCACGAGAACACCCAGCCGTTCCTCTGCATCAACTTCATCATCTCCCTGTTCGGGGTCTTCCCGAGCCAGACCTGAGGAGGAACGAGCATGTCCGACCAGTTCGTAGCGGAGATCCGCATCTTCCCGTTCAACTTCCCCCCCACCGGGTGGGCGTTCTGCGACGGGCAGCTGATGCCGATCTCCCAGAATACCGCGCTCTTCTCGCTGCTGGGCACCACCTACGGCGGCGACGGGAAGAGCACTTTCGCCCTCCCCGACCTGCAGGGCTCCGCACCCATGCAGCCGGGACAGGGGCAGGGGCTCTCCCTGCGCGACCTGGGCGAGATGTCGGGGGTGGAGAGCATCACGCTGCTGCAGAGCGAGATCCCGCTCCACACGCACGTCATCCAGACCTCGGACGACGACGCGAACAACGCCGACCCGAACGGAAAATACTTCGGGCGCGGCAACCCGATCTACCAGCCGCCGGCGGCGCTGGGCACCATGGCCCTCCAGACCATCGCCCCGGCCGGGGGCGGGCTGCCGCACAACAACATGCAGCCCTACCTCACGCTCAACTTCTGCATCGCCCTGCAGGGGATCTTCCCGCAGCGGCCGTAGGCCCAGGCAGCACCCGGATCGTGGAGCGGGGCGGCCCCAGGGCCGCCCCCTTCGCGCCTCCGTGCGCACACTTTGTCGGGAACTGAAAGCATTTTCTGCCCCATGCCCATGACTTCGCCCGCCGGCCGCGCCGTCACCCTGCGCCCGATCACCGACGCCGACCTCCCCTTCCTGCTGCAGCTCTACGCCACCACCCGGGCCGACGAGCTGGCGCAGGTGCCGTGGACCGACGAGCAGAAGGCGGGGTTCGTGGTGCAGCAGTTCGAGGCGCAGCACGCCTGGTGGCAGGAGCACTACGCCGGCGCGCGCTTCGATCTGGTGCTGGTGGACGGCGAGCCGGCCGGCCGCCTGTACGTGGACGTGTGGGCTCGGGAGATCCGCATCGTCGACATCGCGCTCATGCCGGCGTACCGCAGCGGCGGGATCGGGACGATGCTGCTGCGCCGCGTCTTCGCCGAGGGCGACGCGGCGGGGAAGCCGGTGAGCATCCACGTGGAGGTGTTCAACCCGGCGCGGCGGCTGTACGAGCGGCTCGGCTTCGTGGAGAAGGGCGCCCACGGCGACGTGTACCTGCTGATGGAGCGCCCGGTGGGCGGTGCCGCGCCGGTGGCGGAGCCGGCCTGACGGGAAGATTGGCCCACGCAGAGCCGCGGAGACAGCGAGAGCCTCTCAGCGACTCGACTCTGCGTCTCTGCGTGAGACGTTTTTCCCAGCTTTGATGCGCGCAAGGGGCCGATCGGCGCCCGGCGCGCTTCTTTTCGGCCAGCGGCCATGCATCTGGCGGTAAACTGGTGCTTCCGGGCCCCAGTGCGGGACGCGCGTGCCTCGAAGTGAACGGCGCGACGCCTGCATGGGAGCCGCCAGCTTTTGCAAATCGTTGTCGTAAAGGGCCTTGTGCGCGCGCCGGGCGCGGCGCTCTTCCGGTGCGGATCGTGCCTCTGCGGCGTGCCGTACCGGACCGATGGACGCGGTTTCCCTCCGTGGTTCGCACTTCGCTCCCTCGTGGGCGGCTCCACGACAGCGGCATCACCCCGGCCAGCACCGGGCTCGTCGACGCCTCGTCTTCCGCCTGCCAGGCGTGGACGCGGCGCGGGGGGCGTTCTGCCCCCGGTTCCTTCCTCCACCCAAGGAGAGCCTCACCCATGCAACGCCTGAAGCGCGCCGCCGGCCTGGCGGCGATCCTGGTAGCCGCGGCCTGCACGGCCGACGCGATCTCGCCCACGGCCCCCGCGGGCCCCCGGGAGACGATCTCGGACGCGGCCCACAGCGGAGCCGTTCCCGGCTTCTACTTCCTTCCCCCGATGGTGCCGCAGCCGACCTATTCCGGCACCTTCGACGCCGCCCTGCAGCCGCGGGTGGAGATCTGCGAGCTCTCCGGCTCGGCCTGTGTGACCACCATCGCGACCTTCACCTTCGGCACCGGCGCGTCGAACGTGAAGCTCGACGCCGCCGGGCAGCAGTACCAGGTGAACTGGAAGACGAGCGACTACAACCTGGACCCGGCGAAGACCTACCGGATCAGCGTGTACCAGGGCACCTTCCGGCTGGGGTATGCCGACGTGGACGTGGTGGGCGCGGCCAAGGACCTGAAGAACGTCGACACCAACCAGTACATCCCCCTGCTGGACGACCGCACGCTGCCGATCAAGTTCCGCATCGAGACCGGGATCCCGGCGGTGGTGACGGTGTCGCCGGCGCTGGATTCGATCTACGTGGGCGAGACGGCGCAGTTCACGGCCGCCTGCACGGACCTGCACGGGAACACGGTGGCCTGCCCGGCGACCACCTGGAGCAGCTCCGACACCAACGTGGCCACGGTCGACGGCACCGGGCTGGCGACGGGGGTGAACCAGGGGACGGTCACCATCACCGCCAGCATCGGCTACGCGCAGGGGACGGCGACGCTCGTGGTGGTGCAGCCCAACACGCCGCCCGTGGCGAATCCCGACTCGTTCGACGCGATCGGCAACGTGACCGTCCCGGTCGCCGCGCCCGGCGTGCTGGCCAACGATACCGACACCGAGACCCCGTCGGGGCTCAGCGTGGTGCCGGGCACGGTGGCCACGGCGAACGGCGGTACGGCCACGCTGGCGGCCGACGGCAGCTTCACCTACCTCTCGGCCCCGGGCGCGGTGGGGGTCGACAGCTTCACCTACACCGTGACCGACGGCTCGCTCACCGCCAGCGCCACGGTGACGATGACGTCGACCTATCGCGTCTGGTACGTGGACGACACGGGGACGGCGCCGGGTGACGGGCGCGACGCGTCGCCCTTCACCGCGCTGACGTCGGCCGAGAGCGCGTCGAGCACGGGCGAGACCATCTTCCTGCGCTACGGCAGCGGCACGTACGGCACGGGCTTTACCTTCCAGGCGGGGCAGTCGCTCACCGGGCAGGGCGTGCCGGTGGACGTGACGGTGGTGCTGAACGGCCAGACGGTGACGCTGCTGCAGGCCGGGAGCACGCCCATGGTCACCCGGTCTTCGGGGACCACGGTGACGCTGGCCAGCAACAACGTCGCGCAGGGCTTCAATGTGAACTCCGTGGCGGGCGCGGGGATCGCGGGTAGCGGCTTCGGCACCTTCGTCGCGAGCGACGTGGAGGTGGCGGCCACGGGCGGTCCGTCGCTGGACCTGCAGGGCGGCACGGTGTCGGCGGCGTTCACCTCGCTCTCGTCCACCACCAGCGCCGGCGCGGGGCTGCACCTGGACGGGGTGGGCGGGACGCTCACGGCGCCGGCGGGGCTGGTGACGGGCGCGTTCACCTACGGCGTGGACGTCGTGGGCGGGGGCGCGAACGTGACCTACGGCGGCTCGATCAGCGGGAGCGGCGCGCGCGCGGCGCGGGTCATGGGGCGCACCGGCGGCGCGCTGGTGCTCACCGGGAACATCACCGACGCGGGCGGCGGCATCCTGGTGCAGAGCAACCTGGCGGGGACGATCTCGTTCAACGGCGCCAGCAAGTCGATCGCCACCGGCGCCTCGAACGCGGTGACGCTGTCGAGCAACACCGGCGCGACCATCAACTTCGGCGGTGGCGGGCTGAACCTCACCACCACGGGCGGCACCGGCTTCAGCGCCGCCGGCGGCGGCACGGTGAACGTGACGGGCGCGAACAACGTGATCGCCGTGACCGGCGGCACGGCGCTCAGCGTGGTGAACACCGGCATCGGCGCGAGCGGGCTCTCGTTCCGCAGCATCACCGCCTCGGGCGACGGGAACGGGATCGTGCTGAACAACACGGGCTCCACCAACGGCCTGCAGGTGACGGGCGACGGCTCGAACACGCAGAACGGTTCGGGCGGGAGCATCAGCGGCACCAGCGGCGCGGCCGTCTCCGCCACGGGCGTCACCAACCTGGTGCTGCGCTCGATGGAGCTGTTCGGGATGAGCGGGAACGCGGTGGACGTATCGAACTCGTCGGGGGTGCAGCTCACCGCGGTGCACGTCTACCAGCCGGGCGCCGGCGGGGTGGTGGGCTCGAACCTCACCGGGAGCAACTCGATCGAGAAGTCGCTGCTGGACTACGCCGGGTCGGCCGCGGTGAACGTGTTCGCGGTGCGGCTGGCGAACAGCAGCACCAACGGCGCGCTCACGCTGGACGGCACCACGGTGCAGAACAAGCTCGATGCCGGCGCCGCGGTCTCCGTGTCGGGCCAGGGGAGCTCGGTGATCGCCTTCACGGTGCGCGACAGCAACACCGGCGACGGCTTCGAGAGCAAGTTCACGAACCTGGCAGGGAGCGCGATCGCGGTCCTGTCGGGCGACAACGCGGGCTCCACGGCCCAGGTGACCGTGCGCGTGTCGGACACGAAGTTCGTGAACGCCGCGGCGAACGGGATCAACAACCTGGACCTGAACGTGTCGCAGAACGCCGTGCTGAACTACGTGATCCGCGACAACCTGTTCGACGCAGTGGGGAAGGCGAGCGCCATCGCCGGCGTGATCAACCTGGGCTCGTTCGACGCGGGGCAGTACGGTGCTTCGACCGCGGCCGACTCGATCGTCGGCAACACCATCCGCAACCTGGGCACCGGGTCGCTGGCCGCGCAGCTCGGCTACCTCGGGATCCGCGTGGCGGTGGACAACACGACCCCGGGGATCCCGAACCGGGTGGTGATCAAGGGGAACACCATCGAGAACGTGTGGCGCCAGGGGGTCCTGGTGTCGGGGCGGACCAACGTGGCCGACCTGAACGTGCGCATCGAGGGCAACACGGTGGGCACGGCCGCGAACCCGGTGGGACGCTCGAACCGCCGCGGGGTGGAGGTCGAGGCGCAGAGCTCGGCCGTGGTGGCGGCCGAGGTGCTGAACAATGGCATCGTGAACGCGGGCGCGAGCGGCACCAACTCGGCGCTGGCCATCCGCTCGCTGGGCTCCACCAGCACGCTGAACGCGACGGTGCTGGGGAACACGATCGCCAGCACCAACACCGCCACCAACGCCGCGCGCTTCCGGGCGGAGACGGTGTCGGGGACCACGGCGAAGATGTGCCTGGACCTGCGCAACAACTCGCTCGACGCTGCGGCCCGGCTTTTCGAGGTGCAGGCGAACTCCACCGGCGTGTTCAACGTGGAGGGCCCCGGGACCGCGGTGGTGACGAACGCCGACATCACGGCGGCGAACACCGTGGGCACCGGCAGCGTGCTGGGCTCGCCCACCTTCAGCAATGGGGTGAACTGCCCGCAGCCGTCGCTGTGACGCAGGGGTGAGCCGGTCGCGGACCGGCTCACCCGATACGACGCGGAGCCGTGGAGGGGCAAGTCCTCTCCGCGGCTCCGCGTATTTGCGTCCGGGTGGGGATCCGTCAGCCGCTCATACCCAATCCGCCTGAACACCTGGTGTTGAACGCATCTCAAACAAACGACGTCATCCTGAGGCCGGCCATGCTGCAACCATCGTCTGCGGAATAAATTGCAGGCCCGAAGGATCTCTAACCGCGTCAGCACGTGAATCGGTGAGATGCGCCAACGCTATCCCCGGATTTGGTATCAGGTGAAGACGGCCTCGTAGCGCATCCCCAGCGCGTCGGGGCCGATGGGGACCAGGAAGGCCTCGAAGGGTTCCAGGCTCGCGTTCTCGATGCGGTAGATCGCCTGCGGAAGGACCGTGTCGGGCTGCGCGTGGAAGATGAGGGAGAAGGGGTGGCGCTGGCGCGTCGCCGCCTCTTCGTGGCCCCAGACGCTCACCTCGGAGAGGCGGGTGGGCAGCTCCCACTGGCCGTCCACGATCACGCGGAAGGGCTCGCCCACGTGGGGCTGGAAGAGCTCGAAGGTGAAATCCTGGATCATCGTTCGCCGGGCGCGGGGTGGGGCGGGAGGGTTCGGGGGACGGGGAAAGCTCGGCGCATGCCCGCGGCTCCGCAAGCCCGCCGCCCTCCTCCGGCGCGCCGCCGCTCTTGACGCCCCACGCCGCCCCGCTGCATCGTGCGGCCGCGGGCGTCCGCTCCACGCTCCGCTCCGCCCCAGCAAAATCCGGCGATCAAGTCCGGTCGACCTCCGCCTTCCGGCCGTTCTCCCGGCCTCGGCGGCGCCCTCTCCCTGCGCCTGAGAGCGCAAACCCTCTCCCGTACCGGGGCCCGTACCGGGAGAGGGGGGAGGGCCTCCACGGAGGTGTGGCCTGCCACCGTCTTCGCCCCGGTAGCCCGGACATGACCGGTGAGGGGCCCCGCTCTTCGACACCTTCCCGGACCGGATGAGCGCGGACAACGGCTTCGGGCTCTTCCTCCATCCGCCCGCGTCGCCCTTCGGCTACAACGGGCGCCACGTCTACGCGCGGATGGAGATCGGGGCGGGGAGATAGACTCCGGAAACAGCGGCCTCACGCAGAGACGCAGAGGCATGGAGAGAACCACTCTCCGTGCCTCCGCGTCTCTACCGTGAGACGAAATCTTTTTCCGTCAGGGCTCGGCGGGGAGGCAGACGGTGAAGGTGGCGCCCTGGCCGGGGGCGCTCTCGACGGTGAGGGCGCCGCCGAGCAGGGCGCAGAAGCGGCGGCTGACGGTGAGGCCGAGCCCGGTGCCGCCCTCGCGCCGGGTGTGCGACGGGTCCACCTGGGTGAAGGGCTCGAAGATGGCGCCCTGGTGCTCGGGGGCGATCCCCGGGCCGGTGTCGGCCACGGCGAAGAAGACGGAGCCCGCCGCGGCGTCGCGCCACACCCGCAGCGCCACCGATCCGCGGTCGGTGAACTTCACCGCGTTGGAGAGCAGGTTCAGCAGCACCTGCCGCAGCTTGGCGCGGTCGGTCGCCATCTCGCCGGCGCCCGGGGCCACCTCGACCCGCAGCGCCAGCCCCTTGCGCGCGGCCAGCGGCACGAAGAGCGACGCGGCCTCTTCGGCGAAGGCGGCGAGCGGCACGGGCTCCAGCCGCACCTCGTCGCGCTCGGCCTCGATGCGCGAGAGGGAGAGGATCTGGTCGATGAGCTCCAGCAGGTAGCCGGCGCTGGCGGCGATGCGCGCCAGGTGCCGCCGCTGGGTGTCGTTCAGCTCTCCCACGATCCCGTCGGAGAGGAGCTCGCCGTAGCCGATGACGGCGTTCAGCGGCGTGCGCAGCTCGTGCGAGACCACCGCCAGGAACTCGGTCTTGGCGCGGCTGGCCGCCTCGGCCTCTTCCTTCAGCCGGCGCATCTCGTGCTCGGCCAGGTGGCGCTCGGTCACGTCGCGGGTGAGGCAGCGCGTGTGCACGAAGCGGCCGTCCTGGAAGCGCACGTTGGAGTTGATCAGCACGTGCCGCACCGACCCGTCCCTGCAGCGCAGCCGCGCCTCGTAGTCCACCAGCGTCTCGCCGCGGGAGAGGCGCGCCAGGATGTCGGCGATCGCCCCGGGGTCGGCGTGGAAGTCGGCGATGTTGCGCCCCACGTACTCCTCGGGCGCGTAGCCCAGCATCTCCAGCTCGGCCTGGTTCGCGCGCAGGATGGTGCCGTCGGCCGCCACCCAGTGCAGCCCCATGCTGGCGTTCTCGAAGAAGTCCTCGAAGTCGTCGGCCTGGCGGCGCAGCTCGGCCTCGGCGGCGCGGCGCGCGGCCGCGTCGTACGAGACGCCCACGATCCCCGTGAGCCGCCCGGCGGCGTCGACCACCGGGGTGTCGGTGACGTGCGCCACGAAGGCGGTGCCGTCGCGCCGGCGCACGATGAACTCGCCCGCCCAGCTCTCGCCCCGGCGCAGGCGCTCCATGATCCCGACGCCCTCCGCCCGCGCCTCCTCGGCGGGGGTCACGTCGAGGATGCTGCGGCCGAGCACCTCGGCGGCCGGCCAGCCGTAGAGCGTCTCGGCGGCGGCGTTCCAGGAGCGGATGGTGCCGTCGAGGTCCGTGACCACCACCGCCTGCTCCAGCAGGCCGCCCAGCCGCGGCTCCCACGGGCGCTCGCCGGGCGCTGCTTCGCGGAGCGCGGCGGCGGGGGGTGGAGGAGCGGTCGGGGCCGGAGCGGGCATCGGGGACCGAGGGAGCGTCGCTCTGCGAGGGGCTGGCGCCGGCGTGGCACGTCAAACATCTGGAGGCCGGCCGCATTTTCCACGCCGCCGCGGGCCGCGTCTCCCACGCGGCGCGCACCCCGGAGCGACGCCGCGCCGTCGCGGAGAGGGTCGCCAAGGGGGCTGCGGGCGCGCCGCTCGCGTCGTTCCGGAGCGCGCCGAACGAGGGTGCGAATTGTATGTAAACCCATCGTTTGCATGTACTTGACGGCCGGGGTGGCTTCCCGTATCATTGTCGTCTGTTCTTCTACTGTCCGAAAAGGCACCCCGGCCGCGAGGCCGGTCCGCAAAGCAAGGGGTCTCCAGGAGACAGCCCGGCTGCCGGGCGGCTTCCCGCCGTAGCGCTCTCCGCGCACCTCTCTCCCCTTCGCGTCGCCAGGAGAAACCCCGTGAAACGCTTCACCCCGCTGTTGCTGGGGGCCGCCCTCGGCCTCGCCGCGTGCTCGGACGTGAACCCCATCGCCACCCGCACTCCCGCCCCGCCCGCGCGCGATGCCGGCGCCGCCGCCGAGACGGCCGAGTTCGTTCCCGGCCAGATCATCGTGCGCTTCCTCCCTGGCGCCAACCGGGCGGAGATCGCGCAGGAGCACCGCGCGCGGAAGAAGGAGGACATGCTGCTGGAGCGCACCGAGATCCTGGAGGTGCCGGTGGGCGAGGAGCTCGCGATCGCCGAGCGGCTGCAGAAGAACCCGAACGTGGAGTTCGCGGAGCCCGACTACATCATGAAGGTCGGCCCCTGCGAGGTCTCGACCGCGTGCACGCTGCCGGACGGGCAGTTCTTCGACCTGAAGTGGGACCTGCACAACACCGGGTCGATCAACGGCGCGCCGATCGGCGTGGGGATCGTCTCCACGGGGAAGGTCGACGCCGACATCGACTGGGCCGAGACCTACGACTACCTGGGGCCCGCCTTCGCCGGCTCGGCGGTGATCGCCATCCTGGACACGGGGATCCGCAGCACGCACGTCGCCTTCGCCGGCGGCAAGGTCCTGGGTGGGCGCCGCTTCCTGACCGACGGGCAGCCGGTCACCAACTTCGCCGACGACCACGGGCACGGCTCGCACGTGGCGGGGATCGCGGCGGCCGGCGGCGGCACCGCCGTGCCGGGCGTCGCCTACGGCGCCAACATCAAGCTGCTGGTGGGGAAGGTGTGCAACTCGGCGGGGAGCTGCCCGAACTCGGCCACGGCCAACGGGATCGTGTGGGCGGCCGACAACGGCGCCAACGTGATCAACATGAGCCTGGGCTCCTTCGGGGGCGCGCCGGACGGGAGCGGCTCGGCGACCCAGCAGGCGGCGCTGGCGTACGCGGTGAGCAAGAACGTGCTCCCGGTGTGCTCCAGCGGCAACGACGACAACAAGCCGGGGAACGGCTACGTCGGCGGCGTGGGCTACCCGGGGCGCTTCTCGGAGTGCATGGCGGTGGCGGCCACCAGCTGGAGCGACACCAAGGCCAGCTACTCGAACTACGGCCCGCAGGTGGCGGTCTCGGCGCCGGGCGGCGACGGCAGCGCGACCGCGCTCAGCCTGGTGCTTTCGGCCAACAACACCTCGAACACGGGGTACGTCTGGCGCGCGGGGACGTCGATGGCCGCGCCCCAGGTGGCGGGGCTGGCGGCGCTGCTCTGGGCCACGGGGATGCACAACGCCGCGCAGATCCGCCAGCGGCTGATGGACACCGCCGACGACCTGGGCACGCCCGGGTGGGACCCCTACTTCGGCGCCGGGCGGATCAACGCCTACCGCGCCATCACCGGGCAGAGCCCCAACGCGCCGCCGGTGGCGGTGCCGGGGAGCGGCTACGCCGGGAGCAAGGGCGTGCCGGTGCAGTTCGACGGGAGCGCCTCGTCCGATCCCAACGGGAAGCCGATCACCTGGGCCTGGAACTTCGGCGACCCGACGTCGGGCTCGAACACCTCGACGCTGGCGAGCCCCACGCACACCTACCTGCGCGCGGGCACCTACGCCGTGACGCTCACGGTGACGGACGCCAGCGGCCGCGCCACCACGGCCATGACGCAGGCGGTGATCCCGAACGTGAACCCGTCGGTGAGCGCGCTTCCCGGCGCCACCATCCTGGTGGGCGAGGGCTACGCCGCCTCGGGCTCGTTCGCCGACCCCGACCCTGACGCGTGGACGGCGACGGTGAACTACGGCGACGGCGGCGGCGCGCAGCCGCTGGGCCTCTCGGGGAACGCCTTCTCCATCGCCCACACCTACGGCACGGCCGGGACCTTCACCGTGGCCGTGACGGTGAGCGACGACGACGGCGGGGCGGGGAGCTCGTCGGCCAGCGTGCACGTGCTCACGCCGGCGGAGGGGATCGACGCGCTGGAGGCGATGGTGGGCCCGGTCCAGTCGCTCCTGGCCAAGCTCGCGGCGGCGAAGGCGTCGCTCGCCCGCGGGAACGCGACCGCGGCGGCCAACCAGCTGGGCGCCTTCGTCAACGAGGTGAACGCGATGGTCGGCAGCGGCCGGATGACGGCCGCGCAGGGTGCGGCGCTCATCGAGATGGAGCAGCGCATCATCGCGAGCATGGGGTCGTAAACGGCGGGCGCTTCGCGCGAGACGCGGAGGAACTGAGAGACGCAGAGGGCTCACGTGAGTCCTCTGCGTCTCTCAGTTCCTTTGTGTCTCTGCGTTTCAGTGGCCCGTGAATCGGGCGGGGCGCTTCTCCAGGAAGGCGGCGACGCCCTCGCGCCTGTCGTCGCTGGCGAAGCAGGTGACGAAGAGTTCCGTCTCGTAGGCCAGGCCGGCGGCCATCGGCATCTCGGCGGCGGCGCGGACGGCGCTCTTGGCCATGCGCAGCGCCACCGGGGACTTCTGCGCCATGGCGCGGGCGAAGGCGAGGGTCTTCTCGCGCAGCTCGGCGGCGGGGTGCACCACGTCCACCAGGCCGATGCGGAGCGCCTCGGCGGCGTCGACCAGCTCGCCGGAGAGCACCAGCCGCATCGCCTGCCCCATCCCCACCACCCGCGGCAGCCGCTGCGTTCCCCCGCCGCCGGGGATGATCCCCAGGTTGATCTCCGGCTGCCCCAGCTTCGCCGTGTCCGACGTGATGCGGACGTCGCAGGCCAGCGCCAGCTCGCAGCCGCCGCCCAGGCAGAAGCCGTTGATCATCGCGATCACCGGCTTGGGGTACGCCGCCACCTCGTCGAAGACCCGCCGCCCCGTCATCGTGGCGCGCTGCTCCAGCGGCGTGCGCTCGGCGAACTCGCCGATGTCGGCGCCGGCCACGAAGGCCTTCTCCCCCGCGCCGGTGACCACCAGCACGCGCACCGATTCGTCGTCGCGCAGCGCGTCGAGCGCGGCGAGCAGCTCGGCGCGCACGGTCGAATTCAGCGCGTTGCGCTTCTCCTGGCGGTCGATGGTGAGGACGGCGACGCCGTCGGCCGACTCGACGCGCAGGGTCACGTACGCGCTCACGCATTCCCCCAGCTGTAGAAGCCCTCGCCGCTCTTCTTCCCCAGCTTCCCCTCCTCCACCATCCGCCGCAGGATCTCCGGGGCGCGGTACTGGTCGCCGCCCAGCTCGCGGTGCAGGTAGTCGGCGATCCCCAGGCGCACGTCGAGGCCCACCAGGTCGGTGAGCTTGAGCGGGCCCATGGGATGGTTGTAGCCGAGCTCCATCGCCCTGTCGATGTCCTGCGGCGACGCGACGCCCTGCTCGACCATGCGCATGGCCTCGAGCCCCAGGATCACGCCCAGGCGGCTGGAGGCGAAGCCGGGGGTGTCGGTGACCACGATCGGCTCCTTGCCGATGCGCCGCGCGTAGCCGAGGGCGGCGTCCAGCGTCTCCTGCGAGGTGTGCCCGCCGCGCACCACCTCGAGCAGCTTCATGATGTGCACGGGGTTGAAGAAGTGCAGCCCGATCACCAGCTCCGGCGCCCCCGTGGCCGCGGCGATGCGGCTCACGCTGAGGGAGGAGGTGTTGGTGGCCAGGATCGCCCCGTGCGGCGCCAGCCCGTAGACGTCGGCGAAGATGCGCTCCTTGATCTCCATCTGCTCGGGCGCGGCCTCGATCACCAGCCAGGCCTCCTGCACCGCCTCCATCACCGAGTCGGCCGCGGCGAGGCGGGCGAGGGCGGCGTCGGCGTCGGCCTGCGCCACCTTCCCGCGCTCCACGCCCTTGCGGAGGTTGGCGGAGATGTGCGACAGGCCGCGCTCCACGGCGCCGGGCTGCGGGTCGTTCAGCGTCACGCGGTACCCCGCCATCGCCGTCACCTGCGCGATGCCGTGGCCCATGGTCCCCGCGCCGAGCACGGCGACGGTGCGGTCGGGTTGGTCGGTCAAAACAGGCTCCGGTTGAGCGTGAGATCGGGGTGAAGGGCGGGATGCCGGGCCCGGCACCAACTGCGCGGCCCACCCTTTACCGGCATGGATGGACGCGGCCATGGCCCGCCTGGTAGGGCTGGTACTCTCCGGGGGCCACGGGGATGTAGAGGATCTCCGCGTCGTCGTCGCCTTTCGCGGTATAGACGCCGATCGGCCCGAAGCGTCCGACGCGCGTGAGGAGAGAGTCGGCGATCGCCCGCGGCCGGCCGTACCTGGTGTACCGGTAGCCCTCGAAGGTGATCGGCCGGCCATCCAGGTACCAGGGTGCCTCCGCGGCGTAGACCGGGATGGACGGGAGCCGCCGCACCGTGTCGCGCACCGCGTCGCCGCCGCGGAATTCCCCGGGCACGTGCGGGAACCAGTAGGTCTCGTCACCGAAGGCGGAGACCACCCAGCGGCCATCCTCGCGCCGCCATTGCACGAACACCCGGGACGGCGCGGATTCTCCCGGCGGCACGAAGCGGTTGCCGGCGACCCGCCGCCAGCGCACCCCGCCCCTGTTGATCCTCATGATCAGCACGGTCTCGATCGCCCCCACGCCGCCGCTGAGCTGCAGGAAAGATCCGCACGCGGGGCCTCCGCGCCCGATGGCCCGCAGCGTCTGCGTGGCCGCGAAGCGCCAGACCTTCGGCCGGTATCCGGGTGGCGCGCCTTCCGCCACCTGCGTCCACGTCCAATCGCCGCGGCGCGGGAAGAACGCCGCCACGCTGTCGCGCGGCGCCTGCGTCACCGCCCGGAGGAAGGCTTCGTTCCGGCTCTCGAGCCCATCCTGCGCGGCGGCGCGGAGCGGGACCGCCAGGAGAAGCGGGAGGATGGAAACGATTCGCGGCATGAAGGGCATCGGGTCGTTACGCAGCCCGGTGAACGTCGCTCGGAAGTTCGGGGGCGCACGCCGGCTTCGCAACGGCTGGCCTCACGCAGAGGCGCGGAGGCACGGAGAGGTGAGGTGCTGGCCCGGGGCCGCGTGGGGAGGTACACTGACCGGATGAGCGACGACCGGTTCAGGCGGAAATGGCGGACGGGTCCTCCGTCGGAGGTTGTGCTGCACGCGGACGACGGCGGGGCGGAGAACGGCGTTCCCGTGGTGGCGGCGCTGGAGACGGACGCCTGCGCCCGTGCGGCTGCCCCTGTCGGCCCCGAGCTGATTCCCCCTTACGCACCGCCGCGCCGTCGACGGGACGGGGTGGTTCTGCAAGGCGACGTTGACGACGTGCCTGCTCTACTTTACGGTGTGCGGTCGCGGCTCGGGCGCGGGGTTGGGGGGGAACTCCTGAATGACTGACACACGAAGCGGTGCGGACGGTGGGGCTCTCATCCTGGTGGTGGAGCGCGACCCGCACGTGCGCGAGCTCGAAGCCTTCTTCCTGAAGGAGGCCGGTTTCGCCGTCGAGTTCGCCGACGACGGGGCAATCGCCCTGGAGCGCGCGCGCACGCTCCGGCCGCACCTGGTCATCACCGAGATCCTGGTGCCGCGGCTGGACGGGCTGGCGCTGTGCAGGCAGCTCAAGGCGGACCCAGAGACGCAGGGCATCATGGTCCTGATCTTCAGCATCCTGACCGCGTCCGTCAGGGCACGCGAGGCAGGGGCGGATGCATTCCTGCGAAAGCCCCTCGCCGAACAGCGCCTGGTCGATACGGTGCGACGGCTGGTGGCTGAGCGCGACGAGGGTCTCACCGGAGAAAGCGAATGAGCGTGGAGCAGAAGCGGCCCCGGGGACTCCCCGCGCCGGACGACGACGCCCTCCCCCGGATCAGCACCGGGAGCTCGCCCGCGGACCGCATTCTCGGCGGCGGCTTTCCCGCGCAGTCCATCAACATCATCATGGGCGAGCCGGGCACCGGGAAGACGCTCTTCGCCCAGCAGCTCGTGTTCGAGAACGCGGGCGACGACCGGCCGATCCTCTATGTCACCACCCTTTCGGAGCCGCTCGCCAAGGTGGTGAAGTACCTGCAGAAGTTCGAGTTCTTCGACGAAAGCAAGATCGGCTCGGCCGTCATCTACGACGAGGCGGGTACGGAGTTGGCCGAGAAGGGGATCGGCGAGCTGGTCCCCAAGGTCAGGGAGTGGATCCGCACGCTCAGCCCCAAGATCATCGTCATCGACTCCTTCAAGGCGCTCCACGACATCTCCCCGTCGATGGCAGAGATGCGGAGAGTGGTGCACGACCTGGCCGGCCTGCTGACCGCGTACGACACGACGGCGTTCCTGGTGGGCGAGTATGCCGAGCAGCAGATGGCGACGCACCCCGAGTTCGTGGTGGCGGACGGCATCGTCGAGCTGCTCCGGCACGAGACGGGGATGCGCGACGACCGCTTCTTCCGCGTCCGCAAGCTGCGCGGAAGCAGCTACCGGGAAGGGTTGCATGCCCTCCGGCTGAGCGCCGGCGGCGTGAAGATCTTCAGGCGGCTGGTGAGCCCGCACGAGCCGCGCAGCTATTCCATCGTGCGCGAGCGCGTGTCGACCGGGGTCGCGGGCCTCGACGAGATGCTGGGCGGCGGGCTCTGGCGCGGGAGCACCACGCTGCTCGGCGGGCCCACGGGGTCGGGGAAGACGACGATCGGGCTGCAGTTCACGCTGGAAGGGGTGCGGCAGGGCGAGCCGGGGCTGTACGTCCACCTGGAGGAGAACCCCACGCAGCTCTCCTTCCTGGTCGAGGGCTTCGGGATGGATCCCGGCACGCCGGGCCTCCACCTGCTCTACCACTCGCCGGTGGAGCTGCAGATCGACAGCCTGGTCGACGACATGTTCGGCCTGATCCGCGAGCGGGGAGTGAAGCGGATCGTGATCGACGCGGTGGGAGATCTCGTCACCGCCGTTCGCGATGCGCAGCGGCTGCACGACTACCTGTACGCCCTCTCGCAGCACTTCGCGGTCAGCGGCGTGACGGCGATCTTCACCTTCGAGACGGCGCGGCCTGGAATCACCGGCGGATACGCGATCGACGCGCCGTTCAGCCACCTCTCGGACAACATCGTCGTGCTCGAGGCCGGGATCGAGGAGGAGCAGACGCGCCGGAGGCTCCGGGTGCTGAAAACGCGGGGGAGCGCGCACGACCCGAGGGTGCGGGTGGTGGAGATCACGGGCGAAGGGATCCAGGTCCTGTGACGCCGGGGAACGCATGCCTCTCCTGACCCCGGTGCAGGACCGCCGCTCCGAGCAGCTGCGAAAGCTCACGGAGATCAGCCGCGCCCTCACCTACACCGTGTCGATCGACGAGGTGCTGCGGCTGGCCGCGGACCGGGCGGCGGAGCTGCTGGAAGCGGACCGCGCGGTCGTCATGCTCGTCGACGAGCGCGGGCTGCTGCGCGTTCGGGCGTCGCACGGCGTGGAGGAAGCAGCCCTGCAGCGGTTCGCGGAACCGCTCGACGATCCGCTGATCGAGCGGCTCCAGGGGCTTCTGGGTGCGCCGCTTCCCGACGGCTACCTGGGGGTGCCGCTGGTGGCCCAGGGCGTGGTCACCGGGATGCTGGCCGTGGCACACCGCGAGGGACGCCCCTCCAGCGAGGAGGACGAATGGCTCCTGTCGGCGGCGGCGGACCAGGTCGCCGTCGCGCTGGAGATCGCCCGGCTGGAGGAGGAAGTGCGGCGCGAGCGCGAGGTGCGGATGCGCGCGGCGGAGGGCGCGGGAGTGGCCGACGAGACGAGCGACCGGGCGCTCGCTACGCTTTCCCATGACCTGCGCTCTCCCCTCAACGCCATCGACTCCTACGCCGAGCTGATGGAGATGGCGATCCTGGGCCCGGTGTCGGAGCGCCAGCTCGAGGCATTGGGGCGCATCCGCATGAGCGGGCGCCACCTGCTCGCGGTGCTGGAGAACGTGCTCGACATGACGCGGCTCAGCGCGGGCGTCGTCCGGATCCACGCGAGCTCCGTCCCCGTGGGCGCCGTGGTCGAAGAGGCGGTGCTCATGGTTCGCCCGAGCGCGACGGTGAAGAACCAGTCGCTCACGGTCGCCGGGGGTCCGCCGATCACGCTGCGAGCCGATCCGGACCGGTTGCGGCAGGTGCTGGTGAACCTGATCGGGAATGCGGTGAAGTACACGCGTCCGTCGGGCACCATTCGTATCGGGGCGCGGGTCGCCGAGTCGGGCGGCCGACGCTGGGGTGTGATCGAGGTGGCGGATACGGGCCCGGGAATCCCGGCCGAGAAGCTCCATGCCATCTTTCAGCCATACTACCGACTTCCCGACGCGGAAACCAATGCTCCGGAAGGTCTCGGGCTGGGGCTGGCGATCTCGCGCGAGCTGGTTCGGCAAATGGGCGGAGACATCGAGGCGGACAGCGAACCCGGACGAGGTACCAGCTTTACGATTCGCCTTCCGCTGGCAGGCGGCCGAGGGGATCGGGACTGATGGCAGGAGGCGGCTGCACTGCAACCTGGCGGACGTGTCCTGGAGGAACAGTCTGGGTGCCGCCCGGCAACTCCAGTGCACGCGTGGCCGCGCGGGTCAGGGCCTGTCGGGCGCGCACCCGCGCCTCGGAGTCCCGGGGTGGGACAGGCGAGCCCCTGAGGTGCTGGCCGCGGGCCGGAAGGGGAGGTACACCGGAAGGATGAGCGACGACCGGTTCAGGCGGAGATGGCGGACGGGCCCTCCCTCCGGGATCGCGCTGCACGCGGACGACGGCGGGGCGGGGGACGGCATCCCCATCGTGTTCCTGCACTCGCTCGCGGGGAACGCGCGGCAGTGGGAGGCGCAGCTCGCGCACCTGCGCCCCACGCGGCGCGCGGTCGCGCTGGAATGGCGCGGGCACGGGCGCTCGCCCGCCGCGCCCGACGGCGGGTGGCGCGTGGAGGACATGGCCGAGGACGTCGCCGCGGCGGCGGACCGGCTCGGGCTCAAGCGCTTCGTGCTGGTGGGGCACAGCGCCGGCGGGGCGGTGGCGATCGCCGTCGCCGGCGCGCATCCGGAGCGCGTGGCGGGGCTCTTCCTGCTCGACGCGGCCGGCGACTCGCGCAGCTTCCCGCGGGAGACGCTGGACCCGTTCCTGGCCGCGCTGGAGACGGACGCCTACGCCTCCACCATCGAGGGGTACTGGGAGACGATCGCGGGTCCCGATCCCGCGGTGCGCGAGCGGCTGATGGCGGACCTGCGCGCCACGGCGCCCGCCGCCGTCGCCGGGGTCTTCCGCTCCACCACGGAGTTCGATCCCGGCGCGTCGCTGCGGCGCTACCCCGGCCCCCGCCTCTCCGTGGTCACGCCGCGCAACACGGGTCCGCACAGCCTGCTCGCCCTCGACCCCTCGATGCCGCACGTCACCGCGACGGGCACCGGACACTGGATCCAGCTCGACCGCCCCGACGAGATGAACCGCCTGCTCGACGACTTCCTCCACACGGTAGAATCGAGGTAACTCACGCAAAGACGCGGAGGCGCAGGGAAAGCCGCGAGCTCTCTGCGCCTCTGCGTGGGACCTGCTTCATCGTTTGATCGCACGCAACCCGAGGAAGAGCGGGATCTCGCGGTTGGCGGCGGCCTCGGCCTTCGCCTGGGGGCCGCGTTCGGGCGGCTTGAAGGTGGGGAGCTCGTGGATGGAGTCCACCAGCAGGCCGCAGGCGGCGAGGCCGTTGACGTAGGCGCCCAGCGGACGGTGGTAGCTGCGGGTGAAGCCGCGGCGCGCGCCGCCGTACCCCTTCATCGGCACCGCCAGGCGGGTGAGGTAGCGGTCGACGCGGCGGTAGCGCAGGCGGCGGCCGCGGTTCCATCCCCAGCCGCTCTGGCGGGGGATGCGGAAGCACGGGTGCGTCATCAGCAGCACCACGCGCCCGCCGGGCCGGAGCGCCCACGCGGCCGAGGCGAGCGCATCTTCCAGCGGGTCGATGTCCTGGATGCTCAGCAGGAAGACGGCGGCGTCGAAGCTGCCCGCCTCGAGCTCCGGCATCTCCCGCAGCCGGGTGGCGTCGCCCTCGACGAAGCGGCCGTGGCGGCCGTGGTGGCGCCGGGCGAAGGCGAGCAGCCTGCGGCTCGCGTCGACGCCGGTGTAGCGCGCGCCGGCGGCGGCCAGGTGCGGCGCCAGCACGCCGGGCCCGCAGCCGACGTCGAGCACCTGCTCGCCGGGCGCGGGGTGGAGGAGGTCGAGGAGCGCGGGGATGGCGAGGCGGCGGTGGTGCTCGCTCCCTTCCGCGCCGACCCAGCCGGCGTACCAGTCGGCGACGGGGTTCCAGCTCTCGCTCCCTGCAGGCTGAGCCTGATTCTTTCGCGGTGCCATGGGTTGGCTCTCGGGGTCATGGGTTGATCTCGACTGGGGAAAACGGGAAAAGCCGCGGCACGTGCCTGCACGCGCGCCGCGGCCAGCGACAACGAAAAAGGCCGTGGGCGCACGAGAGCGCGCCCACGGCCTGCTGCAATCCGACTCGGGAGGAGGCCGGCTACAACATCCGGATCACGGGCACGGCCTCGCCGCAGGCGATCCCGCGACCAAGGCCGCGGGGGCGCCGCATCAGGATGCCCATGTGGATGTCTACCATCATCTTCGTCTCTGCCGGAGAAGGGTTGCGGGTGAAGGGTAATGGCGGGCGGCCGGGGTTGTCAATCGACTCCTGGCCTCCTCAACGGCGCCTCACGCAGAGACGCAGAGGCACGGAGGAGGCGCTGCAGGTCGAAGGGGGAGAGGTCGAAGCGCGGCGCGGCGCGGGTGAGCAGGTCCGCGTGGAGCTCGCCGATGGCGGAGGCGAACTTGAAGCCGTGGCCCGAGCAGGGGGAGGAGACCAGCACCTGCGGGTGCTCCGGGTGGAAGCCGATGGCGAAGTCGGTGTCGGGGGTGTTGGTGAAGAGGCACACCGCGTGGCCGCGCACCGGCGCCGCCGCCGTGCCCGGGAGCATCTTCCGCAGCGCGGCGCGGAGCGGCTCCACCTCGGCGCGCTCGTCGACGGTGCGGCGGATTCCGTCGGGGTGCGCGGCGGTCTCGCCCTGGTGCATCAGCGCCGCCTTCATCCCGCGCTCCAGCCGCGGGAAGCCGTAGCCGATGTATCCCGAAGTGTGTTCCCACGCGTAGATGGGGCAGCGCGCGGGCTCGTAGCGGTCGTCGCCGGCGGGGGGATCGAACCAGAACACCACCTGGCGCTCGACCTCGAGGTCAAGGCCAGGGACGAGCGCGCGCGTCCAGGCGCCGGCGGTGAGGAGGAGGTGGTCCGCCGTGTACGCGCCGCGCGCGGTGCGGACGCGGACGCCCGCGCCGTCGGGCTCCCAGGCGAGCACCGGCTCCTCGTAGCGCAGCTCGGCCCCGCGGCGCCGCGCCAGGGCACGGTGCGCGTCGACGCACGCCTCGGGGCGCAGGAAGCCGGCGCGCGGGTCGAGCACGGCGACCAGCCCGTCCTCGAGCTCAAAGGCCGGGAAGCGCGCGCGGACCTCGGCGGGGGAGAGCAGCTCGGCGGGGAGGCCGTGCTCGGCGGCGCTCCGCAGCGTCCCCGCCACCAGCATCCCCTCGCGCGGGCCGATCATCAGCCCGCCGTTGAGGGTGAGCAGCGGCTCGCCCGCCTCGCGCTCCAGCTCCTCCCACAACGTGTACGCCCGCTGTACGAGCGGGACGTACAGCGGGTGCTCAAAGTAGAGCTCGCGGATGATGCGGCTGTCACCGTGCCAGGAGCCCATCGCGTGCTTCGGCGCGAAGCGCTCCAGCCCCAGCACGCGCAGCCCGCGCGCCGCCAGGTGGCAGGCCGAGGCGCTCCCCATCGCCCCCAGCCCGGCGACGACCACGTCGTAGCGGTCCGCCATCCGTAGCCGTCAGTTCTCTCTCCGCGTCTGCGCGTGAGATCGCCGTCAGGTCGTCGCGAGCCGCCGCGCGAAGCCCCGGAGGCCGGCGAGCACGTCGTCGGAGTAGGCGGGCATGTCGCCCACCATCAGCTCCGAGCCGCGGGGCAGGGCGAGCTCCAGCGCCTCCACCGCGCGGATGATCGCCTCGGCGCGCGCCTGGCGGGGGCTCCCGCCCTCCGCGTGCGGGTTCGAGACGCGCCGCCGGCGCACCCTCTCGAACTCCGCCCGGCCCGCGTCCGTCAGCGTCAGCCAGCCGCCCTTCTCCTCCACCATGCCGCGCGAGCGCAGCGCGCGCACCACCCGTCCATCCAGGTGGTCGCTCAATGCCGGCCCGGTCTGCAGGTACAGGTAGCGGAGCAGGTCGAGCTGCTTTTCGTTCAGGGGAATGGTCATCATGATGGTCTCATTTTAATGCACCGTGATGCAAAGACGCAAGCAGCTTGCGCGCCCGGCGCTCCATTCAGACAATTCGTGGATTCCCTTGCAACGCGAACTCCAACATGCGGATGCGGGCGGCGCGGCGGTGGATCCCCGTCCTGGCCATTTGCGTGCGGCCGCATCCCTATCACGACGACCTTCTATAACCCACTGGAAAGGCAGGAGTTCCGCAGAAATCGGCGCTCCCCTCGCGCAATGTTCCTGCTGCTCATTGAGGCGGATTGTATCACCTGCATGCCACGCGGTGGAAGCAAACGCGCGCCCGCCGCCGCGGCTCAGCCGCGCATCGACTCCGGGTCCAGCCCCACGCTCCGGCACCATTCCGCGTAGGCGAAGGGCGAGATCTCCGAGGGCTTGATCTCGCTGCGGCCGCCCCAGAAGACGTTGGTGTAGCCCACGGGGATCCCCACCTCCTCCAGGTGCTGGTCGATGGCCGCCTTGTGGGCGAGCACCATCTCCTTCTCGGTGCCGTGCGCCACGCCCATGATGTTCACGTCGGCGAAGTCCGGCCCGCCCTCGCGCCAGTAGGCGTGCGTCATCACGTAGTGGCGCCCCACCTCGCGCCCGGCGTCGAGCTCGCGCCCGGGCGGCACGCGCCAGTGGAAGAGCGCGTTGTAGCGCGTGACCCGCTCGCCGGCGGCGTTGGGCTTGTAGTGCTCCAGGAAGGTGGAGAAGCGCCCGATCACCTTCCGCTGGTTGAGCCCGCGCGCCACCTCCACGAAGGTCTCCAGCGGCACCCCGGCCTCGGCCGCGCGCCCGTGCCAGGGGTGGTCGCGCACCTCGTCGACCTCCAGCTCGCGCTTGAGCGCCACCAGCACCCGCCACTCCAGCTCGCTCAGCTCCACCACGTTCGTGTCGAGCACCGCGCCCGGCTCGTCGGAGCGCGCGCCCGGCTCCAGCCCGCGGCGCCGCACGTGGCCCACCCCCAGCGCGAAGAGCTTCTTCGCCGGGAGGAGCTTGAACGCCTCCGCCCCCGTCTGCCGGGCGAGGTACTCGGCGTGCTTCTGCATGGAGAAGCCCTGCGGCACCTTGAGCGTGGTCCACAGGCGGTACGCCGACCCGATGGTCTCGCGGTCGGTGGAGCGGAGCACCACGTGCCCGGAGAAGGGGTCCTCGCGGAACATGTGCTCGAAGGCCGCGTCCAGCCGCTCCGGCGCCACCTTCCAGGCCACCAGCGCGCCGGGCGCCAGGTTCGTGGCCATCAGCGTCTGCCGCACCCGGCGGATGGTGCCCGACGCGAGCATGGCGCGCACGCGCTCCAGCACCGTCTCCAGGCCGACGCCCGAGAGGCGGGCGATCTCCTGGAACGGCTCCTCCTGGAACCCCTGCAGCCGGTCCTCGGAGACGGCGAGGATCGCCGCGTTCACGGGGTCGGTGGTCTCGACCGGAACGGTGGCAGGCGAGAGTTTGGTCATTCGAAGTGCTGAGTTCTGAGTGCTAAGTGCTGAGTGCTTTTGAAGTTCTCTCTGTTCCTCTGCGTCTCTGCGTGAGACGAAGCTGAGCAGACGCAGAACGACAGCCTGCGGTCAGCCCTCGCCGACGGTGGCGTCGTGGCGGAGGGTGACCTTGTACGCCTCGGGGGGTGCGTTCGGCTTCACCCGCACCGACTTGGCGGGGATGCCGACGTTCACGTGGTAGGGGCGCACGTCCTTGGTGGCCACCGCCATGGCGCCCACCATCGCGTTCTCGCCCACGTGCGTGCCGGCCAGCACCGTGGCGTGGTAGGTGATGCGCACCCCGTCGGCGAGCACCGTCTGCAGGTCGCTCACGTCGAGCTGGTCGACGATGGAGTGCGTGTGCGAGTAGATGTTCGCGTAGTCGGAGATGGAGACCCGGTCGCCCAGCACGATGCCGCCGCGGTCGTCCAGCAGCACGTAGCGGTGCACCACCACGTCGTCGCCCACCTCCAGGTTGTACCCGAAGGAGAACTCCACGAAGTGGAAGCACTTGAAGTTCTTCCCCACGCGCTTGAAGATGTGCGGCGCCAGCACCCGCCGGAAGCGCGGCCCCAGGTGGATGTTCTGCCCCAGCGGGCTCTTGTCGAACATCTGCCACATCCAGAGGAGCGGCTTCACCCGGTTGAACTTCTCCTCGTCGACCTCGGCGTAGTACTCGGGCTCCAGCGTCACGTTGCGCGCGTCCATCTGCGCCAGCGCCACCTGCGTGGCCAGCGGCAGGGTGGACGGGTCGGCGCCCCCCAGCCCCGGGTAGAAGATCGAGGTGAGGGTGCGCCGGCAGAGCTCCCAGCGGTCGTCGCCGCGCTCCAGCGCCTCCTGCAGCTCGCCCAGCCACCGTTCGTAGAGGCCGACGGACTCGGCCGAGGGGTTCAGCTTGCGGAGAGGGTAGATGGGCATGTGCCGGCCTGGCGTGCGTTCGTTGGGGAGTCCTGCCGCGTCGATACCCGGGAAAGCTAGACCCGTTCGCGACGGCCCGTCAATCAAACGTCCGTCGTCTTCGTCGCCGCGTGGCTGCCGTGCGCCACGGATCTCATCGCCCGCCGCGGGCCCTCCCCCGCGCCTGAGAGCGCGTCCCCTCCCGTACCGGGAGGGGTGGTGGGCCGCCGCGGGGGGTGCGCCCTGCCAAGCGTCGTTTCCGCATCTGCCCCTGCGCGGCTGGTGGAAATGCCGACGCGCGGCGACGCCTGCCTGCTCCGCCACCGGCCGCGCGAGGACAGAATCGCGAGATCGCTCGCAGGCGACTCCGTTGCCGCGCCCTCCCCCCTCTCCCGGTACGGGAGAGGGATTGCGCTCTCAGGCGCAGGGAGAGGGCCCCGCGGCGCGCGCCACCCTTCGACTCTCCACCTGTCCGCGCGGCACATGGAATCCGCACGATTGCCCCCGACGCGCGCCGCGGGCACATTGCGGAGCGAAACCCCGCTCTTGCGGGGGACGTAGACCAGCGCAGCCGCCCATCGCCGGAAAGGCACGGAAATCGCGCCCCTGACCCCGGCTGACCCGTTCGCACCCAAGGCCCGAGACATGCACGATCTGCTGCGCGCCCGGCTCATCCGCCACATCGAGGCCCTCCCCGAGGCGCAGGTGTACCAGGCGCTGGACTACATCGAGTTCCTGTCGTCCAAGTACGCCCGCGAGACCCTGCGCGAGCCCGGCGTCTTCCAGCGCTTCAGCGAGATGCTGGAGGACAAGATGCGCGGCCAGGGGCTCGCCTTCGGCACCATCAAGGGCGCGCTGGGGGTGATGGGCACCGCCGGCCGCGTGGTCTCGGGGATCACCGAGGCCGGGCGCACGGTGATCCGCGAGGTGGAGAGCGTGATCACCCCCGAACCCGACGCCGCGCCCCCCGCGCAGCTCCCGCGCCCCTCGCGTCAGCCCGACGGCGACCCGCGGGGCGGCCAAGCGGCGGGGTAAACCACACCTGGAGAGGAGACGGATGGCCGACGAGAAGCGCAGGATCCCGGTCCGCGCCCGCCTGGACGAGCACGACGACGACGACCTGGTGGGCCCCCGCAGCGGCGCCTCCACTCCGTCGTCCGCGGAGCCCGAGGTGCGCGCCCGCCCCCGCCGCAGCCCGCGCACGGCGGCCAAGCGCGCCCGCGCCGTGCGCCCCGCGCCGCGGCTGGAGCTGGACCTGCGCGGCTTCGTGCGCGAGATCCCGCACTTCCTGAAGCTCCTCTGGGGGCTGGCGAAGGACCCGCGCGTCTCCAAGGCCGACAAGGCGATCGTGGTGGGCGCCCTCGCCTACGCCGCCCTCCCCGCGGACCTGATCCCCGACTGGATCCCCGGGCTGGGGGAGATCGAAGACGTGTTCCTGGTGGCGCTCGCTCTCTCGCGCCTGCTCACGCACGCGGGCGAGGAGGTGCTGATGGACCACTGGGAGGGCGACGAGGAGACGCTGGCGGCCGCCATCGACGCGCTCGAGGGCGCCACGCAGTTCCTCCCCTCCGGCATCCGCGGCCTCCTCACGGGCCACCGCTGAACGGACTGCAGGTGCGGAAGTGCGGGAGTGCGGAAGTGCGTGGGTCTCGCGCTGAGCCCACGCACTT
>JBJMPM010000116.1:0-12584 GCA_045803205.1 Longimicrobiaceae bacterium
CGGCGGCGCGGCCCAGGGCGGCGCCGCCCGCCCGGCCACGCCGGGCGCGGGTGCCAACGCCGGCAAGAAGGACAAGAAGAAGGGGAAGAAGGGGAAGGGCTGGGTCGACCAGGAGGCCGTGGACCAGACCTTCCGCAAGACCATGGCGGCCATGGAGTCCGGCGGGCGCAAGAAGCGCCGCGGGCCGCACGTGGACCGCGGGGCGCTGCGCGAGGAGCGCCTGGAGGCCGAGAAGCAGCGGCGCGCCGAAGAGGCGCTGACCGTGCGCGTGAACGAGTTCCTGAGCGTGGCCGAGCTGGCGGAGCTGATCGACGTGCCCGCCACGCAGCTCATCGGCAGCGCCTTCAAGAACCTGGGGCTGATGGTCACCATCAACCAGCGGCTGGACTTCGACCAGATCGAGCTGCTGCTGGACGAGTTCGGCTTCACGGCGGTGCGCGAGGAGGAGTACGTCGGCGAGCAGGAGGAGGAGGTCGCCGCCGACGCCGAGGCCGACCTGCGCCCGCGCCCGCCGGTGGTCACGGTGATGGGCCACGTGGACCACGGGAAGACCAGCCTGCTGGACTACATCCGCAAGACCAACGTGATCGCGGGCGAGGCGGGCGGCATCACCCAGCACATCGGCGCCTACCACGTGGAGCTGCCGGGCGGGCGGGCGATCTCGTTCCTCGACACCCCGGGCCACGCGGCCTTCACCGCCATGCGCGCCCGCGGCGCCGAGGTCACCGACGTGGTGATCCTGGTGGTGGCGGCCGACGACTCGGTGATGCCGCAGACCATCGAGGCCATCAGCCACGCCCGCAACGCCGGGGTGCCGCTGGTGGTGGCGGTGAACAAGGTCGACCTGCCGGACGCCAACCCCATGAAGGTCAAGCAGGACCTGCTGCAGCACGGGGTGGTGCTGGAGGACTTCGGCGGCGACGTGATGAGCGCCGACGTCTCGGCCAAGAAGGGGACCGGCGTCGACGAGCTGCTGGAGAAGGTGCTGCTGCAGGCCGACCTCAAGGAGCTGCGCGCCAACCCCGAGCGCGATGCGGTGGGCACGGTGATCGAGGCGCAGCTCGACGTGGGGAAGGGCCCGGTGGCCACCGTGCTGGTGACCAACGGCACGCTGCGCGTGGGCGACCACGTGGCGGTGGGGCTGCAGCACGGCCGCGTGCGCGCCATGCTCGACGAGCGCGGCCGCCCGGTGAAGGAGGCCGGCCCGGCCATTCCCGTGCAGATCCTCGGCCTCTCCGGCGTGCCCGGCGCGGGCGACCAGATGGTGGTGATGGAGGCCGACCGCGCCACCGAGGTGGCGCAGACGCGGCAGCGGCTGGACCGCGAGAAGCGGATGCGCATCCGCAGCAGCGGGGTCAAGCTCACCGACATCACCAGGATGCTGGCGCGCGGCGACAACGTGACGCTCAACCTGGTGATCAAGGGCGACGTGGACGGCTCGGTGCAGGCGCTCTCGGACTCGCTGGAGCAGCTCTCCACCACCGAGGTGCGCGTGCAGGTGATCCACCGCGGCGTGGGCGCCATCAACGAGAGCGACGTGCTGCTGGCCAGCACCTCGAGCGCCATCGTGATCGGCTTCCACGTGCGCCCCACCGGCGAGGCGCGCGCGGTGGCCGAGCGCGAGGACGTGGACATCCGCCTCTACAACATCATCTACGAGGCGGTGGAAGAGGTGAAGAGCGCGATGGAGGGGCTGCTGGCCCCCGAGCAGCGCGAGGTGATGCTGGGCACGGCGCAGGTGCGGCAGCTCTTCAAGGTGCCGCGGGTGGGCACGGTGGCCGGCTGCATGGTCACCAGCGGCACGCTCGACCGCCGCGGCCGCATCCGCGTGATCCGCGACGCGGTGCAGGTGTACGAGGGCGAGCTGGAGAGCCTGAAGCGCTTCAAGGACGACGTCCGCGAGGTGCGCGAGGGCTTCGAGTGCGGCCTGAACATCCGCAACTTCAACGACGTGAAGGTGGGCGACGTGCTGGAGTGCTATCGCGTCGAAGAGGTCGCCCGTACCCTCGCGGGGGCAGCCGCTGAAGCCGACCGCGAGGGGCGTTGAACAGAAGTGCCTAGTGCCTAGTGCCTAGTGCCTAGGAACTGCACGTTCAACGACGTACCAATCCGCGCGCCCGGAGCCTCGATCGCACCGGGCTACTGGGCACTAGGCACCAGGCACTTTTTGAATGGTTGTTGGCGTCGCCGTCTGGGAGCTGATGCTCCCCGGGTGCGAGTCCCTGAAAGACAAGCGCCAGGTGGTGAAGAGCCTGAAGGACCGGCTGCACGCGCGCTTCAACGTCTCCGCGGCCGAGACGGCGCTGCAGGACGTGCACGGCCGCGCCGAGCTGGCGGTCTGCGTCGTCTCGAACGACCGCAGGCACGCGCAGTCGGTGCTGCAGTCGGCGGACCGGCTGGTGGAGGAGGAGGGCCGCGCGCGGATCGTGGATTCGTACACGACGTTCTACTGAACGGACGAGGGGACAGGGAACAGGGGACAGGGGACAGCCTGCAACTGCTGCGGTAGCGCCGGCTGACCTCCATCCCCATCCCCGTCCCCCTTTTCGTTCTGTGAGATTCCCGGGCGGTACGGGGCGTGCGACGTGGTCCGGCCACGACCGCGTCGGTGCCGACCCTGCGAAGACGTCAGCCCGAGGCCGGCCACACCCGAGCGTCGTCCGCGGAAGCGTTTTGCAGGCTGAAGGATCCATAACCGCGTCGGCACGTGAGCCGGCCCTGTGCCCGCGCGGTTCGACCGCTTCGTGTATCCTGCATCAAGCGTCAATGCCCGGTCGTTCGACACGCCACTGGGCACTTGGCACTAGGCACTAGGCACTTCTGTTCCTGGGTTATTCGATGCCGCAGTTCCGCCGTACCGACCGCCTGAACGAGCAGCTCCGCCAGGAGATCAT
The DNA here is from genome assembly GCA_045803205.1 of Longimicrobiaceae bacterium. Taxonomy (GTDB): domain Bacteria; phylum Gemmatimonadota; class Gemmatimonadetes; order Longimicrobiales; family Longimicrobiaceae; genus Longimicrobium. The sequence continues at coordinate 2,895 of JBJMPM010000116.1, forward strand.
CCTCCTGCTGCGCGACGAGGTGCGCGACCCGCGCGTGGCGCTGGCCACCATCACCGCCGTGCAGACCTCGCCGGAGCTCGACCACGCGAAGGTCTACTTCACCTCGCTCGGCGAAGACGACGAGCGCAAGGAGGTGCAGGCCGGGCTGCGCAGCGCCGCCCCGTTCGTGCGCCGCGAGCTCGGCAAGCGGCTGCACATCCGCCGCGTTCCCGAGCTGCACTTCGAGATCGACCGCGTGCACGAAGAGGCGCAGCGCATCGAGCGCCTGCTGCACGAGGCGCTGCCGCGCGACCCCGCCCCCTCGGAAGACGGCGACGCGACCGGCGACTGACTCCGGATCCGAAGACCATGCCGTCTTGATGTCATCCTGAGAGACCTTTGAGAAACCTCGCCCTCTCAGGACGTCATCCTGAGGCCGGCGACCGCGAACCGTCGGCAGCATCAAGAGACGGCAGGCCGAAGGATCTATGGCCGCGGCAGCACGTGAGCCGGTGTGCCGCACCGCAGCGGGATCGCGCTACAACCGACCCCGACCTGAGAAACGCAATCGGTCGAAACACTCCGGTGTCATCCCGAGGCTCGGCCACGCGAACCTGCCGCTGCACTGCTGTTCGCAGAGCCGAGGGATCTAGCCGGGGTGCCGCGGGGCCTGGGCGCGGCAGCGTCGCGGTCGGCAGCCCCACACGGTCGATGGACGAGGATGCCGAGGCGATCGTGTGGCTTCCGCTGCGGGCCTCGTGGTGACCGTGGTCAGATCCTTCGGCCCTGCGAAGTCCGCCGTGGACAAAGGACAAGGTGAGGCCGGGCCTCAGGATGACACCATGGAGGCTCAACGTCTCTCAGGGTAACATTCGTTGGAAACCCTCTGGAGCCTTAAGTCCGCCTTCCTTCCCACATCCCCCGTCCATGCAGACCCAGATCCCCGCCCCGGCGCCGTCCGTCCAGCAGCCCGCCAGCGCGACCACCGAGACGTCGAAGGCCGTGGAGCGGCTGGGATGGTTCACCGCGGCCGACGCCCGCGCCCGCGTGCTCCGCGACGCGCTGCAGGCCTTCGCGCTGCTGATCGCTGCGGCGTGGGGGCTCTACACCTTCCTCTACAAGGAGGTGATCGTCCCGCGCAACCGCCCGGCGGCGCTGGTGGTGACGCCGGTGCTGGAGGCGATCGGGCGGCGGGGCGACCTGGTGCTGGCGCGCGCCACCTTCCAGATGGTGAACCGCAGCGACAGCAAGGTCTACGTGCCGGCGATGTGGTACTCGGTGCGCGGGCTGAAGCTGGAGAGCGTGGAGCAGGAGGACACCACCTACCTGCGGCTGAACCGCGAGAACGCGCAGAAGCCGTATCCCACCTCGCGCTTCTCGCAGTTCACGGCCGCCGACCTCGTCGGCTCGGGGAAGGTGAGCACCGAGGTGGAGACCTGGTTCGAGCCCGGCGCGGAGCAGCGCGTGGAGCAGCTCCTCTACATCCCCGCCGACCGCTACGACGCGGCCCAGCTCCAGGTGCAGTACCTGATCTCCAAGGACATCCACGAGGTGAAGGAGATCCGCTGGCGCACCACCGACGAGGGCGACCTGGACCCGCGGCTCGTCTTCACCGACGGCTCGCGCTGGTTCGGCGGCGGCGCGCCGGCCGCGATGGCGGACACCAGCGCGCGCTACCTGGGGTGGCTGCGGCAGACCCGGGCGGGGGTGAGCTACGTCACCGCCACCATCCCGCTCTGGGGGAGCGGCCCCGCGCCGTCGCGCCCGTCGCCGTCGGCGAAGGCCGAGGCCGCACCGGGCGCATGACGCGAGCGGAGAGCGCAGAGGGCGCGCCCAGCGGCGTGCTCCCGGTCGACAAGCCCGCGGGGCCCACCTCGCACGACGCGGTGGCGGCGGTGCGCCGCGCGCTGCGCACGCGCGAGGTCGGCCACACCGGCACCCTCGATCCCTTCGCCTCCGGCCTTCTCCTCGTCTGCCTCGGCCGCGCGACGCGCCTCGCCGAGTACCTCACCGCGCTGCCGAAGACCTACGTCGCGGCGATGCGCCTGGGCGAGGCGACGGACACCGACGACCTCACCGGCGAGGTGATCTCGTCGTCCGACGCTTGGCATTCCCTCTCCCGCGAGCAGGTGGAGGAGGCGCTGCGGGCGCAGGTGGGCACCATCCAGCAGCTTCCCCCCCGCTTCTCCGCCAAGAAGGTCGCGGGCGAGCGGATGTACGCCGCCGCCCGCCGCGGCGAGGCCGTGGAGCGCAGGCCGGTGGCGGTGACGGTCTACGCCATCCGCGTGCTGCGCGTCGACCTGCCGGACGTCGAGTTCGAAGTTGAGTGCGGCGCGGGCACCTACATCCGCGCCATCGCCCGCGACGTGGGTGAGGCGCTGGGCGCCGGCGGGCACCTGCGCGCGCTGCGGCGCACGCGGGTCGGCCCGCACGCGGTGGATGGCGCCGTGCCGCTGGACGCCCTGGGCGACGCCGGCCGCGTCCGCGCCGCGCTCCTCTCTCCGCTCGCCGCCGTCTCCCATCTCCCCCGCGTCGCCGTCGACGAGGCGGGGATCGCCGCGCTCCGCCACGGCCGCGCCGTCCCCGCGTCCGCCGACGCCCCCGAGGACACCCCGCTCGCCCTCGCCTCCGCGGAGGGCGAGCTTCTGGCGATCGGCGAGCGATTCGATAACATCATCCGTCCCCGCAAGGTCTTCGTGACCCAGGCATGATCCGGCCGCGGCACGCCGAGCGATCGGCCGCGGACGGAGAACACCCGAACTTGCGCCCCACACGCATGCGAACGCGCTCCATCGTCCTGACCCTCGTCCTTCCCCTCGCCGCCGCCTGCCAGACGGTCGGCTACGCCGTGCCCGGCGAGCTCTCCACGGCGGCGCCGCTGCGGGTGAGCGGCCGCCAGGGCGTGCTGGTGAACCAGCGCCTGTCGTTCGGACCGTACGCCACCGGCCAGGTGAACCGCTCCGCCACCCGCGGGAAGGAGCTGAGAGACGTGCTCCAGTCGCACGCCGGCGACTACAGCCAGCGGTACTCCTTCTCGCTCTCCCGCGCCGGCGCGAAGGTGGCCGACGTCGCCTGCACGGCCGAGGGCTCCGCCGCGCAGACGCTGGGCGTGACCTGGCAGATGGACCGCAGGCTGCAGTGCGACCTCACCGCGCCGGACGGCGAGCGGCGCACCCTCTTCCTCGAGGCGTCGCGCGACCGGCCGCTCGCGGGGCGGGTGACGGGAGACGAGGGATTCGAGGTCGCGGGCTCCACCCGCGTCGCCGGCGGGCGCGTGTCGGCGACGGCCGGCTACACCGTCGCGCGCGGCGACGCCAGGACGCCCGTGGCCGCCGTCGACGTGACGAACGATGGCGCCGTCTACATGGCGGCGCCGGACGACCAGGTGCTCGCCGCCGTTGCCGCGGCGCTCCTCCTGTACGAGGATCCGCTGCAGGCGTCGGAGCGCTTTCGCGATCCGTGATGCAGACCCGCGGAGGCGCATCCCCTCTGCGGCGATGCGCCTCCGCTGACGGCCCGCGGTCCGGCCGCCTCCGGACCCGGTAGAAAAACCCAGCAACACCACCCGAATGCCGCACGACCCCTGGTCCGCGCCGTACGCCGTCGATCCCGCGCTCCCGCCCGCGCTCCCGCGCGACGGGCGGCCGGCGATCGTCACCGTCGGCACCTTCGACGGGGTGCACCGCGGCCACTGGGAGGTGCTGGCGGAGATCCAGCGCCGCGCGCGGCGCACGGACGGGCGCAGCATCCTGGTCACCTTCCACCCGCACCCGCTCCGCATCGTCCGCCCCGAGTTCGCGCCGCCGCTGCTCACCACCCCCGCCGAGAAGCGCGAGCTCCTGGCGGACTCGGGGCTCGAGTACGTGGTGTTCGTCCCCTTCACCCGCACCCTGCAGCAGTACCCGGCGCGGCGCTTCGTGGAGGAGATCCTGCTCGGCCGCGTCCACATGGACGAGCTGGTGATCGGCTACGACCACGGCTTCGGCAAGGACCGCGAGGGGACGGTCGACACGCTCCGCGAGATCGGCCGCGAGGCCGGCTTCGGCGTCGACGTGGTGGAGGCGTACCAGGTGGAGGGCGAGGCGGTCTCCAGCAGCCGCATCCGCCAGCTCATCGCCGCGGGCGACGTGGCGGCGGCCGCGCCGCTGCTGGGGCGCTGCTACTCGCTGGAGGGGGTGGTGGTGCAGGGGGAGCGGAAGGGCCGTGAGCTCGGCTTCCCCACCGCCAACATCGAGGTCGGCGACCCCGACAAGATGCTGCCGAAGGAGGGGATCTACGCCGTGTACGGCCGGGTGGGGAGCGGGCGCGTGCCGGGGCTGCTGCATCTGGGCCCGCGCCCCACCTTCGCCGGCTTCGCGCCCACGGTGGAGCTCTGGCTGATGGACTTCGACGGCGACCTCTACGGCCAGCGCATCCGCGTCGAGCTCGTCCGGCGCATCCGCGACATCCACCCCTTCACCACCGTCGACGCGCTGGTCGAGGCGATGAAGGAGGATGAGCGGGCGGGGCGGGAGATCCTGGCGTCGCCGCGCGGAGCGGCCGATGAGTGACGGAGCCATCGTCGCGGTGAAGCTCGCGCTCATCGCGTTCGTGGTGCTGCTGGGCGTCAACCCGCGCTGGCGCCTCTCGCGGTTCATGTTCAAGTCGCGGGGTCCGCGCGGCGACGTCGAATGCCTGACCCGGCGCCAGCTCTTCGCGGAGGGAGTGAAGTTCCTCTACCTGGCGGTGCTCTGCTTCCTCGCCATGTGGGCCGCCGGCAGCATCGCGGATGCGATGGGGGTCGACCTGTTCGAGCGGCCGCTGGCGACCACGGTGTTCTTCATCGTCGCCATCCTGTTCGCGATGTTCGTCCTGGGCGGCGCGTACATGCTCGTTCGCAGCCTCTTCCGCAGCCCTCGCTACGTACCTCCGCCGCACTGCGGGCAGGCGCGGGCGGCGGTGGCGATGGACGATGGGCAGGCGACGCGCTGGACGCCGCCATGAAGAAAGATGAGCGGGCGGGAGATTTCTGGTGCGGTCGGGAGACAAACGTGAACGGGAGAATTGAATGAGACGGCTGGTTCTGGCGATTGTGTCGCTGCTGCTGGCGTCGAGTCCCTTGCGTGCCTCCGCGCAGCAGGCGCCCCCGCCGGCGATCGTCACCCAGGGCCTGGACCTGCTGCGTACCGCCGGGCCGGATGCGGCCTTGGACGCGTGGCTGAAGGGGTGGCCCGCCGATTCACGACGACGCGAGCCGAGTCGCTTCCCCAGGACACGATGATCGAGGCGCTTCCGCCTTTCGCGCAGTCGTACTGAATGCATCTCGTCCGGGCACCGGCAGCCGATAACGTGAAGCTTGCTTCCCCGCGACACGACATTATCTATTGCGTGTAATTGCTGGTGGCGCGACGCCGCCTGCGGACTCGGGTTGATTCGCCGTGGGAACCATGGTTTTCCCGCGGGGGTCGAGTTTCCGTGCGCATCCTGCTATTACGAGCCGTTGCGTGCGGTTTGTATGGCGGTGTCCATTCCAGCCTGCCGCCGATTCACCCAAACCTCTCCCTTTCCAGTGAAACGACAGATCAAGCTGAACCTGGACCTCCTCGAGGTGGAATCGTTCGGCACCACGTCAGAGTCCGCGGAGCGGTCCGGTACGGTGTTGGGGATGATTACCGGCCCCTGCGACGACACCTCGGACACCTGCCAGCTCAACTGCGTTCCACCGCCGTCCGAGCAGACGTGCGCCACCGCGTGCTATTCGGGTTGCGAGACGTGTGCGAGCTGCCAGGACACATGCTGGATGACCTGCAGCGTCTACGAATGCGGCACCTGCGACTTCAAGACGCAGTGCTGGCAGTAGGCGCGCCAGTGCACGAAAGCCCCGCCGCGGCGACGCGGCGGGGCTTTCGTTCTTCGCCGGAGTGCGCCGCGCCAGGCTTCCCAACGGCCAACTTCGACGCGGGCGACCCCGGGACGATAACCGGAGACGTGGATGAGAAGACTGGGACTGGTTCTAATGGTTGCGCCGCTGCTGTTCGCGCTGGGTCCCACGCGTGTCTCCGCGCAGCAGGCACCCCCTCCGGCGATCATCACCCAGGGACTGGACCTGCTGCGCACGTCCGGGACGAGTGCGGCCCTGGACGCCTGGATGAAGGGGTGGACCGCCGATGCCGCCGCGGCCGCCAAGACCCGGCTCCTTCGCGGCCTGGACGAGGTCCTGGCACAGACGGGTACGGTGAGCGGCTACGACTACCTCGGTTCGGCCGATTGGGGGCCGCATGTGCGGCGGCTGTACTTCACTGTTCTGGGGAAGGACCAGCCGTTCTACGCCCGCTTCGACGTGTATCTCACCGGTGGCGAGTGGCGGGTGATGAACGTTACGCTGCACACCATTCCGACCGAGGTGTTTCCACCGGGATTGCTGATGCCGGGCCGTCCCTGACCCAGGCCGCGGAAACACGCCTCACGCAGCCTTGGAACGAGAAGGCCGGCCGGCGCATTCTGAGCTAAAGGTATTTGCTCACACAGAGGCACAGAGGACTGGAGAGGCTCGGCGATCCTTTCTATGGTCCTCTGTGCCTCTGTATGAGCCTACGGCGCGCTCGGGTCGTACGGAGGCGCGGCGGGGTCGTACGGGCGGGAGGGATCGAATGGCTTCCCGTCATCGTAGCCTATGCCCATCACGACGTTTTCGATGCGCGCGCGCTTCCACCCCGACGCCGTGCGGGTCCAGGTCTCGTCCTGCACGGCGACGGTGGCGCGCCGCCGCCGCACGTCGCCCAGGCGCTGGATGCGCGCCCATTGCTGGAGCACCGTCGCCGTCGCGCGCGTGCCGCACACCCGCAGCGCGACGATGCGGTTGCTGGTGAAGAGGGTGGAATCGACCTGCTCGAACCCGGCGCGCGAGTAGGCGAGCGACCGCTCGAGGTCCCACGTCTCGCCGGTCGGCGTGAACACAGTCAGTGTCGGCGAGTACAGCGCCACGAGCGCGCCGAGGTCCTCGCGGCGCATCGCGCTGTCGATCCGCGCATACTGCGTCCGCAGTGCCCGCGCGACCGCGTTCGACGTGTCGCGCACCGGCGCGGCGTCGCAGGGCTGAACGACGCCCGACTGCGCGCAGGCCGTGGCGGTGATCGCGAAGGAGAGCAGCAGAAGAAGGAGTGCACGGGTCATCGCCACGCTCCGGGACAGGGGTGTTATCCCATTGACACTATGCCAATACACTAGCACCCCCTTCCGCGCGGCGTCAAGAGAGACGTTCCACAGGTGTGGCAGAGGACCAGGGAGCGATCGCCCGGGCTCTCTGGTCCTCTGTACCTGACCGCCTGCCGCGTCATCCCAGGTGCGTGGCCACCCGCGTGCTGCTCCACGAGGACGTGCTGGCGTGCTGCAGGTCGTCAATCTGCGGACGGCCGGCTCCCCCGACCCGGACGATCAAGAGCCTTGACGTACGGTTCCCGCCTTACTAGGCTTGGACGGAATCTCCGCGCCCAGCCATCTACTGCTATTGTCGCCGCTTCGCGACGCGGGCCGCGGGCCGCGTCCGGGGGACCCGCGCGCGCATAGCTACCGCGCGTTGCGGCCAGCGCGGAAGCGGCCCGTGGGAGATTCCACGGGCCGCTTTCTTTCCTTCTCCAGGAGTCCTTCCCGATGGACACGATCACCGCGAGCCCCCCCGTCACCCGCGCATCCCGGGTCGACCCACAGATCTTCACGCGCCAGGAATGGCACACATATACCGCGGAGGACCACGAGGTCTGGAGCATCCTGTACGAGCGCCGCATGGCGGAACTGGGCCGGAACGGCAGCCGCGTCTTTCTGGATGGGGCGGAGGCCATCGGCCTGCGCCCGGACCAGGTCCCGGATCTCGCGGACGTGAACCGGCGGCTGGACGCCCGCACCGGCTGGAACGCGGTTCCGGTCAAGGGGTTCATCCCCGCCCGCGACTTCTTCCGGTGCCTGGCCGAGCGCCGCTTTCCCACCACCGTGATCATTCGGCCGCGGTCGCAGCTGGACTACCTGCCGGAGCCCGACATCTTCCACGACGTCTTTGGCCACGTTCCGCTGCACGCCGACCCGGTGTTCGCCGACTTCCTGCAGGGCTTTGGCACCGTGGCCGCCGAGGCGCGCACGGAGGAGGAGCTGACGCAGATGGCGCGGCTGTTCTGGTTTACGGTGGAGTTCGGGCTGACGCGTGAGAACGGCCAGGTGAAGGTGTACGGGAGCGGTCTGATCTCCTCCGTGGGTGATGCCGCCAATGCGCTCGGGCCCAACTGCGACCGGCGGCCCTTCTCTCTCGATGCCGTGCTGGCGCAGCCGTTCGAGATCGACCACTTCCAGGACGTTCTCTTCGTGGTGGAGTCGTTCGACCAGCTTTTCGAGGCCGTGGAGGAGGCGAAGCGCCGCATCTGCAACTGACGCTCGCTGCGGGCCGGAGCGCCGCGAAAGGAGGCTGCGGGGACCTGCCCCCGCGGCCTTTCTCCCTCCCGCGGCAGTTCGCGGCGCATCTCCAGTGCCGGCCGGTCCAGTGTGTTCGGCGCTCCGCGGGTTGTAATCTCGCGCGGAAGCCGCTATCTTCCCTGGCTTACCAGTTGATCCGCCTGAAGTTTCGAGTACGAGATTTCAACGGGTCGGCACTCCCTGACCAGCATCAGACTCTTCAGGAGGTCCGATCGATGGCTCTCACGGCCGAAAACCGCGACGAGATCGTCAAGAAGTACCAGCAGCACGAGAACGACCGCGGCAGCACCAAGGTGCAGATCGCGCTGCTCACCGCGCGCATCAACGACCTGACCGGTCACTTCCGCGCGCACAAGAAGGACCACCACTCGCGCCGCGGCCTGCTCAAGATGGTGGGCCAGCGCCGCCGCCTGCTCGACTACCTGCGCCGGAACGACCTCGAGGGGTACCGCGCGCTGATCGCCGACCTCGGGCTGCGCCACTGAGCCGCAGGACCCCGCGGGTGGGCAGCGGTTCGGCCGCGATGGTGGCCACGGCGCGGCGAGCGCCGGGCCTTCGCGTCCCCGCCGGCCACGCGCGGGGCGGGACGGAATAGAACGACGAGACGGGGCCGCACGGCACAAGCCGTGCGGCCCCGCCGCGCTTTCCCCGCGGGGGAGCGCGCAGACGGGAAGCAAAGCAGCAAGCGAATCTGGCGTCCGCGTCTCGGGGGAGCGCGGACACCCCATCGCGGCCCTCCCCCGGCAACCAAGAGAGAACGGAAGCGGAAAATGGCAAAGCTGGAACGGCAGTTCGCGGGGCGCCCGCTCGTCGTGGAGACGGGGAAGATGGCCCGGCAGGCCGACGGAAGCTGCACGGTGATGTTCGGGGAGACGATGGTGCTCTGCGCCGCCACGGCGCAGGACCAGCCCACGCACCTCTCCTTCTTCCCGCTGACGGTGGAGTACCGCGAGCGGACCTACGCCGCGGGGAAGTTCCCCGGCGGCTTCATCAAGCGCGAGGGGCGCCCGTCGGACAAGGAGATCCTGTCGGCGCGCCTGGTGGACCGCCCGCTGCGGCCGCTCTTCCCCGACGGCTTCGCCAACGAGACGCAGGTCTTCGTCACGGTGGTATCCGCCGACCAGGAGAACGACGCCGACGTGCTGGGCATCACCGGCGCGTCGCTGTCGCTGATGCTCTCGCGCATCCCCTTCGCCGGCCCCATCGCCGCCGTGCGCATCGGCCGCATCCAGGGGCAGTGGGTGCTGAACCCCACCTTCCAGCAGCTGGAGT
>JBJMPM010000154.1:0-25364 GCA_045803205.1 Longimicrobiaceae bacterium
GCGCGAGCTTCCGCAGCCGGCTCCGGCGTGGCCGCAATCAGATCCTCACGGCCCTGCCGCCATCGGAGCGAAAGCTGATTCCTCGTGGCCGGGCCTCAGGATGACACCCGGGGGTGTCCGAAGAACGGGTTCAGCAACACCTTCTCAGGCTCAGGATGACATTTCTTTGCATGATCGATCCCGATGAGTGGGATCAGAACAGGCCGGCGATCTGCCCGCCGTCGACCTGGAGGGCGGCGCCGGTGATGAAGCTGGCGCGCTCCGACGCCAGGAACGCGACCGCCGCCGCCATCTCGCGCGGATCGCCGGCGCGGCCCACGGGGATCCCGGCCGTGCGGGCGTGCAGCAGCTCGTCCACGCTCTTCCCCTCCCGCTCGGCGCGCATGCGGGCGAGCTCCGTCGCGCGGTCGGTGTCGAAGTGGCCGGGGAGCACCGTGTTCACCAGCACGCCGTCGCGCGCCACCTCGTTGGCCAGCGTCTTGGCGAAGCCGAGCAGCCCCGCGCGCGCCGTGTTCGAGAGGATCAGCCCCTGGATCGGCTGCTTGGCGGTCATGGAGGTGAGGAAGATCACGCGTCCCCAGCCGCGCGCCCGCATCCCCGGCACCGCGGCGCGCGCCAGGTTGACCGAGGCGAGCAGGTTCAGCTCGATGGCGGCGCGGTACTGCTCCTCGCTCGTGGTGTCGAAGGTGGTGGATGGCGGCCCGCCCGCGTTGGCCACCAGGATGTCGACCGGCCCCAGCGCGACTTCCGTCTCGCGCACCAGGCGCTCGGCCTCTCCCGGCGCGCCGACGTCGCCCGCGATGGAGTGGGCGCGTCCGCCCGCCGCGGCGATCTCGTCCGCCATGGCGCGCAGCAGCTCCCCGCGGCGCGCGACCATCGCCACCCGCGCACCCTCGGCCGCCAGCTCCCGCGCGATCGCCAGCCCCAGCCCCGACGACGCACCCGTCACCAGCGCCACCCTGTCCCGCAGCCCCAGCTCCATCGCCCGCCTCCCCTTGTGTCCGTGCGCCCTCGACAGCATCTTCCGAACAGGATAAACGGCAATTAGCTAATTGGCAATATGTCTATCGCAATCGCGCTCCGTGCGCTCGCGAACGAGCGCCGGCTGCAGATCCTGGAGTGGCTGAAGGACCCTGTCGCCAACTTCCCCCCGCAGGTGGACGGCGACCTGGTGGACGACGGCGTCTGCGCGGTCTGGATCGCGGAGAAGCTGGGCGTGAGCCAGCCCACCCTGAGCGAGCACATGAAGGTGCTCTCGCAGGCCGGGCTGGTGCGCGCCAAGCGGATCAAGCAGTGGACCTTCTACAAGCGCGACGAGGCCCGCATCGCCGAGATCAAGCGCGCCATCGCGGACGAGGTGTGATTTTCCATTACCAACAGAGTGGTCTCACACGGAGTCAACGGAGTCAACGGAGTCGTTCTCTGCTGTCTCCGGTGACTCCGTGTGAGGCTTTCCGTCAGAGACTGGAACTGAGAACTGTTCTCGGCAAATTGGTATGAACTGCGTCTCCGCGTGAGATGCCGTTACCGCGGCAGCTCCCCCGCCACGGGCTCGTCCTCGATGCGCATCCACGACTCGGCGTGCTGCTCCAGGTAGAGCGGGAGCTCGGGGGCCTCGATGCCGTAGACGACCTTCCGGCGCGTGCCATCGCGCATCAGCGCGTTGAGGTCGTACGTGTACGACACGCCGCCGCGGCCGTGCACGATCTTCGCCTCGCAGAACAACTGCTTCACGTCGGCCACGCCAAGATCCACGCCCCGGCCCCATGGCAGCGGGTGATGGCTCACGCACAGCCGGCTGCCGCCGATCCGCACCGTCGTGGTGTTCACGAGGCCGGCCAGCGTGACGTAGAGGAGGAAGATTCCCACCGCCGCGTGGAGGAGTGGGAACACGAACAGGAGCGGGTGCCCCCCCTCCACGATCGTGTACCAGCCCGCCAGGAACCCGTTCCAGAGCAGGGAGAGCACCGCCAGGATGACGTACTTCAGCGCAAACCACCGAAACTGCACCGTGAGCTCGCCGTTGGCGTCGAAGACGACGACGCTCCGCGGCTTCTCCGCCCTCGCGCGGGCCCGCACCGTCGGCGGCGCCGGCTCCGGCGGGTCGCCGAAGCGGAAGACGTGGTTGCAGGTGCGGCACCTGGCCAGCCCGGTGGCGAGGTTCACGTCCTCAGCCACCACGGGCGCCCGGCAGTTGGGGCAGGAGATCTTCATGCGGCGGAAGGAGAAGCCGAGTTGATGCAGCGCGGATGAACAGTCGCGACAATCACCTCGATGATGCAAGCGCGATCGCGAGTTTCGGATCGGGGCAGATCCCATCTACAGCCAAGTGCGCTGGGCCTGATCGAGACCCGGCGCACTCCCGCACTCCCGCACCTGTCTATCGCGGCAGCTCTCCCGGCACGGGCTCGTCTTCGATGCGCATCCACGACTCGGCGTGCTGCTCCAGGTAGAGCGGGAGGTCCGCCGTGTCGAGGCCGCCGATCACCTTGCGGCGGGTGCCGTCGTGCAGCAGCGCGTTCAGGTTGTAGGTGTAGCTGGGGCCGTTCCTGCCGCGCGTGATCTTCTCGTCGCAGAAGAGCTGCTTCACCTCGCCCAGGCCGAGCTCCACCGGGCGTCCCCACGGCAGCGGATGATGGGTGACGCGCAGGCGCTGCCCGTCGATGCGCAGCGTGGTGGTGTTCACGAACCCGGCGAGGGTCGCGTAGGTGAGGCCGATCCCCACCGCCACGTGGATGAGCGGGAACAGGATCATGACCGGGTTGCCGCTCGGCAGCGCCATGGCGTACCAGAAGACCAGGAACCCGTCCCAGAACAGGCAGAAGAAGGCCAGGAAGAGGTACTTCGGCGAGAACCAGCGGTACTTCACCGTCAGCCCGCCGCCGTCCTCGGAGCTCACCACGCTGCGCGGCTTCCCCACGTTCGTGCGCGGCCGCACCGCCGCCGCGGCCAGCTCCGGCGCGTTGTCGAAGCGGAAGACGTTGTTGCAGGTGCGGCACTTCGCCAGCCCCGTGTCGAGCTCGATGTCATCCGCGGCGACGGGAACGCGACACGAAGGGCAGAGGATCTTCATGAGCGACGGGGTTGCTGGGGTTCCGAGCCGTACGTGAATCTCAAGTCTTTATAACGCAACGCGGTTCGACGACGTTTCATCGCCTGGCTCTGCTCCCTGGTTTCACGCAGAGACGCAGAGAGGCTGGGTGGTTCTCTCTGTGTCTCCGTGTTTCTGCGTGAGACGATCAGGCTGCAAATACGACGGAGACGAAGACGTATACGAGCGCCGCACCTGCCGCTAGTCCCGCCAGGTGCCACGCCACGACGAAGATACTCCAGCCGGCGAACGCCAGCCGGTCGCCCGTCGTCGCCGCGGCGGGATTCACCAGCCCCAGCCGTTCGCGCAGCTCCCCGACGGTCTCGTCCAGCAGCGACTCGCGGAACTCGCCGCCGTACAGGTTGCGGCTGTGGCGTCCGCGCACGAACGCGCGCCAGGTACGCCGCGGGGCCGCCAGCAGCCCGAAGCCGAACGCGCCGAAGTTCAGCCCCCACGCCGCCCAGTACCGCCCGCACCCGCCGGCGATCTCCCACGCCCCGATCTCCGCCTCGCCGCGCCAGTCGGTGCCGTACCCCGTCACCACGTGGTGAAGGTCGTGCAGCCGCACCGCCTCCACGCGCGGCTTGAGGTTGGGAAGGTAGACGGGGATGGGCCTCGATTCGATCCGGAACCAGCGTTTGGTGTAGCCGCCGTCCGCGTCGAACCCGTTCTCCGCAAACCAGCGGGCACGCGCCTCCCGGACCGAGAGCGTTTCCGGCTGGAGCGGTGCGGGCGCCTGCATCGGAGGAAAGTGCGGGGGCGACTATGCGAGTGAACTCGCCGCTACAACGGCACGCTGTCCGCCTTCGCGGACATCATCAGCCGCATGGATCCGTCGTTTGAAGTCCGCGCAGGCGGACTGTGTGATGTTGTAGCGGCGGCTTCAGCCGCATCGTTACCCCAGGATCGGCCGCTGACCGCCAGGTGGCGCCTCGGTGACGCGGCGGAAGTGCTGGTTGAAGTACGCCGTCTTCACCGAGAGACGGTAGTTGGTGAAGACCGGCTCGGTGCGCACGTCGTCCGGCACCAGCGTCTCGAGCAGCCCGTCGTACCGCACCGGCTCGAAGGCGATGACGATCGGCTCTGCCTAGTGCGATCCGGCCACGCGCACGCGCTCGCCGCGCGGAAGGGTGGCATCGTTCGTGTCGGTGACGGGTGCGGCGTAGTGGTGCATCACCAGCACCCGCGCATCGTCGATCGTGCGGTTCCAGCCGGGCGGCGGCGGGGTGTCCGACATTGATCGGCTACCCCGCCGCGGCCGGCGGCGCCATCGGCCAGCGGCCGCGCACGCCGTAGCCGATCAGCATCACGCACCCCCACGCGGACGTGCCGACCGCGAGGCCGACGAACAGACTCGCCAGCGTGAGCACCATCGCCATCGCCCACCATAGGAACGGCTTCGAACGGGTGACGGAATCGACCCCCTGCTGCACCCGCGGGTTCTGGGGCGGCCCGAGCTTTCGCATGCGCTGCACGATGGGAGGCGGCGGCTCGCGCCGGGCCTGTTCCATCGACTGCTGCATCGACGCGGTGACACCCCCCGGCGCCTGGGCCGTCACCCGTACCATGAGCCCGCCGAGGAAGAAGCTGACGGGGAGCACCGCGCCGATCCAGCTCGCGCGGCGCGTGAGCCGCGCACCGCGTGCACGCCAGACCAGCGCGACCAGGCCCAACCCAAGCAACGCGATCTCCCCAAGGCCGAACGAAAGCAGCGACCCCAGCAGCAGCGCCACCACGCCCCCCGCCGCCGCGAGCACGCGGACCGCGCCCGAAGGCGGCGAGGGTGGAGACGCGAACGAACGTGCGTATTCGGGAGATGGATACGGCGGATGCATGGTGGATCTTTCGACGAGGGAAACCGAAGCGCGGCTCAGCGCTTCAGCAGCTTGTAGAGGCCGAACGCCAGGGCCGCACCGAGCAGGATCCCTGGAATCCAGCCGATGATCCCGACGACGAACATCACCGCGAACATCACCCCGGCGCCCTACAGCCAGCCGATGAGCTGGCCCCTGGTGCGGGCGTTCTCCAGGTTGGTCTTCGTGTAGCGCGGCACCGTGTCGCTGCCGGGCACCAGCTCTTTGCGGCTCATGACCCCTCTCCTGCCGACGTGGTTCCCCACCACCGCGCCAGCAGGTTGGCGCACACGCGCTTCCGGTAGTCCGCCGTCGAGCGGATGTCGTCGATCGGCGTGACTTCGCGCATCAGCACGGCCTGCGCGTCCTCGATGGTGGCGCCGTTCGCCAGCGCCTCCTCGGTGCCGCGCAGGCGCACGACGGTGGGGGCCACGCTGCCCAGCGCGATGCGGGGGCGGCCGCCGCGCACGGCGGCCATCACCACCTTGCTGATGGCCTGCGCGGCGCGGGTGCCGACCTTCCGGAACCACTGCGCGCCCTCCACCCGCGGAACCTCGAAGGCGACGATCAGCTCGCCGGGGCGCATCACCGTGGCGCGGTAGCCGGTGTAGAGCTCGTTGAAGGGGACGCGCCGCTCGCCGTTCGCGCTGCGCAGCACCACCACCGCGTCGGCCGCGGCGAGGACGGGGAGGGTGTCGCCGGCGGGGGAGGCGTTGGCGACGTTGCCGCCCAGCGTGCCGCGGTTCTGGATCTGCACGCCGCCCACCTCGCGGCAGGCGGCGGCGAGCATCGGCAGGCGCGCCTGCACCAGCGGCGAGCGCTGCAGCTCCGTGTGCGTCGCCAGCGCGCCCAACCGCAGGCCGCCGTCCATCGCCTCGATCCCGCGCAGCTCGTCCAATCCCCAGAGGTTCAGGAAGCGCGTGGCCGGCTGCGTGCCGAAGTTCAGCGTGACGTACACGTCCGTGCAGCCGGCGAGCGGCACCAGCGGACCCTCGTCGCGCAGCATGGCCAGCGCGTCGGCCAGGGTGCGCGGCTGCAGCAGGGCGAGCGGCGCGATCGCCGTCTTCACGCGCGCACCTCGCCGCCGGCGGCGTCGAGCACGGCGCGGTAGATGGCCTCGTAGCCGGTGCAGCGGCAGAGGTTGCCGGCAAGGCCCGTCCGCACGTCGTCCAGGGTGGGGTTGGGCGGGAGCTTCATCGCCATCATGATCATCCCCGGCGTGCAGATGCCGCACTGCGCGCCGCCCAGCGCCGCGAACGCCCGCTGCAGCGGGTGCCCGCCCCCGAGCCCCTCGATGGTCAGCACCTCCGCCTCCGCCACCTGCGCGAAGGGCACCAGGCAGGAGCAGACGGGCTCGCCGCCCACCAGCACGGTGCAGGCGCCGCACTCCCCCTCGCCGCACCCTTCCTTGGTGCCGGTGAGGCCGCACTCCTCGCGCAGCACGTCGAGCAGCCGCTTCATCGGGTGCGCGTCGACCTCGGCCGGCGCGCCGTTCAGGGTGAAGCGCATCACGCGCGCTCCGCGGCGAGCAGGGTGCGCGTCCGACGCCCCGCGGAGCCCTCTCCCTGCGCCTGAGAGCGCAAACCCTCTCCCGTACCGGGAGAGGGGGGCGGACGCAGCGCTGGTGGGGCCTGCGTGGTGTGGTGCGAGGACGACCCTGCGCGGCCGGAGCGGGTGGCGCCGGGGCTTGGGTATTCAACCTCTCCCGGAACGGGAGAGGTGGCGAGCCTGAGCGAGCCGGAGAGGGCGCTGAGCCGCGGCCGAAGCAGAGGCAGGAGAAGCGAAGACATTCGGCTCAGGCGGCGGCGGGGATGGGCTCGGCGGCGGACTCGAGCCGCGGGGCGTCGATCAGGACCTCGGGAACGGCGGGGATCTCGCGCACGTCGAAGCCAAGGTGGCGGATGGCGTTCACCACCGCCGCGGCGGGGCCGTCCATCGGCATCTCGCCCACGCCCTTCGCCCCGAACGGCCCGTGGCGCGACGGGTTCTCCACGATCCCCACCTCCATCCGCGGCGTGTCGAGGGTGGTGGGGATGGTGTAGTTGGTCAGCGTGGGGTTCGCCATCGCCCCGTCGCGGGTGACCACGCGCTCGTTCAGCGCCCAGCCGATCGCCTGCGCCGTCCCGCCCTCGATCTGCCCGCGCACCAGCACCGGGTGGATCGCCTTCCCCACGTCCTGCACCGTCACCACCTCGCGGGCGCGCGCCTCGTAGGTGTCGGGGTCCAGCTCCACCTCCACCACGCAGCATCCCCAGCCGTAGGTGGGATAGGCGTCGCCGCGGTAGGTGGCGTCGCTCCAGCTCACGTCCTCGGGCTTCACGTACTCGCGCACCACGCGCACGGGGCCGTGGCGGCGGAAGTGCTCGGCGGGATGGAGCTCTCCGAGCTGCTCGCGCAGCGCCTCGCCGCAGCGCTGCAGGATGCCGCCCACGATCATGCAGGTGCGGCTCGCCACCGTGGGGCCGCTGTCCGGCACCACGAAGGTGTCGGGCTGCGCGTACTCCACGTCGTCGAAGGGGATGCCGAGCGCGTCCGCCACGATCTGCGCGTGCATGGTCCGCGTCCCCTGGCCGATCTCGGTGCTGGCCACCAGCATGCGCACGCCGCGCTCGCAGGTCTCCAGCGCCGCGCGCGACTGCAGCATCACCTCGCCGCTCCCGGTGAAGCCGGAGCCGTGGAAGAAGAGCGCGAGCCCGATCCCCCGGTTCGTCCCCGCGTACGCCTGGCGCCTGCGATGGAAGTCCGAGCGGCGGACGGTGTCCTCCAGCACCTGGATGGCCGAGCCGTCTTCGCCGATCGCCTGCCCCGTGGCGGTGGTGTCGCCCGGGCGCAGCGCGTTCAGCGCGCGCAGGCGCACCGGGTCCATCCCCAGCGCCTCGGCGATGCGCTCCAGGTGCACCTCGGTGGCGAACTGCGTCTGCGGCGCGCCGAAGCCGCGGAAGGCGCCGTTGGGCGGCGCGTTGGTCATCACCGCGCGCCCGTCGATGCGCACGTGGTCGCAACGGTAGGGCCCGCCCGCGTGGATGCACCCGCGCGAGAGCACCACCGGCGAAAGCGTGCAGTACGCGCCGCCGTCCAGCAGCACCTCCACGTCCATCGCCACCAGCCGCCCCTCGCGCGTGACCGCGGTACGGTGCCGCACGATGGAGGGATGGCGCTTGGTGGTGGCCAGCATGTCCTCCACCCGGTCGTACACCAGCTTCACCGGGCGCCCGCTCTTCAGCGCCAGCAGCGCCGCGTGCCCGGCGATCAGCGACGGGTACTCCTCCTTCCCCCCGAAGCCGCCCCCCGTCTCCGTCTGGACGATGCGCACCTTCTCGTCCGGGAGCGAGAGCAGCGCCTTGATCGCCTTGTGCACGTAGTAGGGACACTGCAGCGAGCCGTAGATGGTCATGGTGCCGTCTGCTTCCGGCACCGCGATCACCCCGTTGGTCTCGATGTAGACGTGCTCCTGCGCGCCGGTCCGGTACTCCCCCTCGATGATGATCTCCGCCGAGGCGAGCGCCGCGTCCACGTCGCCCTTCTCGATGCGGATGTGCTTGAAGACCCGGTCGGACCGCGCCGGGTCGAGGAGCGGCGGCGCGGCCTCGTAGTCGATCTCCACGGAGGCGGCGAGGAGGGCGTCGCGGTCCTCGTGCGCCAGCAGGAGCACGGGCTCGGCCACGTGGCGCACCTCGCGCTCGGCCAGGAAGGGCTGGTCGAGCTCGATCATCGCCACCGCGTTCATCCCCGGGATGTCGCGGTGGTCGACCACGGTGAAGCCGTCGTCCGCGCCGAAGCCCGGGCGGATGCCGGTGATGGTGCCGCGCGGGATGGTGGTGCGGATGGTCCGCCCGTGCAGCATCCCCGGGAAGGAGAGGTCGTCGATGTACTTCGCCGCGCCGGTGACCTTCGCCACCCCGTCCTTGCGCGGCACGTTGCTCCCGACGGCGGGCGGGTGGTGCAAGGAGAACCTCCGGTGGGGCTGGATGGATCGGGATCGCGAGGCAAACAGATAACCACGCCCGCACCGCGCGCGCAACTCCGGCGCAGCCGCTTCGTTCCATGCTTGTAGACGGTCACCGGCCGCTTTATCGTCCGCGACGGATGCGGTTCATCGCAAACGCCCAAGCGAGGAGAAAAGCGTGGACACGGTCGATGGACTGCTGGCGAGCCGCGATGACGGAGTGCGCGAGGTATACGCGCGGGTGGTCGACGCGGCGCGGAGTGCGGGCCCCGTTTTCGAGGATGCGAAGAAGACCTGCGTCCACCTGGCGTCGGCCGCCGACGCGAGCGCGTTCGCGGGAGTCCATCCGCGGAAGACGGGGATTCTGCTGAACCTGCGCACCTCCACGCCGATCTCCAGCCCGCGCGTGCGCAAGACGGAGCAGCTCTCCCGCCACCGGTTCTTCAACGAGATCCTGGTCGAATCTCCCGACCAGGTCGACGCGGAGCTGGCCGGCTGGCTGCGCGAGGCCTACGCGTTGTCGGCGGGGAAAGCCTGAAACTGAAATCTCATATATCACACGGAAACACGGAGACGCAGAAAGCCCCAGCGGCTCTCTCTGCGTCTCCGCGCCTCCGTGTGAGACGATCTGTAAGACTACGCCTCGGGCGGGACTCCCTCCTTCAGCGGCAGCAGGCCCTGCACGATCTTGCGGCGGGCGGAGAGGTACCAGGGGAAGACGAGGATCCACATCGCGAAGCAGCCGATGGTGGCGACCTCGGAGTTGATCAGCCCGGTGCGATAGCGCGAGAGCCCCAGCCGCTTCGCGTCGAAGTAGACCCAGAGCGCGGTGCCGATCACCATGAACGCCGGCAGCGCCGGCGCGTCCATGGCCACCGAGAGGTAGCCGCTGGCCAGCGCCAGCGCGCAGGCAAAGAGGAACGCGAGCGGGAACGTCATCGACGGCTCGAAGGAAAGCGGATCAGGAGGCGCGGCCGGCGGCGCCGGGCCTCAGCTCATCGAGGATGCGGCGGAGCTCCGCCAGGACCTCGCGCGCCTCCCATGCGTCGTGCCGCGCCAGCTCGGCGCTGCGCCGGGCGTCGGCGGCCAGCCGGCGCGCGTCGGCCACGAGCTGGCGCAGCTCCGCGTCCGCCTGATCGCGCACGCCTTCGTCGGCCTTCCGGAGCTGTTCGGCCAACTCACGCAGCTCCGCGCCCGCCTGCTCACGCGCGCCTTCCGCGGCGTTCCGGAGCCGTTCGGCCCGTTCGCGCCGCCCCTCCCCCGCCTCGCGCCCTTCCTCGAGCCCGCGCCGGACCGCTTCCCCTTCCAGGCGCTCCTCCTCCGCCGAGCGGTCCATCTCGCGGTCGAGCTCGCGCTGCTCGTCCGCATCGGTCCGTGCGTCCGGGACGACTGCTCCGCCCTCCCCGGGTCCCTCGCGCATGCGCGCCTCCCCGACGAAATCGAGCCTGGGCTCCCCCGGCTACTGCGCGCCGAGAAGCTGGCCGGCGCGCGCGAACTGGGCGACCGCCTCGCGCACCTGCGGGTCGAGCACGGCCGCCACGCGGTAGTACCCCTCGGGGCCCCACTTCGTCCCCGCGAGCGCGCGGACCAGCACGCGCTGCAGGCGGGCGTCCACCTCCGCGCCGTCGGGAACGGGGAGCCCCTGCCGCGCGGCGAAGGCGCGGAAGTCGGCCAGGGCGCCGGCCGGGAGCACCGGGTTGGCGGAGAGCGACTCCACCGTCCCCAGCGCGTCGGGGTGCGCGGCCAGCCAGGTGTTCATCCACCGGGTGAACACGTCCTGCTCCGCCAGCCGCGCCAGCCAGAGCGGCGCGCCCGGCGGCTCGGCGAGCACCACGTCGGGGTAGATGCCGCCGCCGCCGTACACCGTGCGCCCGCGGTCGGTGCGGCAGGAGGGGCGCCCCACCGTGTCGCGCTCGGCGTGGGCCAGCCGGTAGTACTCGCCCGTGCCGATGCCGCGGTACTGGCGCTGGATCACCCGGCCGCAGGGCGTTTTCAGGTGGCCGATCACCAGCGCGATGAACGACCCGTCCGTCATCGGGAAGTTCTGCATCAGCAGCGACTTGCCGAAGGTCGGCCGGCCCACGATCAGCGCGCGGTCGTGGTCCTGCAGCGCCCCCGCCACGATCTCCGACGCGCTCGCCGTCCCCTCGTCCACCAGCACCAGCAGCGGGTAGACGCGCCCGCCGGGGCGCAGGAAGGAGTGGTTCACCCGCCCCGTCCGGGAGACCTCGGCCTTGCGCCCCTCGGCGGTGTAGATCACCGCGCCATCGGGGAGGAACTCGCCGGCGACGCGCGCCGCCTCGATCACCATCCCCCCGCCGTTGCCGCGCAGGTCCAGCATGAGCCGCTGCATCCCCGCGCGCTCCAGCATGCCGAGCGCCGCGTGCAGGTCTTCCGCGGCTTTCTCGTTCTGGAAGGTCGTCACCCGCACGTACCCGGTCTGCGCGTCGAGCATGAAGGCGGCGGGCACGGCGGTCCCCTCCTCCACCCGCTCGCGCCGCACCTCGCGCTCCAGCTCCACCAGCGACCCGTCCGCCCGCTCGCGCTCGAAGCGGAGGCGCGCGGTGGAGTTCCTGGCCCCGCTCAGCGCCACCTGCAGCTCGAAGGGGCTGGCGGCGCGCACCGGCTGCCCGTCGGCCGCCACCAGCACGTCGCCGGGCAGGATGTCCTGCCGCGCCGCGGCCGACCCGGGGGCCACGCTGGCCACCACCGGCTGGTCGCCCACGAAGCGGAACTCCACCGGCACCGGGTAGCTGCGCCCCGCCTCGAAGTCGCGCTGCTTCTGCGGCGAGAGGCGCTCGGCGCGGATCACGTACGAGTGCGGGTCGGCGGCGCGCACCATCCCCTCCACCGCCGCCATGTACAGCGCGTGGGTGTCGACCGAGTCGGGGTGGTTCACCCGGATCTGGTTGAGGACCTGGCTGAACATCTGCAGGTCCTCGTAGGTGCTGCGCGGCCGCACCGCGCGCCCGCTGTCCGCCTGCGCGGCGAGCGGGGCGGCGAGCAGGGCGAGCGCGGCCGCGGCGGCGAGGGCTCGGCGGGTCACGTGCGGTCTCCCGCGTTGGGGGTGCATCAGCGCGCGGCGGTGAGCGCCGCCAGCCGCTCGCGCGCCCGCGCCAGGTTCGGGGCGTCGCCGGCCGCGCGCGCGATGAAGGCGCGGTAGTGCTCCACCGCGTCGTCGGTCATCGACGCGGCGTCGTGCATCATCCCCAGGTAGTAGTGCGGCGCGGCGTAGAAGGGGTCGAGCTCGACCGCCTTCTTCATCTGCGCGGAGGCCTCGATCACCTTGTGCGCGGCCAGCAGCAGGGTGCCGTACTGGTAGAGCACGTCGGGCTCGGTGGGCGCGAGCTCCGCCGCCAGCGCCATCTCCGAGAGCGCGGTGGCGGTGTCGCCCTTCGCCACGGCCAGCATCCCCATCCGCCGGTGGCCGGGCCAGAAGGCCAGGTCCTCGGTCAGCGCGCGGCCGTAGGCCTCGCGCGCGGCGTCGGCCTGGCCGGCCTGCTCCAGCGCGGCGGCCAGCGAGTACTCCAGCATCGCCTTGCTCTCGTACACGCGCACCACGTCGCGCCGGTCGGCTTGGCGCAGCGCCTCGATCCCCTGCCGAAGGTGCTCGGCGGCCTGCGGGTAGTTGCCGGAGAGGAAGTGGATCTGCCCCAGCCGCAGCCGCAGCCGCGCGGGGCGCCGCGTGCGCCGCAGCACCTGCTCGTAGTGCTGGATGGCGGCGGGGAAGCGCCCGTCGGCGTAGGCCAGCCACCCCTGGACGTACGGGTCGGGGTCGTTCATCAGCTGCCGCACCAGGTAGTCGGCCACCACCGCGTCGCGGTCGCCGGTCCGCTGCCGGATCGCCTCGGCGTAGGCGTTCCGGTAGTACATCATCACGTACGGCTTCTCCAGCTTGCGGTGCAGGAAGGGGTCGCGCTGCACCGCGCGGTAGAAGAGCGAGTCGATCGCCCTGATCTCGGGGTTGCGCTCGATGCCGCCGCGCCCCTCCTCGTACTGCTCCAGCCGGTGCGGGTCGGTCATCAGCAGCGCCACGTAGCGCCCGTAGAGGGCGTCGGGCCAGCCGGGGTTGAGGCGCTCGGCCCAGTAGAAGGCCGCGGCGGACACGCGCGGCTCGCGCTCCAGCCGCTGCACGCCCAGCAGGTAGTAGGCGCCGGCGCTGTTGGTGTCCGCCCCGGCCCAGAGCGCCGGGCGGGCGGGAACTTCGTGCACGCGCTGTGCGCGCGCCGTCGCGGTGCACGCCGCGGCCGCGGCGAGCGCCATCGTGAGGATCTTCTTCATTGTCCGGCGCCTTTCTCGAGGGGCGGGGATGGGGAGCGGATAGCAGCGGGCGGTACGCCGTCAGGGAATCAGCAGAGAGCCGGGAGGTGCACTGCGGGCGGCGGAGGGCACGACGGGCGGATCTGCGCGGGTGCGCGGCACCGGTTGCGGGCGCGCACGGACAATTTGTAACGACGAGCGTCCTCGCGCCAGACGTTTTACCGCGGATCATGCTCGCCGACGCGTTTTCCCACGCGTCAGACGCTCGCACACCCCTCATTCGTCACGTACTTCTTGCCTTGATCAAAACGTCTCACGCGGAGACGCAGAGACACGGAGAGCGTTCTCTCCGTGCCTCCGCGTCTCTGCGTGATGACGAATCTCTCAGGCGGCGCCGAGGAAGAGGTGGGCGACGAGCCGGACGACGGTGCCGAGCGACGCCAGCAGCAGGATGGCGAGCGCGGCGTCGCCCAGGCGGCGGATGGGGCGCGAGGGCTCCCAGTACGCGGTGCGGCCGCCGCGGGGGATCATCAGCCACCCCAGCAGCGCGCCCGTCACGAACCCCCCCGCGTGCGCCCAGTTGTCGATGTAGCCCCGCCCGAAGATCCCCATCGCCGCGATCACCCCGATGTCGATCAGGATCGCCTTGCCGAACCCCGGCGGCATCACGTCGCGCCGCCGCCGCGCCATGAGCGCCAGGAACCCGAACATCCCCATGATCCCGCCCGACGCCCCGACCGACGCGTCGACGTTCAGGTAGCTGGCGGTGCTCGCCGCCAGCGCCGTGAGCAGGAAGACGATGGGGACGTACGCGCGGTGCGAGTACGCCTCCATGAAGCGCCCCAGCGCCAGCAGCGCCATGGTGTTCATCCCGAAGTGCAGCAGCCCGTCGTGCATGAAGGCGCTGGTCAGCAGCCGCCACACCTGCCCCTCGCGGACGTACGCCGCCACCATCCCCGCCGCGTCGACGCTGGGGATGTTCGCCGGGTTGCCGGGGAGCACGGGAAAGGAGCCGTGCGGCGCGAAGATCGCCGCCAGCGACTGCACCAGCACCACCGCGCCGATCGCGCCCGCCAGCACCTGCGTGTACCGGGCGGGGCCGCCGCGGGCCGGGGGGCGCGCGCGCGCCTCGCGCACCTGCCAGGTGAGCTGGTCGGGCGAGAGGCGGCGGTAGCGCCCCCACTCCAGCGCCGAGTAGAACGACACCACCGCGGCGATGAAGCCGAAGAGCACGAAGCCGTTGCGGAAGTCGAAGGTCCCCAGCACCGCCGCCCACCCCAGCGACAGCGCCGACACGATTCCCCAGACCACCGCCACCTTCCGCGCGTGCCCCAGCCCGTGCGCGCGGTAGGCGTCGAAGAGGTAGGGCACCGTCCAGGAGGGCACGATCCCCGCCGTCTCCGGCGTCCACACCAGCGGCGTGGGGCGGCCCTCGGAGAGGCGCGCCACCAGCTCCCCGCGGGTGGAGGCGCGCGCCTGCTGCTCCTCCACGAAGCCGTAGTCCGCCCCCGGCGGCTTGGGGGCCACGACCACGGGCGGGCGCGGCGGCGGCGGGGACTCGGCGTCGGATGCGCGAACGGGCTCGCTCAAGGGATCTCCACGCCCGCGACGGACCCCGGGGCCGCGCCGCCGACCTTCGGCGGCACCACGGCGGAATCCGCGCAGGCAGACTTTCGTGTCGTTGTTGCCCGGCGGCGCCCGCGCCGGCCCATCCTGGCTGCGCGGATCGGGACGAGCAGTCCCCGAAGGCGGGCTTCGTGCCGTTTGTAGCCCCGGGTTTCAAGCCGGGGTACTGGGCTCGCGGGTGCGCGCGGGGCCGCCGCGCAGTATACTTTACGCCCGATCCCCACCCGCGCCGCAAGGCCGCACGCCGCGAAGGACAGGACCGAGATGAGCATCGCCGAGATCTTCGAGACGATGGAGTACGGGCCCGCTCCCGAGAGTGCCTCCCCCGCCGTCCGCTGGCTGGAGGAGCACAAGCGGAGCACCCGCCACTACGTCGACGGCGCCTGGCGCGAGCCGGAAGGCGGCGAGCGCTTCGACTCGACCAACCCCGCCACCAACCAGCCCATCGCCCGCGTGGCGCAGGGCGGCCGCGCCGACGTGGACGCCGCGGTCGACGCGGCCCGGCGCGCGCTGGAGGGGTGGCAGGCGATCGGCGGGCACGGGCGCGCACGCTACCTGTACGCCATCGCGCGGCAGGTGCAGAAGCACTCGCGCCTCTTCGCCGTGCTCGAGAGCATGGACAACGGGAAGCCGATCCGCGAGTCGCGCGACATCGACATCCCGCTGGTGGCCCGGCACTTCTACCACCACGCCGGGTGGGCGCAGCTCATGGAGACCGACGCCGAGCTGCGCGACTGCGCCCCGGTCGGCGTGATCGGGCAGATCATCCCCTGGAACTTCCCGCTGCTCATGCTGGCGTGGAAGATCGCCCCCGCGCTGGCCATGGGGAACACGGTGGTGCTCAAGCCCGCCGAGTTCACCTCGCTCACCGCCGTCCTCTTCGCCGAGATCTGCGACGAGGCGGGGCTCCCGCCGGGCGTGGTCAACATCGTCACCGGCGACGGGCGCACGGGGGCGATGATGGTGGAGCACCCCGGCATCGACAAGATCGCCTTCACCGGCTCCACCGAGGTCGGCCGCATCATCCGCGTCGCCACCGCGGGGTCGGGGAAGAAGCTCTCGCTGGAGCTGGGCGGGAAGAGCCCCTTCATCGTCTTCGACGACGCCGACCTGGACAGCGTGGTGGAGGGGGTGGTCGACGCGATCTGGTTCAACCAGGGGCAGGTGTGCTGCGCCGGGAGCCGCATCCTGGCGCAGGAGGGGATCGCCGCGCGCCTCACCGAGAAGCTGCGGGCGCGGATGGAGACGCTCCGGGTGGGCGATCCGCTGGACAAGGCGGTCGACATCGGCGCCATCGTCGCCCCCGTGCAGCTGCAGAAGATCCAGGAGCTGGTGAAGCAGGGGGTCGACGAGGGCGCCACCCTCTGGCAGCCGTCGTGGAGCTGCCCGCAAGAGGGCTGCTTCTTCCCGCCGACCCTCTTCACCGACGTCTCCCCTTCCTCCACCATCGCGCAGGTCGAGATCTTCGGCCCGGTCGTGGTCTCGATGACCTTCCGCACCCCGTCCGAGGCGGTGGCGCTGGCCAACAACACCCCCTACGGGCTGGCCGCCAGCGTCTGGACGGAGAGCATCAACCTGGCGCTCGACATCGCGCCGAAGGTGCAGGCGGGGACGGTCTGGATCAACTCCACCAACGTCTTCGACGCGGCCTCGGGCTTCGGCGGCTACAAGGAGAGCGGCTACGGGCGCGAGGGCGGCCGCGAGGGGCTGTGGGAGTACGTGAAGCCGAAGTGGCAGAAGGAACCCCAGTATCCAGAGCCGAAGCTGCCTCAGCGAGGGAGGAAGTCGTCGTCGAAGACCGACTCGGCGAAGGGCGCGACGCTGCCGCCCATCGACCGCACGGCCAAGCTCTACGTCGGCGGCAAGCAGGCGCGGCCGGACGGCGGCTACTCCTTCCCGGTGCACGGCGCCGGCGGGCGCCTGGTGGGCGAGGCCTCGCTCGGCAACCGCAAGGACGTGCGCAACGCGGTCGAGGCGGCGCACAAGGCCGCCGGCTGGGCGAAGCAGACCGGGCACAACCGGGCGCAGGTGCTCTACTACCTGGCCGAGAACCTGGCCGCCCGCGCCGACGAGTTCGCCCGCCGCGTCGCCGCGATGACCGGGGACGAGGGCGGCGCCGCGGCCGAGGTCGAGGCGACCATCCGCCGCCTCTACACCTACGCCGCCTGGGCCGACAAGTGGGACGGCGACGTGCACCACACCCCGGTGCGCATGGTCACCATCGCCATGAAGGAGCCGATCGGGGTGATGGGGATCGCCTGCCCCGACGAGGCCCCGCTGCTCGGCTTCGTCTCGCTGGCCGCCCCCGCCATCGCGGTGGGGAACACGGTGGTGGTGGTGCCGTCCGAGCGCTGGCCGCTGGCGGCGACCGACTTCTACCAGGTGCTCGACACCAGCGACGTCCCCGGCGGCGTGGTGAACATCGTCACGGGGAAGCGCGACGAGCTCACCCAGACGCTGGCCGCGCACGACGACGTGGACAGCATGTGGTACTTCGGCGGGGCCGAGGGGAGCGAGCGGGTGGAGCGCCTCTCGGCCGGCAACATGAAGCGCACCTTCGTGAGCTACGGCCGCGGGCGCGACTGGCTGGACCCGGAGCAGGGCGAGGGCGCCGGGTTCCTGCGCGAGGCCACGCACGTCAAGAACATCTGGGTCCCCTACGGGGAATGTGCTGCAAGTCTCTCACTGCGGGCACAGAGGTCACGGAGGAGCCTCTCCGTGACCTCTGTGTCCTCTGTGAGAGATAAATCTCCACTTTCATCTTGCGACGATACTTCCCGTCGCAGGATCTTCGATTCACTGTTATCTTTGAAGCTTCGCGTCTCGTTCCCCAAGCCGTAGCCCGATGCCCCCTGTACAGCCGGCCGAGATCCCCCCGCTGCGCGAGGCCTTCCAGCAGTTCCTGCGGCTGCTGCGGCTGATCCGTTCCTACTGGGGGCCGCTGCTCAAGGGGATCGTGCTCGGGCTGGTGCTCGGCCTGTTCGGGATGGTCACGCCGTACCTCTCCAAGCTCCTGATCGACGAGGTGTACCCCACCCGCAACGTGACCCTCATGGAGGTGCTCGTGGCGGGGATCCTGGTGATGGCGGTGGCGCAGGCGGTGATGGGCGCCATCCGCAGCTACTTCACCAGCTACACCACCTCGCACCTGGCCAACGCCACCAGCCTCCTCTTCTTCAACCACCTGCAGCACCTGCGCACGCGCTTCTTCGACGAGCACCGCGTGGGCGAGATCATCAGCCGCTTCGCCGACGTGCGCAACTCGCTGAACAGCGTGTCGCGCGTCTTCGAGACGCTGTTCGTGAACGGGGTGTACCTCCTGCTGGTGCCCCCCTTCCTCTTCATGCTGCAGTGGAAGCTGGCCATCGTCTCGCTGATCACCATCCCCCTCACCGTCCTCATCACCGCGGCTTCCGCGCGGATCCTGCGCCGCTTCTGGAAGAAGAGCGCCGAGGCCTACGCCGACCTGGGCGCCTTCCAGGTCGAGGTGCTGAGCCACATCCGCACGCTCAAGGCGATGTCGATGGAGCACCAGGTCTACGAGCGCGCGCGCGGGCAGATCCAGGCGGCGCTGCAGGTGCAGCTCAAGGCGGGGGGATGGAGCCAGGTGTTCGGCACCCTGAACGGGGTGGTGCGGGCGCTCGGCTCCGCCGTCTTCACCTGGTACGCCTGGACGCTCATCGTGCACGGCGAGATGACGCTGGGCACCTACATCGCCTTCACCGCCTACAACGGGTACCTGTACAACCCGCTGCAGCAGATCACCGGGCTGTTCAGCGACTTCCAGCAGACGGCGGTGAACCTGGGGCGCATGTTCGAGTACCTGGACAGCCCCGTGGAGCAGGACCCCTCCGGCGCCTACGAGCCCCCCGCCCCGGTGGCGCAGGTGATCGAGGGCGACGTGCGGCTGCGCGACCTGAGCTTCGGCTACAGCGCCGAGAAGCGGGTGCTGCACGACGTCACCCTGCACTTCCCCCGCGGCACCGTGACCGCCGTGGTGGGGCCCAGCGGCGCCGGCAAGAGCAGCCTGCTGCGCCTCATCACCCGCATGGAGGAGCCCGACGCCGGGCAGGTGTTCGTCGACGGCAGCCCCGTGACCGTCCTCTCCCTGGCCGACCTCCGCCGCCAGGTCTCGGTGGTCTGGCAGGAGTTCTCGCTGATGCAGGGCACGGTGTGGGAGAACCTCACCCTGGGCTCCGAGAGCCCCACCCGCGCCCAGGTCGACGACGCGGTGCGCCTCTGCCGGCTCGACGGGCTGATCGCCGAGCTCCCGCAGGGCTACGAGACCAGCGTGGCCGAGTGGGGCGCCACCCTCTCCGGCGGGCAGCGGCAGCGCATGGCCATCGCCCGCGCGCTGGTGCGCGACACCCCCGTGCTCCTCCTCGACGAGGCCACCAGCAACGTCGACATGCAGACCGAGACCGAGATCCTGCGCGACCTCTTCACGCGCGTGGGCGGAAAGACGGTGATCTTCGTGACGCACCGGGTGCAGACGGCCGCCCTGGCCGACCAGATCTGCGTGATCGACGCCGGCCGGGTGGCCGGCGTGGGCACGCACGCCGAGCTGATGCGCGACTGCGAGACGTACCGCCTGCTGCACGGCGGCTCCGGCCCCGACGAGGGGCGCCTGCTGCGCGCCGTTCCCCAGGTCTAAAACCCATGGCATCTCCCATCCCCGCCCCCGCCCCCGGCAAGGACCGCGGCGTCATCCCGCTGCGCCTCCCCGACCTCCCGCACGAAGGGCAGCCCGGCGCGTCGTTCGTGCGGCGCGCGGTGACGTTCACCCTGCTCACCATCGCCGGGCTGGTGGCGGCGGGGGTCATCGTGTCGTCGGTGGTGAGCATGGACGTCACGGTGAAGGCGGCCGGGGTGCTGGAGCCCATCCGCATCGACCCGGTGCGGGCGATCGAGGGCGGCGCCGTGCGCGAGGTGCTGGTGCAGACCGGCGACACCGTGCGCGCCGGGCAGGTGCTGGTGCGGCTCGACACGGTGGCGCTCGCCTCCTCCCTGGCGCAGCTCGAGGCGCAGTACCGCGCGGCCGACATCGACCGGCGCCGCTCCGCCACCGCCGACCCGCTGGAGCGCGAGCAGAGCCGCGAGCGGGCCGCGCAGTCGCGCGCGCGCCTCTCCGCCGCGCTGGCCGCGCTCCGCCAGCGGATGGTGGAGTACGACCTGGGCACCAACGCCGACTCGCTCCTCGCCGCCTACGTTCCCGGCCGCCACGTGGCGCTCGACCAGGCGGTGGGCGAGGTGCGCAGCGCCCAGGCCGACCTCCGCCTCTCCGGCGCCGAGGGCGGGCTGCAGGAGCTCTCGCGCTTCGAGCGTGAGAAGCTGGGCGCGCAGATGGACCAGCTCGCCGCGCAGATCGCCGCCATGCGCGAGCGCCTGTCGCGCCTCACCATCCGCGCGCCCACCGACGGCGTGGTGCTCACCGAGCGGCTGGAGCGCCTCCCCGGCGCCTTCGTGCGCGAGGGGGAGCAGCTCGTGGAGCTGGGCAACGAGAAGGAATGGCGGGTGCTCCTCTCCGTGAGCGAGCGCGACGTGCACAAGATCAAGCTGGGCGACTCGGTGAAGGTCGACCTGCTCGCCTTCGACGAGTCCGAGCGCGAGCAGCTCCGCGGGAACGTGGCGTACGTGGCCCCCGAGCCGCTCTCCGCGCAGTCCGCCACCGGCACGGGGAGCACGGGCGCGCCGGCCGCCCTCCCCGCCGGCGGCGCGGGCGGGTACCGGGTGATCGCCTCGCTCGACCGGGCGCAGCTGGAGAAGATGGGGCTCGACCGCTTCCGCCGGGGGTACTCGGTGCAGGGATACGTGATCACCCGCTCCGGGCGCATCGTCACGCTGCTGTGGAACTACCTGACGGAGAAGCTGGGAACGTGAGTGAAGCAGGAGAGCGGTTCGGGCCGCCCGTCCCCTTCGAGCCCCCCGCGTGGGTGGCCGAGGGGCTGGGGCGGCCCACCGGGAAGGGAATCCTGGTCGGGGTGATCGACAGCGGATGGGACCGCGCCTGCGACGACCCCCGGGTGCTCCCCGGCGTCGGGCTGGTGGACCCCGCCGACGACCTGGCGATGCTGCGCAGCGACGACGACCGCGACCGCGTGGGCCACGGCACCGCCTGCATCCACCAGATCCTGCGCATCGCCCCCGACGCGCGGGTCGTCCCCATCCGCGTCTTCGGCAACGGGCTGGAGACCAGCCCGGGAACGCTGCAGGCGGGGATCCTCTACGCCATCGAGCGCGGCGTGAACGTGGTGAACCTGAGCCTGGGCACCACGCTGGAGGGCACGCTGCACCCGCTCTACGCCGCCTGCGAGAAGGCGCGCCGGCAGGGGATCATCATCGTGGCCGCGGGGCACAACTCCAGCGACTGGAGCTACCCCGCCATCTTCGAGAACGTGATCGGCGTCTCCGCCGCGCGCTTCGGCTCCGCCTACGACTTCCGCTACCACCCGGACGAGGCGATGGAGTGCCAGGCGTGGGGGGTGGAGCAGCCGGTGGTGTGGCTGGGCGGCTCGGAGCAGGTGAAGCACGGCACCAGCTTCGCCGCCCCCAACATCACCGGCATCGTCTGCCTCCTCCTGGAGCGCCACCCCGGCGCCACCATCGAGCAGGTGCGCGAGCTCCTCTCCCGGCACGCGCTGGAGCGGGCGGAGGGTTCGCCGGTGGAGTCGCTGGCGGAGGAGCCGAGCGAGGCCACGCGCGGCGCCGGGTGAGCCGGGCGGTTGAAACCGCGGCAACAAAGACACGAAGTCCGCCTGCGCGGCGCCTGCGCGGACTCCCACCTGCTGTGATTCGGCCATCCCGTGGCACGCGACGGGCCACATGGCAGCCGCGGCCCGCGGACCTCGGCCAGGCGAGTCCCCGTCCCGCGCCGGTGAACCTCGGCATCGCCGCAGCCGGCAGTCCGCGAAGGCGGACTTCGTGTAGTTGTTGCAGCGAATTCATTCGCCCTGGCAACCGCACGAGATCCGGCCCCTTGCCCTCCCGCCTCGGCGTAATTACCTTAGTTCTGAGATGAATCAGCCGAACGACTTCGACGAAGAGACCGCGCTCGCGCTCCGCACCTGGATCGCGCTGGCGCGGGCGCACAACGCGGTGAGCGCGCGCGCCGCGGCCGACGTGGCGCGCCACGACCTCACGGGCGCCGAGTTCGGCGTGCTGGAGGCGCTCTACCACAAGGGGCCGATGCTGCTCAGCGAGGTGCAGCGCCGCATCCTGGTCTCCAGCGGCGGCATCACCTACCTGGTGGACCGGCTGGAGAAGCGCGGGCTGGTCGAGCGCCGCGACTGCCCCGGCGACCGCCGTGCGCGGCTGGCGGCGCTCACCCCCGAGGGCGAGGTGCTCGTCCGCCGCATCTTCCCCGAGCACGCCGCCGCGATCCGCGAGGCGCTCGCCGGGCTCAGCGCCAAGGAGAAGCGGCAGGCGACGCGGCTGCTGAATGCGGTGATCGGCCGCGCGCCGTCAGGGAGCCCGGACGACACGGAGTAATATCAGCTCCGGAACAAAGCTTCTGTGGTTGAAGTCCGCGAAGGCGGACGGTGTGCCGTTGTAGCGGCGACTTCAGTCGCATCGTCGCCTGATCTGCGGACGCGCTCTTTTGCCGGATTGGGCAGTTTTCACGAACCCATATCTCAGTAGTGAGAATCCTTTTGGGAGGTGGACGATGGAATCGTTGTCGACGCAGGGACTGCACCACGTGACCATGGTGTCGGCGAACGCGCAGCGCACGCTGAGCTTCTACCGCGACGTGCTGGGGCTGGGGCTGGTGAAGCGCACCGTCAACTTCGACGACCCCGGCGCCTACCACCTGTACTTCGGTGACCCGGTCGGCTCGCCGGGAACGCTGCTCACCTTCTTCGAGTGGCCGCATGCGCCGCGCGGGCGCTGGGGCGTGGGCGGGGTGCACCACGTGGCGATGGGCGTCGCCACCGAGGACGGGCTGCTGAAGTGGAAGCGGCGCCTCGCCGACGCCGGCGTGCCGGTGAGCGGCCCGTTCGACCGCCACTGGTTCCACAGCATCTACTTCACCGACCCCGACGGGCAGATCCTGGAGATCGCCACGCGCGGCCCCGGCTATGCGCTCGACGAGCCGGCCGACGCGCTGGGGCAGACGGTGATCGCGCCGCCGGCGGCGAACCTCGCCGGCCACCGCGACGAGGCGGCCATCCAGGCGCGCACTTGGCCCCAGCCCGTCCCCGCGATCACCCCCGACATGGCGCTCGAGGGGCTGCACCACGTCTCCGCCATCACGCAGGACGTGGAGCGGGCGAACGACTTCCTGCAGGAGGCGCTGGGATTGCGGCTGGTGAAGCGCACCTTCAACCAGGACGCCCCCGACATCCCGCACTGGTTCTGGGCGGCGTACGACGGGCAGACGGTGGCGCCGCACAGCTCCTTCACCCTCTTCGGCTTCCCGCCGCGGGGGAAGGTGGCGCAGGGCGGGGTGGGGCAGGCGCACCACGTGGCGTTCCGCGCCGCGGGCGAGGAGGAGCAGCGCGAGTGGCGCGACCACCTGCTGGGCCTGGGCGTGCAGGTGTCGCCGGTGATGGACCGCGACTACTTCCGCAGCATCTACTTCCACGCCCCCGACGGGCTGCTGCTGGAGATCGCCACCGACGGCCCCGGCTTCATGGTCGACGAGCCGCGCGAGACGCTGGGCACGGAGCTGCGCGTCCCCGCCTGGCTCGCCGGCCGCCGCGAGGAGATCGAGGCCGCGCTCACCCCGCTGCGTTAGCCAATCGCCGGCAAGAACGTCGTCGTCCTGAGGGCCCGACCCGCCGATGCCGACGCATTCACGGCCGGCCGCGGGCCCGAAGGACCTGGCCGCGGCCGCCACGAGACCCCGGGCGGAAGCCGCACCGCGGCCGCGGCCACGACCAGGGCTGTTTCAACTGCAAAGGGAGGAGGATGAGGGGATGACGGACACAGCCACGCCGCACCCGCTGCGCGTCCTGGGCATCGCCGGGAGCCTGCGCGCCGCGTCGTACAACCGGATGCTCCTGCGCGCCGCGGTGGAGCTGGCGCCGGAGGGGATGGAGATCGAGGTCTTCGACATCGGCGACATCCCGCTCTTCGACGAAGACGTCGAGTCCGCCGGCACGCCACCGGCCGTGGAGGCGTTCCGCGACGCCATCCGCCGCGCCGACGCGCTGCTGATCGCCACCCCCGAGTACAACCACGGCGTCCCCGGCGTGCTGAAGAACGCCGTCGACTGGGCGAGCCGTCCGCCGCGCAGGTCGGTGCTCGCGGGGAAGCCCTCCGCCGTCTTCGGCGCGTCGCCCGGCGCGACGGGCACCGCGCGGGCGCAGACGCAGCTCCGCGCGTCGTTCGTCTTCACCGACACCCCCGTGCTCCCCCAGCCCGAGGTGCTCGTCTTCCGCGCCCACGAGAAGTTCGACGCGGACGGCCGCCTCACCGACGAGCCGACGCGCGCCTTCGTCCGCCGCCTGCTGGAGGCGCTCGCCGACTGGACCACGCGCCTCGGGCGCTGAGCTGCGTCTCCCACGGAGGCACGGAGGACACGGACTCCCGGGTCTTCCGTGCCACTGCGGGAGAGGCAGCTCCAGTCGAGCTTGACGCCTCCCACCGATCCGTTTACGGTTCAGCCTCCGGCCAGCGGTCCTCTCGCGCGACCCCCCGGAGAGCCATGAAGAAGTGGATGAAACGCACCGGAATCGGCGTCGGCTCCATCGTCGCCGCGGCCGTGCTGGGGATCGGCGTGGTGTACGCGGCGAGCGAGGTGCGCTTCCGCCACGCCTACGACGACGTGTCCGTCACCGCCTTCCGCGCCGCCGCCTCGCCCGAGGCGGTCGAGCGGGGGCGCCACCTGGCCACGGCCATCGGCAAGTGCACCGAGTGCCACGGCGACGACCTGGGCGGCAAGGTGTTCATGGACGCCGGCCCGCTGGGGGTGGTGGTCGCCAGCAACCTGACCTCCGGCCGCGGGGGCGTCGGCGGGCGCTACACCGACGGCCAGCTCGAGCGCGCCATCCGCCACGGCGTGAACGTCGACGGGCACGCGCTCGCCATCATGCCGTCGAACGACTACGCGGCCATGAGCGACGCCGACCTGGCGGCGCTGATCGCCTACCTGCGCACCCTCGCCCCGGTGGACCGCACCGTCCCCGCCACCAACGTGCGCGCGCTGGGCCGGGCGCTGTACCTCGCCGGGAAGCTCGAGCTCTTCCCGGCCGAGATCATCGACCACCGCGCCCCCCGTCCCGAGCCGGTGCCGGTGGGGGTCACGGTGGAGTACGGCCGGTACCTGGCCACCATCGGCGGGTGCCGCGGGTGCCACGGGCCCGACCTGGCCGGCAGGGCGAAGGCGATGGGGCCTCCGGGCACCCCGCCGCCGGCCAACCTCACCGCGGCGGGCGAGTTGGGGAGGTGGAGCAAGGACGACTTCGTGCGCGCGCTCCGCACCGGCCGCCGCCCGAACGGCACCGCGATCGACGCCTTCATGCCCTGGGCGCTCGCCGGCCAGATGACCGACGACGAGATGAGCGCCGTCTGGATGTACATCAAGAGCGTCCCCG
Source organism: Longimicrobiaceae bacterium (assembly GCA_045803205.1). GTDB lineage: Bacteria > Gemmatimonadota > Gemmatimonadetes > Longimicrobiales > Longimicrobiaceae > Longimicrobium. Next base: position 25,312 of record JBJMPM010000154.1, read on the forward strand.
CGAAGCCGACGCCGAAGGCGTAGGGAATCTCACGCAGAGACGCGGAGACACGG
>JBJMPM010000164.1:0-3056 GCA_045803205.1 Longimicrobiaceae bacterium
GCACGTTCTCTCCGTTCCTCCGTGAGAGGTCGCCGTTGTCAGCCGGCACCTCGCGGGCGTACACTGCCGATCCTGAAGATTGCTGAGAACCGTCTCCCCAGACGTCATTCTGAGAGACTGTTGAGAGACCTCGTGCCCTGATACTAAATCCGCCTGAACACTTGATGTTGACGCAACCCGACCCGACGACGTCATCCTGAGGCCGGCCATGCAGCAATCATCGTCTGCAGAATGATTTGCAGGCCGAAGGATCTATAACCGCGTCAGCACGTGAGTCAGTGAGATGCACCAACTCTATCGCCGGATTTGGTATGAGACGTCATCCTGAGTGTCGCCGCTGCATCCGCGCCCGAGGCGAGGCCTGCAACGGACGTCTAGAGGCAGACGTCTCGTCGCCGGCGGGGACACACACCAGAGCTGCGGCAGAGTCCGCGAAGGCGGACTTCGTGCCGTTCCAGCGGCGGGTTTCCAACCCGTCGGCTCCGGAGCGTTGCGCAATCCGCTCTAGACTGATTGTTGCAGGAACCGCGACCCGCGCGAGGTGGCGGGTGTATCAGGTGCCGGTTAAGTTACCGGCGTTTCCCCGCCTTCCGCGCAGATCCCTGCCGGGAGGCGGGCGTTCAGGGGAAGGGTGCGGAGCCCCAATGGCAGACCTGCGAGCGTTCCACGGGCCCAACGCGGCCTACGTGCTGGACCTGTATGAGCAGTACGCCCGCGACCCGCAGTCGGTCGACGCGGAGTGGCGCGACTACTTCGCCCAGTTCTCTCCCGGCGAGGTGGAGGCAGCCCCCGCCGCGGCGGCGACCTCGACCGCGCCGGCCGCCGCCGCGCCCGCGGTGGACGTGGCGAAGCTGGTGAACGCGCGCGAGATGTCGCGCACCATCCGCACCCGCGGCCTCACCGGCGCGCGCCTGGACCCGCTCGGCTCCCCGCCCGACCGCGACCCCGCGCTCGCCCTCGACGCCTACGGCCTTACCGAGGCCGACCTGGAGCAGCTCCCCGCGGCGGTGGTGCTGGGCCACGATCCCGCGTCGCCCAACCTGGCGGCCGAGGTGCGGCGGCTGAACGGCATCTACAGCGGCACCCTCGGCTACGACTACCACCACATCCCCATCGCCCGCGAGCGCTCGTGGCTGCGCGAGGCGATCGAGAGTGGGCGCTTCACCGGGCCGCTGCCGGCGGAGCGGCGCCGCGAGCTGCTCCGGCGCCTCTCGCAGGTGGAGGGGTTCGAGCGCTTCCTGCACCGCGCCTTCTTCGGGCAGAAGCGCTTCTCCATCGAGGGGACCGACACCCTGGTCCCCATCCTCGACGAGGTGGTGCGCGAGGCCGCCCACGCCGGCGCCGCCGACGTGATCGTGGGGATGGCGCACCGCGGGCGGCTGAACGTGCTCACCCACGTGCTCGGCAAGCCGTATCCGCTGATGCTGACCGGTTTCCAGAGCGCGCAGGCCCATCCCGACCGCGAGCAGCAGAACACCGACGAGCCCTCGGGCGACGTGAAGTACCACATGGGGTGGGAGACGGAGACGGAGGTCGACGGGCACTCCATCCGCGTCACCCTCTCCCCCAACCCCAGCCACCTGGAGTTCGTGGACCCCGTGGTGGTGGGGATGACGCGCGCCTCGCAGGACGACACCACGGTGCACCCCGGGGCGCCGGGGCTCGACTTCGACAAGGCCTTCGCGGTGATGATCCACGGCGACGCGGCCTTCCCCGGGCAGGGCGTCGTCGCCGAGACGCTGAACATGAGCGGGCTGCGCGGCTACTGCGTGGGCGGCACGCTGCACCTGATCGCCAACAACCAGGTGGGCTTCACCACCGACCCTGTCGACGACCGCTCGACCCGCTACGCGAGCGACCTGGCGCGCGGCTTCGAGATCCCGGTGGTGCACGTGAACGCCGACGACCCCGAGGCGTGCCTGGCGGCCGCGCGGCTGGCGTTCGCCTACCGGCAGGCGTTCCGCAAGGACTTCGTGATCGACCTGGTGGGGTACCGCCGCTGGGGGCACAACGAGGGCGACGAGCCGTCGTTCACGCAGCCGGCGATGTACGAGGTGATCAAGAACCACCCCACCGTGCGCGAGCTGTACGCGAAGCGGCTGGCGGAGGAGGGCGTGGTCGCCGCCGCCGACGCCGAGGCGATGGCGAAGGCCGTGGCCGACGAGCTGGCGCAGGCGCTGGAGGCGGTCGCCTCGGGCGCCGCCGCCGCGCACCCCGAGGACGAAGACGAGCCCGAGCGCGAGGGGCGCCGCCTGGACCCGCAGCACACCGCCGTCCCCGCCGACCGGCTGCGCGAGCTGAACGAGGCGCTGCTGCAGCGCCCCGAGGGGTTCACCCCCAACGCGCGGCTGGAGAAGAACGTGCTGGAGAAGCGGCGCGAGGCGCTCGCCTCCGACCGCCCGGCGATCGACTGGGGGCAGGCGGAGGCGCTGGCGTTCGCGTCGCTCCTGGCCGAGGGGGTGCCGGTGCGCCTCACCGGGCAGGACGCGGAGCGCGGCACCTTCAGCCACCGCCACGCGGTGCTGAGCGACGCGAAGACGGGGGCGAAGCACAACCCCTTCCACCACCTGCCGCAGGCGCAGGCGAGCTTCGAGATCTACAACTCGCCGCTCTCGGAGATGGCGGTGGTGGGCTTCGAGTACGGCTACTCCGTCTACGATCCGCAGGCGCTGGTGCTCTGGGAGGCGCAGTTCGGCGACTTCGCCAACGGCGCCCAGGTGATCATCGACCAGTTCCTCGTCTGTTCGGAATCGAAGTGGCGGCGGGCGAGCGGGTTGGTGATGCTGTTGCCGCACGGGTACGAGGGACAGGGGCCGGAGCACTCCAGCGGCCGGCTGGAGCGGTTCCTGCAATTGGCGGCCGAGGACAACATCCAGGTGTGCAACCTGACGACGCCGGCTCAGTATTTCCACGTCCTGCGGCGGCAGGCGGCGCTGCTGGGGCCGAAGGCGCGGCCGCTGGTGCTGATGACGCCCAAGAGCCTGCTGCGCCACCCGCTGGCCGGCGCCACGCTGGCGGACCTGGCGGAGGGCGGCTTCCACCCGGTGCTGGTGGAC
>JBJMPM010000314.1:0-37429 GCA_045803205.1 Longimicrobiaceae bacterium
TTCGCGGGGAAGAACATCTTCGAGATGGACAAGGGCGAGCTGCGGCGGATGCGGCGCAAGGCGCAGATCGTCTTCCAGGACCCGTTCAGCTCGCTCAACCCGCGGATGACGGTGGGCGACATGATCCGCGAGGTGCTGGCCATCCACAACCTGGCGAAGGGGCAGAAGGCGCAGGACCGGGTGGCCGAGCTGCTGGCGGTGGTCGGGCTGCGGCCGGAGCACGCGGTGCGCTACCCGCACGAGTTCTCCGGCGGGCAGCGGCAGCGGCTGGGGATCGCGCGGGCGCTGGCGGTGGAGCCGGAGCTGATCGTCTGCGACGAGCCGGTCTCGGCGCTCGACGTGTCGGTGCAGGCGCAGGTGATCAACCTGCTGCAGGACCTGCAGAACCAGTTCGGGCTCAGCTACCTCTTCATCGCCCACGACCTGAGCGTGGTGGAGCACATCTCCGACCGCGTGGCGGTGATGTACCTGGGGCGCATCGTGGAGCTCTCCGAGAGCGACGAGCTCTACCGCAACCCGCTGATGCCGTACACGCAGGCGCTCCTCTCCGCCGTCCCCATCCCCGACCCGCGGCGCAAGGTGAGCCGCATCATGCTGGAGGGCGACGTCCCCTCGCCGGCCAACCCGCCGCCGGGGTGCCCCTTCCACCCGCGCTGCCAGCACCCGCTCAAGGACCAGGACTGCGCGGAGATCGTCCCCCCGCTGGCGGACAAGGGCGGCGGCCATTTCGTCGCCTGCATCAAGGTGCCGCTGGGCGCCGGCGGGAACGGCAGGGAGCTCCCGGTGGTGCCGCGGCCGCACCACACCTGAGTTGGCCGGTGTGCCACACACCCCTTATTATCCGGTACCGGCGTCGGATCCAGGAGATCATTCACTGTGTCGTTCAGGATGACGCTGGAGGTATGTAGGATCGTTGTTCATCTTTCAGGATGGCCGGCTTGCCGTGAAATCCGAATATCCACCGCTGTTGGCTCCCGGTTTTCATCGGGTCAAGGAAGAGGAACTCGCCGCACTGTTTGTAGATTCGTTTTCGTCACCTGATAGACGCCGACGCCTACTTGCGAGGTTCCATGCGTTAATTGACCATGTACGGGAATGGAACATCCCGTGCGATGTCTGGATTGATGGATCATTTGCTACAGAAAAGCCGGATCCTCAAGATGTGGACGCATTGTTCGTGTTCGACGGCGAGGCGGTGAACCGGGCGTCTTCTGAGCTGCACGCGGCGATGAGCGCGGTGTTTGGAAGGGAAGGCCATCGCGATACAAAGTTACGATATGGCTGTGATGCGTATATGGTTATCAATCAGGACGAGCAGACTCGGAGCTACTGGCGTGGGTGGTTCGCGTTCACCCGAAGCGATGAACCGAAAGGTGTCCCCGTGCTGCGGGTTTACCCATGAGCGCCATTTCCAAACTCACCGAGCGGCTGGGCGCCGCGACGAGCGAGGTTCAGAGGCAAGAGGATATCGTTCGTCACGCGCCCAGAGATTTCGCGGCACGGATGACGTTGGAGAGCCTGATGTCTCACATCGATGATCTAAGAGCACAACTTCACCGCGCGAAGCTGAACCGAGCAGTCGAGGTGGTTCAAATTCACCTTGAGGGCGAGAAGGCGTACGAGGGTTCGCTTCCTCTCTATCTGGTTTCAAAACTGGCCGATCAGTTTAGCGGCGCGGTCCATGCTGCTTCGCAGAAGATAAAGACAGGTCGTCCGGTGCAGCGTATCTCAACTGCCATTGTTGACTTGCTGAATCTTCGACTCGCTGACATGGCCCCCGGTTCGAGCCGCCTCTTCATTACGGGCGATGTGGCACCCGATCTCCTCGGCTATAGCTTACTGGAGCAAAGTCTCCAAGACACTTTTCATGTCTTCCAAGCTCCATCCGACGAGGATCTCGCGGGCGCCGTATCGAATGTCGGAATACGGAGTGCTCGGGCGATCCGAGAGTTTCTTCAGACTATCAAGGGTGCGGAGCTCGAGGTGGACATTGGCTGGACAGGTGCGGACGATCACCGTCGTCGATGGTCTGGGGAATATGAGACTATCTCGCGTCTAGCACGCTCGCTCTCGCATTTTGAGCTACGCGAGGCCACCCAACTCAGTGTAGTTGGGGAGGTCGTCACACTCAGTCTCCGTGGTAGGTTTGAGATTCAAGCCACGGACCGTACCTATGCAGGATCATTTCCGTCGGATCTCCTCCGCCGAGTGGCTACTGTACACATCGGCGACGAAGTAGTCGCCTCACTCGAGAGGACGACGATACGGAACACCGTCACAAAAGTAGAGAAAACTGATTTCAACTTGATCTCGATTGAGCCCACGGGACAGACACGGTTTTCAGATACCTGATCTGATGCTCACAGTCTGCAAGGGAGCAATCGGGAAATTGTTTCACTATTTGCGTGACGCGGGGGCCTCGCAGTTCGTCTTCAGTTTCGGACGTGCCCCGCCCTTTGGAATGCTGGAAGTACCATGAGCAACGACCGGATCCACGCCTGGCTCGACGGCGACCTCCCTCTCGACGCGCTCTCCCCGGACGAGCGCGCCGCGGCCGCCGCGCTGGGCGACGCTGTCGAGGCTGCCGCGGCGCACCTGCGCGCCGCCCCCGCGCCGGACCTCTCCGCGCGCGTGATGGCCACGCTCCCGCAGGCGGCGCCGAGAGGGGTGTCGGGCCGCCTGGCCGCCGCGCTGGGCTGGCTCTGGTCGCCGCGCCCGCTGCGGCTCACGCTGCGGCCGGCGTACGGGCTCGCCTTCGCCGGGCTGGCCGCCGCCCTGCTGGCCATTCCCGACCGCCCGGAGACCCCTGCCCCCGGCCCCCGGGCGCCGCTCGCGCACGGCGTCGCCGCCGACGGCGCGCCGCCGGTGTACGTGCAGTTCCGCATTGCCGTTCCCGACGCGCGCTCCGTGGCGCTGGCGGGGACCTTCACCGGATGGAAGCCGGCCGTCGCGCTGCACCGCGGCGCGGACGGCGAGTGGACGGCGCTGGTGCCGCTGCGTCCCGGAGTGCATGATTACGCATTCGTCGTCGACGGCGAGCGCTGGGTGACCGACCCCAACGCGCCGCAGGTGGACGACAGCTTCGGCGGGACCAACAGCCGCATCTCGCTACCCCCGATCGGCGCTTCGTGAAGCTTCGTTCGACCCCGCTCCTCATCACCTTCGTGCTCGCCCTCCCCGCCGCCTCCGCCGCGCAGGGGTGGAGCGCGAGCGTGTCCGCCGGCCGCGCCGTCGACGACCCCGTCTCCGCCCGGCTGGGGAGCAGCGTGGCCTCCGCCGGCGTGGACTACGCCGACAGCGCCGCCCGCTGGCTCTACCTGCGCGCCGGCACCCCGCTGGGCTCGCGCGGCCCCGCCTGGGGCGCGGGCGGCGCGGGTTCGTGGTTCGGAATCGAGCGCGGCGCGCTGACGCTGGGCGCCTCCCTCGGCGCGCACCTCTTCGGCTGGGGCGCGGCCGACAGCGTGGAGTCCGGCGGCGGCGCCACCGTCGAGGTGATGCCGGCCGTGACCTGGGCGCGGGGGCCGCTGCGCGCCGAGCTGGCGAGCGGCTTCGTCGGCACCACCGCGAGCTCCGACTCGGCGGGGGGCGCGCGCGGGCTCAGCGAGTCGTCCGCGCGGCTGATCGCCTCCGTCGCGCCGGGGGTGGAGCTCTCGGGCGAGGGCCGCGTCCTGCACGCGTCGGACGGCGACTGGAGCTACGCGGGCGCCGCCGTGCAGGGGGAGCGCGGGCGGTGGGGCGGCTGGGCGTACGCGGGGAGCTGGCTGGGGAGCTTCCCCGCCCCGAAGGCGGCGTACGGCGTGGGTGCCAGTGTGCGCTACCGCCGCAACCGCCTGGAGGCCTCGGTGCGGCAGGAGCCGATGGACCCGCTCTACCTCAGCACGCCGCGGCGCACCTGGAGCGTGCAGCTCAGCCGCGGCTTCGGGCGCGTGCCCGCGGCGCCCGGGCGCGCGCCGCAGCCGCCGCCGCTGGTGCTCCCGGCGGTGGCGAACGGCGTGGCCGTCTTCCGCCTTTCGCGGAAGGACTACCCGGAGCCGCCGGTGCTGGTGGGCGACTTCAGCCGCTGGCAGCCGGTGGCGATGGCGGCGGAGGGCGACTGGTGGACGGCATCGGTCTCGCTACCGGCGGGGGTGCACCACTACGGCTTCCGCACGGCCGCGGGGGCCTTCGTGGTGCCGCCGGGCGCGCCGACGGTGGACGACGGCTTCGGGGGGATCTCGGCCGTGCTGGTGGTGCCGTGAGTGCCCCGAATGTGACGCGCTTTCGTGCCGGCTCGTCTGCAGAATGGAAGAAGCAGGATCCGGTGCTACGGAGAAGTTTGATGAGACGATTGATCCTGGTGGCCTTGCTCCTTTTCACCCCCCTGTCGTGGGCGGCGGCGCAGGGCACGCCGGAGCAGAGGATCGCGGCGGCGCGGCAGCGGGCGACCGCGGCCGGGGTCCCCGTGTCGCTGCTGGACGGCAAGGTGGCCGAGGGGCGTGCCAAGGGCATCCCCATGGACCGCATCGCCACCGCCGTGGAGCGCCGCCTGGCGTCGCTGCAGCGCGCCCGCGACGCCATGGGCGGCGGCGCCCGTCCCCCCGCGCTCACCCCCTCGGACCTGAACGTGGGCGCCGACGCGCTCGACGCGGGGGTGGAGCCGGCGGCGCTGGGGCGGCTGGCGCGCGAGGCGGGGGCCGACCGGCGCTCGGTCGCCATCGTCGTGCTCACCCAGCTGGTGCAGGCGGGGATGGCCTCGGAGCAGGCGCTGGCGCGGGTGACCGCCGCGCTCGCTCGCGACCCCGACGCGCTGCGCCGTCTTCCCGGCGAGGCGCGCAACGGGGAGGGACAGGCGCGGCGCGGCCCGCCCGACGTACGCGGCCCGGCGAACGCGACGGCGCACGGCGGCCAAGCGCAGGGCGGCGGCCCGCCGACCTCCGTTCCGGGCGCCGCCGGCAAGGGTCACGGCCGCGGCCGCAAGCCCGAGTAACCGCCGCAGCGCCAGCTTCCACGCGCGCCGCTCCCGACCCGGGGCGGCGCGATTCGTTTGGGACCGCCGAACGAACGGCGGCGAGAGGGGTATCCGGCGCGAACGAGGTTTTCGCGAAGACGGGGATTCGATGATCCAGCTGACGGACACGGCGCGCGAGAAGATCCAGTCGCTGGTCGACGCCGAGGTGGTGCGCGACCCGGCGCTGCGCATCGCGCTGGCGGCGGGCGACCAGCCGCGCAGCCCGCTGGAGCGGCGCTACGCCATCTCGCTGGTGGAGCGCGAGGACAAGGAGAAGACCGAGATCGCCATCAACCTCGAAGGCATCCGCGTGCTCCTGAACCTCGACACCAGCAACCTGCTGAGCGGCGCCACGGTGGACTGGAGCGGCGAGGGGTTCAGCGTGGAGACGCCGGCGCCGCGGCGCCCCGCCGTCACCCCCCGCGCCGGCACGCCGGGCGTCACCGGGCCGCTCGCCGAGCGCGTGCAGTACGTGCTCGACGAGATGGTGAACCCGCGCATCGCGGCGCACGGCGGCGCGGTGGAGCTGGTCGACGTGGCCGACGACACCATCTACGTGCGGATGAGCGGCGGGTGCCAGGGGTGCAGCGCCTCGGCCGCCACCCTGCGGATGGGGGTGGAGCGGATGGTGAAGGAGGAGGTCCCCGAGGTGCGCGAGGTCGTGGACCTCACCGACCACGAAGCCGGCGTCAATCCCTACTACTGAAAAAGAACGTTTCACGCAGAGGACGCGGAGGAACTGAGAGAGCGCAGAGGATTCACGTAAGCCCTCTGCGTTCTCTCAGTTCCTCTGCGTCTCTGCGTGAAACGGCTTTTGAGGATGTCGGCGGCACGCATGCTGCACCAACCCCGCGTCTCCAAAGTCTTGACGAACCTTGTGCAAAGGAGCGGGGAGATGGCGAGGGACGAAGCGCCGCACGGCGCCGAGGCGGTGCCGGTGGAGAAGAAGCTCGACGACCTGTACGCGCTGACCGACGGGATCGAGGTGGCGATGTTCACCACCCGCCGCGCGGACGGGCACCTGGTCTCGCGGCCGATGGCCACGCAGGAGCGCGACGGCATCGCCGACTTCTGGTTCGTCACCGACGGCGACGCGCACAAGCTCGGCGAGCTGGAGAACGATCCGCACGTGAACCTGGCCTACTACCGCGACCGCACCCGCGAGTGGGTGTCGGTGAGCGGCACCGCCCGCGTGTCGCGCGACCGCGGGCAGATCCGCCGGCTCTACCAGCCCGACTGGAAGGCCTGGTTCGGCGACGAGGGAGGCGCGCGCGACGGCGGGCCCGACGACCCCCGCCTCACCCTGCTGCTGGTGGACGCGCACTCGGTCGTCTACATGAAGAGCGACACCCCGCTCCCGGTGGTGCTCTTCGAGGTGGTGAAGGGGATGGTGACGGGGAGCCCGCCCGACGTCGGCTCCGTGCGCGTGGTCACCGGCGGCGAGATGCGCGCGGCCAGGTGATACCCAAATCCGCCTGAACACCTGGTGTTGAACGCATCTCAAACAAACGACGTCATCCTGAGGCCGCCCATGCTGCAACCATCGCCTGCGGAATAACTTGCAGGCCGAAGGATCTATAACCGCGTCAGCACGTGAATCGGTGAGATGCGCCAACGCTATCCCCGGATTTGGTATGAGTGGGGAAAGCCGAGAGGGCGCAGAGTTGTTTCTCTGCGCCCTCCCGGTTTCTCCGCATCTCTGCGTTTACCGGAAGCGGTAGGAGATGCCGAAGCGCAAGGTGACGACGTTCGAGTTGCCGTAGTCGAAGGCCAGCGTCACCGGCTCCCCCACCAGCTCCTCGCCGATTTCGGTGTCGCGCGCGACCAGCCGGTCGGTGTTCCAGAAGAGCAGGTAGTCCTGCAGCCCCACGCTGAACGACCACTGCTCGCTGCGCCCCACGCGCGCGGCGGCGTCGACGCCCAGGTTGAGCCCGAAGTGGTGCGAGCTGCGGTTGGCGGCGTCGGAGAAGCCGGGGACGTCGTTGAAGTCGGCCCACACCAGGGCCGGCGCGGCCGTGATGAACGCGGAGGGGTGGAAGCGCCGGTTGTCCGGCGTGGGGTCCGCCAGCCGCACCTGCACCCCCGCCTTGGCGAACCAGTAGGCGGGGCCCTGCGCGACCAGGGTGTCGACCGTGGTGCCCGAGCTCTGCAGGAACACCAGGTCGTCGCGGCGGCCGGAGTAGGCGCCGCCGGCCACGAAGTGGAAGGGCCCGCGCACCCGCGCCGCCACGTCCACGCCCGCCATCGGCCCGCCGCCCCGCTCCCAGCGCAGCTGGAACTGGTCGCCGCCCTCCGTGGCCAGCACCTCGGTGCCGGTGTTGAAGGGGACGCGCACCCCCAGGTACGGGGTGATGGAGAAGTTCGACTCCGGCAGGCGCTCGGGCGGCGGCTCGTTCGCCAGCAGGGGCCGGTTCTGGGCCGCGGCGGTCAGCGGGAGCGCGAGCAGCCCGAGCAGGGCCAGGGCGCTGCGATTCATGGACTCCTCCTGTGGATGTGCAGGGGGGGTGAGCGCGAGTTCCGGGAAGTGGCTGTCCGGGGGATTGCAGCCAAGATAATCCCCCAAGCCGCCTTGCGGAATATCTTCGCGCCAGCCGGACCTCTTTCATATCATATCGGAGCTCCCTGTCCACATGCACGAAGGCCCGGCCGCGTTCTCCGCAGCCGGGCCTTCTACGCTTCCCGCGCGGCGCCGCTAGCAGTGCAGCGGGTCGTGCACGGTGGAGGCGATGGGGTACCCCGCGACCGAGGTGTTGAACAGGTCGCACATCCCCCGGGCGAAGATGTCGTTGTGGTTCCCGTAGATGTCGGAAGCCACGCTGTCCTGGAACTGCACGATGCTCGACTTGCTGATGGAGATGACGTGACTCCCCGCCTGCAGGCTCGCGCGGTGCACGCCCAGGTGGTTCGGGTTGGTCGCCATCGCGTCCTTCATGGCGTACGCCAGGTCCGACTGCTTGCTGATGGTGCGCGCCGGCCACGCCCGCCCGCGGCTGTCCTGCACCACGATCTGCACCGTCACGCCGCTGGGGGACTTCACCACCCCCTTCAGCACCGTGGCCAGCCCGGTCCCCGTGCGGTCCGAGTCGGTGATGATGCGCTGCAGGTAGGTCGTGGTGACCCCCTTCTCGAGCGCGGGGACCTTGCAGTCCGGGGCACCGCCGACGGTGCCCGCCACCATCTTGCCCACCGTCTGGCCGAAGTTGCGCCCGCCGGCCAGCGACGCCCGGATCCCGCCGGCGGCGCCCGGAGACGCGGGGGCGGCGGCCTGCGCCGGCCCGGTGGTGCTCTCGCCGCAGGCGGCCATCAGCGCGGGGATCCCGGCCGCCGCCGCGGCCGCGACCGCGGACCTGCCCAGGAACTCGCGGCGGTTGGCGGGGCGGGACGAGGCGAGATCGGGAAGCACCGCGTCTTTCGAATCGCTCATGTCTCCTCCAGGGTACTCGGGGATTCTCCCGGGGCGGGGCGCGCAGTCCGCGCGCATCCGCGCCCGGCGGGGGGATGGAGCCGGTGCTTGCGAGGGTTCGCGGCGCCAATGCGGGAGCCGCCGGACTGGGTGGGGGTCGCATCCGGCGGGCGCCGCGATCTGCTCTCCGGCGACGCACCGCGCGCCGGTCCTCACCTCGGGTAGCAGGTGGGGACGCGTAGTATATCTGACACCCCGCTTACTTCCAAGGCTTTCGTTCGCCACCGCGCGAACTCGGCCATACTGCACGCAGCCGCGCGCATTCTCGGCCCTGGCGCGAACGGATGCGCGCGCTGCGACGCGACGGTCTACGGCTTTGTCGGAGGAGGCGCCCGCGACAAAGTGGGCGGAGGAGGAAAACGGCAGGGATCGTCCGTCCCGCGAGTGGGGCGTCCATGCCCCACGTGCCGATCGTTGAGAAACCGTCTCCCTGCAAACGTCATCCTGAGGCCGGTCACGCTGTGGCATCGGCATGCTCAATCACGCGCAGGCCGAAGGATCTATCTATAGCATGTGAAGGCACTCAGCCAAGGTGACGCGCTGTCGAGTCTTTTCGCGTTTGGCCTCGGGCGCACTTCGCCGCCTCACGTGCTGCCGCGGTCATAGATCCTTCGGCCTGCAAGGTCTTTCATAGACGCGTTTGCAAAGAGACCGGCCTCAGGATGACGTCTCGGGGGGGGACCCGCGAGGTTTCTCGCGTCTTTCAGTCCCGCAGGTAGGGCTGCAGGAGCTTCTGCCAGGCGGCGCGCGTCTGGCCGTATTCCTCGGGGCAGCGTTCGGCGCGCTCCACGGGAAGGGTGCCGTCCTGCGTCCACTCGGGGTGCGCCTCGGGGTTCTGGCCGTACACCAGGCAGAGCACGTTGTAGAAGCGCTGGCCGTTCAGCGCGTGCTCGTCGGCGAAGGCCAGCTCGTCGAGCTGCTCGTCGTCGGGAAGGCCGCGCACGCCGTTGATGGCGGCCTCGTCGCCCTCGTCGCTCCCGTCCACCAGGATCAGCGCGGCGAGCTGGTCCACCGCGTCTTCCTCGCGCCCGGTGATGGGAAGGTCGAGCACGGTCACCAGCGCGTGCCCCACCTCGTGCAGGGTGGTGAAGAGGAGCGCGTCGTCCACCGCCTGGTCGCGGTCCCGGTCCGCCTCGAAGAGGGCGTCGAGCTCGTCGACCAGCTCGAAGCAGACCACCACGGTGCGGTCTTCGGGGCGGTAGAAGGAGTTGCTCTCGCCGCACTCCGCGAAGGTGAGGGTCACGTCGGTGGGGAGGCGGATCCAGCCGTTCATCCACTCCGCCACGTCTTCCAGGAAGCGCGCCCGCCGGAAGTCTTCCTGCCACACCGCGAACGTCGAGTCGCGCACCGGGGCGTAGGCCACGTGGAACCCCGGCGCCGCGGCGGCGGCCGGCGTGGGGAGCACGCCGCGGAACGGCGCCGCCGGGGCCTCCTCCTCCTCCGACGTCCCCGCGCGCGCGCCCGACACGTCGCACCCCGCGAGCAGCGCGCAGGCGAGCGAGACGAGGGCGGAGCGAGGGAGGAAAGAGGCGGAGCGCATCCCGTAAATCTGTGCGAGCCTTGGGTTTTGCGCCAGCTCGAAGCAGGGTGGGCCTCACGCGGAGACGCGGAGAGAGAACCGCCGTCAGTCCGGCGTGAGCAGCACCTTGCCGAAGTTGCGGCGGTTCTGCATGTAGGCGTGCGCCTCGCCGGCCCGCGAGAAGGGGAAGGTGCGGTCGACCACGGGGTCGAAGGTGCGGCCGGCGACCAGCGCCACGATCTCCCGTATCATCCCCTGCAGCCGCTCGGGCTGGTGCCAGAGGTGGCCCAGGTTCACCCCGTGCACGCCCCTGTTGGCGTTCATCAGCGGGATCGGGCGGAAGGCGGGCATCGCCAGCAGCCCCCGCGCGGCGGCCAACACGCTCCGCTTCGTCCCCGGCGCCAGCGCCGACGCGCCGAACACGTACAGCCGCCCCAGCGAGGCCAGCGCCTGGTAGCTCTTGCGGAAGCTGCTCCCGCCCACGGCGTCCAGGGCGATGTCGACCCCGCGGCCGCCGGTGATGCGCCTGACCTCGGCCAGGAAGTCCTGCGTGCGGTAGTCGATGCAGTGCGCCACCCCCCGCTCGCGCAGCCGCGCGTGCTTCGAGGCGCTGGCGGTGCCGATCACCTCCGCCCCCTTCCACAGGCAGATCTGCAGCGCCGCCTGCCCCACCCCGCCGGCCGCCGCGTGCACCAGCACCCGGTCGCCCTCGCGTACGCAGCCGAGCCACACCAGCATGATCCAGGCGGTCAGGTAGTTCACCGGGATGGCCGCCGCCTTCTCGAACGAGAGCCACTCCGGGAGCGGATACGCCTGCGCGGCGGGGACGCACACCAGGTCGGAGTAGCCCCCGAAGCGGGTGATGGAGCCCACCCGGTCGCCCTCGCGCGCCTCCGTCACCCCGGCGCCCACGCGGTCCACCCTCCCCGCCACCTCGTAGCCGACGACCGCCGGCAGCTTCGGCGCGTCGGGATAGAGCCCCATCCGCGCCAGGATGTCGGCGAAGTTGATCCCCGCCGCGGCCACGCGGATGCGCACCTCGCCCGGCTTCGGCTCGGGGTCGGGCGCCTCGCGCACCCGCAGCACCTCGGGACCGCCCTTCTTCGTGATCCACACCTGCCGCATGCGCGCCGCCCGGGTCGGGGGGATGGATGATCCCGCTGCCGGTGCACGTTGCCGCGCCGGGGTGGCGGTGTCAACGCCGGGCGCGCGAACGTCGCCGGGCGCGGAAACGCGGAGACGCCGGGAGCCACGAGGCTCCCGGCGTCCCTGCATCGTTCCGCGAGGCTGGTCCTTTCCCCGGGGGCTCAGTGCCGCAGGCGGAGCTCCAGGGCCATGCCGCCCGGCGCGGCCCCCACCGCCAGCTCCGGCTGGGCGCGTGCGCGCTTCCAGCGCGTGCGCGGCTTCCAGCTTCCGTACACCACCCCCGCGCCTAGCCCGATCACGCCGCCGCCGGCCGCGCCCATCCCCGCCCCGATCCAGCGCCCCGTCATCCCGCAGCCGCGGCTGCTCGGCCCCGTCCCCCCCGGAGCGCGGAGGGATTCGACGCGGCAGAACGACCCACCGAAGATGAAGCCGGTCACGGCTCCCGCCGCCGCGCCGTACGCGAGCCCGCGGACCGCCCCGCGTGCCATCGCCTCCCGGGGAGACTCGCGGCCCTGGCTGACGTCGATGCGGCGCACCTCCGTCCACGCCAGCGCCACCGTGTCGCTGCGGAAGACGAAGAGCCGCAGGCTGTCGGCCGCCGCCGCGACGACGATTCCCTCCTGCCGCCCCTGCCCGGCCCAGACGCGCACCATGTCGCCGGGCTCCGCCTGCGCGCGCGCGGCGGAAGGCGCGGCGGCGGCCAGCGCCAGGGCCGCGGCGGATCCGAGGATGTGGAGCTTCATGGCGGGAGGCCTGGGTGAGGGTGACGCGGAGAGGTGCGTCGCTGCGGTCTCACCTCGTCCGCATTGCGTTCCCTTCAGAACGCGCGATGGGGAGGGAGACGGACACCGGTCAGAACCGGAACGTGACGCCTGCCGCGACGCCGCCCCCGGCCGGGGCGGCCTGGAAGACCGGGAAGGCGCCCTCGGCGCGCTCCCAGTGCTCGCGGCGGAAGGTGGGGCCGAGCATCGCCCCCACCAGCGCGCCGAGGATCGCGCCTTCGGCCAGCATGGCGCCCTGGATGGTGGAGTCGTGCTCGCCGGGGGTGCAGGGCTGGTCCGCCGGCTTGCAGCGGACGCGGCCGATGATCCGCCCGGCGATCCCGCCGAGCACCGTTCCGACCGCGAGCCCCGCCCCGCCGCCGGTGAGGATGGCGCGCGACCGCGACGACTTTCCCGTGTAGCGCTCCAGCCGCTCCACCTCGCTGCGGGGGATCGCGTCCAGCCGCCCGGGGGCGCGCACCACCACCGTGTCGGCGTTGACGCGCGCGATGGTGCCGGAGTACCGCCCCGCGATGGAGACGATGCGCACCGAGTCGCCCGGGGCGAGGACGCGCTCGACCCGGGGGGGCGCGAGAGACGCGACGCCGCCCGGGAACGTGGCCGGCGCCGAGTCGGGCGCGGGGCTCTGGGCGCGCGCGGCGCCGGCGAGCGCGAGCGTCAGGGCCAGGGCGGTGTGGACGGATCGCATCGAAGGGCGTCGCGATGGAGGAACGGTTGCCGCACCTTCGCAATGTGCGTGACGTGCTCCGGATACACAACGACATGCCTGAAAACGACGGTCCTCCCAGAGGTGCAGAGACGAGAGAACCACCCACCCTCTCTCTGCGACTCTGCGTCTCTGCGTGAGACGCCCGGCCTCAGAGCCGCGGGTCCACCGGCTCGGACTCCAGCGCGAGCACGCCGAACACGCATTCGTGCACCCGGCGCAGCGGCTCGCCGCGGACGAAGCGCTCCAGCGCCTCGACGCCCAGCGCGAACTCGCGCAGCGCCAGCGAGCGCTTGGCGCCCAACCCGCGCTTCCGCAGCCGCTCCAGGTTGGCCGGATCCGTGTACTCCGGGCCGTAGATGATGCGCAGGTACTCCCGGCCGCGGCACTTCACCGCCGGCTGCACGAGCCCGCGCCGCCCCGTGGCCACGAACTCCAGCGGCTTCACCACCATCCCCTCGCCGCCGGCCTCCGTCATCTCCTCCCACCACGCCGTCGCCGCGGCCTCGCTCTCCGCGTCGGCCAGCTCCACCACGCGGTGGGCGGTGGGGTGGAAGAGCCCATCGCCCGCCGCCGCGCGGATGCGCGCGGCCGTC
The DNA here is from genome assembly GCA_045803205.1 of Longimicrobiaceae bacterium. GTDB lineage: Bacteria > Gemmatimonadota > Gemmatimonadetes > Longimicrobiales > Longimicrobiaceae > Longimicrobium. The sequence goes on from JBJMPM010000314.1 coordinate 13,200, forward strand.
TCCAGGTGCCAGAGGTGGTCGCGGTCCACGTGCACCGCGCCCTCGGTGGCGAGCAGGTGGAAGGGCGCCAGCCGCAGGTCGGCGATGGACTCCACCGGCCAGCAGTAGCGCCCGTACGCGGCGGCGTACGCCTCCACCATCCGCCGCCGCTCGCGCTGGCGCGCCAGCAGCCCGTCCACCGGCGCGCCGCGCTCCGCCGCCCGCTCCAGCGCATGGACGGCCTCGCCCAGCGCCCCGCGCGCGGCGGCGGCCACGGCGGCGTACTGGTCGCGGATCAGCTCCTGCGCCTTGGCGGACCAGGGCATCAGCTCGCAGTCCAGCACCGCCCAGCCGGTCGCCAGCTCCTCCCAGAGCCCCGCCGCGCCGATCGCGCCGCCCACCGCCGCCACCACCTGCGCCTCCAGCGCGGGGTCGGTGAAGAAGCGCCGCCCGGTGCGGGTGTAGACGATCCCCATCCCCTCCCCCACGACGCCGAAGCGGCGGCGCGCGGCGGCCTCGTCGCGGCAGACCACCACCACGGCGCGCGAGCCCATGTGCTTCTCCTCGCACACCACGCGCGCCACCCCCTCGCGGCGGTAGTAGGCGAAGGCCTCCGCCGGGTGCTCCAGGAGCCCCGCCGCCCGCGTGGTCTCCGACGGCGACATAGTGGGCGGGAGATAGACCAGCCAGCGCGGGTTCGCGGCGAAGCGGCTCATCACCTCCAGCGCCGCGGCCGCGTTCTCCTCGCGGATGGTGACGCCGCGGTGCAGCCGCGTCTCCACGAAGCGCTTCCCGGAGACGTCCTCCAGCTCCAGCAGCCCGTCGTCCGGCGCCGGCTCCTCGCCCGGGCGCGGGAGGAAGGGGCGCGCGGGCTCCGCGTACTCCCGCGCGGCGGGGACGGAGACCAGCTCGCGCTCCGGCCAGCGCAGCGCCGTCAGGCTCCCGCCGAACACGCACCCGGTGTCGACGTTGAGCGTGTTGTTCACCCACGCGGCGCGCGCCACCGGCGTGTGGCCGTAGACCACGGAGGCGCGGCCGCGGTAGTCGCGCGCCCAGTCCAGCCGCACGGGGAGCCCCAGCTCGTCGCTCTCGCCGGTGGTGTCGCCGTAGAGGGCGAACTCGCGCACGGCGCCGGAGGAGCGCCCGTGCATCTCCTCCTTGAGCCCCGCGTGCGCCACCACCAGGCGGCCGCCGTCGAACACGTAGTGGCTCACCAGCCCGTCCAGGAACTTCGCCACCCGCTCGCGGAACGCCTCGCCCTCGGCGGCCAGGTCGTCGAGCGAGGCCTGCAGCCCGTGCTTCACCTGCACGTTCCGGCCGCGCAGCGCCTTCACCAGCTTCACGTCGTGGTTCCCGGGCACGGCGAGCGCGCTCCCCGCCTCCACCATCGCCATCGCCGTCTTCAGCACGCGCGCGGTGTGTGGCCCGCGGTCCACCAGGTCGCCCACGAACACCGCCTTGCGCCCCTCCGGGTGCCGGCGCACCCCGTCCTCGCCCGGCGCGTAGCCGAGCAGGCCGAGGAGCGCGTCGAGCTCGTCGGCGCAGCCGTGCACGTCGCCGATCACGTCGAAGGGGCCGGGGTCGGCGCGGCGGTCGCTCCAGAGCGGCTCGCGGATGACGGTGGCGGATTCGATCGCCTCCACCGAGTCGAGCACGTGGACGTGGCGGAAGCCCTCGCGCGCCAGGCCGCGCAGCCCGCGCCGGAGCTGCGACACCTGCTGGGGGATGACGTGCGGCGGCACCTGGCGGTCGCTGCGCGCGCGGTTGCGGTCCGAGCAGACGCGCTCGGGGACGTTGAGCACGATGGCCACGGCGAACACGTGGCACTCCTTGGCGAGCGCCACCAGCGCCCTGCGCGACTCCGGCTGCACGCTGGTGGCGTCGACCACCGTGAGCCGCCCCGCGCGCAGCCGCCGGCGTGCGACGAAATGGAGCACGTCGAAGGCGTCGGTGGTGGCGCTCTGGTCGGTCTCGTCGTCGCGCACCATCGCGCGGAAGAAGTCGCTCGACAGCACCTCGGTGGGAAGGAAGTGCCGCCGCGCGAAGGTCGACTTCCCGCACCCCGACGCGCCCACCAGCACCACCAGCGAGAGCTGGGGGATGCGGAGCACGGGCGCGCGCGGCGCTTCGCGCGCGTCCGCGGCGCGGGGGAGGGTGGCGGCTGCCTCGGTGGATGGCTCGGTCGATTCGGTCATGCGGATGGTCAGGCGTCGGCCTTCGCGGCGAAGGCGGGGTGGCGGTCCGTGGCGTCCGGCTCGCGGGGGATGCGCGACAGCAGGCTGCAGTGGAGGTGGTAGCGGCCCATCTCCCCCGGCCGGTAGTCCTTCTCCCAGTTCGCGACCGAGATCTCGCGGTGCGTGCGCAGGTCGGGATCGTTGGTCATCATCTCCGGGTTCCCCCACCGTACGCGGACGTGCTCGGGCGCGGGAACGCGGGTCGCGTGCTCCAGGACGATGCGGTCGAGGCGCCACGGATAAATGAGCGCAGGGAGATCGAGATCCTCGTAGTGCCCGCGCCGGTAGCTGCCGGTGTCGATTCCCAGCGCCACGTCGCCACGCACCGCGTCTCCTTCGCGCAGCCAGCCGGGAAAATCGTACGCGTGCGCCAGCAGGCCGAAGTCGATCACGCAGACTTCCTCGGCCGAGCGGACGACAGTGGCCTGCACCTGGTAGACGCCCTCGCCCAGTGCGAGCGCCTGCGGCTGCGCGGCCGGGGCGGCCTCCAGCGCGATCGCTTCCCACCGCAGCGCGAAGTCGATCGGCCGGCCGACGTGCAGCACGCCGTACTCGCCGTCGTCCACCAGCCACGGCTCGATCCCGACGACCCACTCCGCCCCGGGCTCGCGCGCGCCGGCGCGGTCCGCGGGCGCCCTCGGCGTCCACGTGATCTGCGGCGGCGGCAGCGCGGCAGCCTGGGCGAGCAGGCGCTCGGCCTCGGCGATGACTGGATCATACCGGCCCGGCTTTCGGCCTTTGGATCGCTTCACTGCGTTTCTCTCCGGAACTCGGGCCATCGGCGGATTCGGTCCTCCGACGCCAGCAGGGGCAGGGCGGATGAATCCGCTGCAACGACTACACGAAGTCCGCCTGCGCGGACTGCAGCCCGTGGGTGCTGCCGAGACAGAGCGGCGCGCATCGGGGTCCGTGGCGGCCGCGGCGGTGCGTCACGACGCTTCTGCCGCGGGCTCCGCGAGACTCCCGTTCTCCGCGGCCGCCTCGATCCGGGTCCGCAGCTTCTCCACGCGCCGCAGGATGTAGGGCCGGTCGCTTTCGACCGCGTCCAGGTCGCGGGCGGCGCCCGCCAGGTCGCCGCTGCCGATGCGCAGCTCCGCGCGCTGGATCAGCAGGCGGTGCACGCGCCAGCCTTCCGCCGCCGCCAGCTCCAGCCGCACGGCGAGCGCGGCCTCGGCCTCGCTCCACAGCCCCAGCTCCTGGCAGGCGTCGGCCACGAGCTGCCACGCGTCGTCGTCCAGGAGCGGGTCGCGCCCGGCGAGCGCGCGGCCGATCTCGAGCGCCCCGGCGTGGCGGCCCTGGCGTGCGAGCACGTCTCCCTTCACCAGCAGCGCGCGCGGCTCTCCGGGCCGGGCTTCCAGCACGCCGCCGACCACCGCCAGCGCGTCGTCGTAGCGCGCCTGGTAGTAGAGCTCCCTCGCGAACCGGGTCCGGCACGCCCACGCGGGCTCGCCGCGCTCCACCTCGCCGGCCAGGATCTCCAGCGCCGCGCGCATGTTCCACAGCAGGCGCTCGCCGTGCATCTCCCCGTTCCGGCCGGTCACGCGCGGGTCGTCGGCCAGCGACTCGAAGGGGAGCGCGATCCCGCCGTGGCGGGCCACCCATCGCTCCGTCTCCGCGACCTCGTCCGCGTACCGCTCCCGCAGCCAGGGGAGGACGATGGACTGCGTCCAGCGGTGCTGCATGGCCTCGGCGTAGCACTCCACGGTCCCGTGCTCCTCCGCCGTCCACCGGCCGCGGGCCACGCGCTCGGTGTGGTCGTGGTGGTGCGCCACCTCGTGCGCGAGCACGGCCAGCGCCTCCAGCCGCAGCAGCATCGCCCACGCCGACGGGAGCGGCCGGGCCGCGTCGTGGACGTACGCGTACAGCTCGATCGCCGCGGCGTCCGCCCGGTAGCGCCCCAGGATCCGTCCGGTCCAGACGCCGGGGAAGCGCGGGTACGACAGCCGTCCGGTGAGCGGGTCCGCCTCCTCGCCGCCGGGGTCGCGCTCCGCCGTCTCGGCCTGCACCTCGCGGCCCAGCCGCATCTCCACCCGCGCCAGCCCGTCCGCCACGCCGCGCGGGAGGCGGCGCAGCAGCTCGCGCACGTCCTCCTCGCCCGCCGGGAAGTGCGCGTGCGGCTCCGCGCGGTGCACCACGACAGGGATCGTCTCCGGCGCGGTGTGCCCCCGCTCGCGCGGGCAGCGGCCGATGGCGGCGCCGTGCTTCATCCCCCGCTTGCGCTCCAGCGCGCGCCGCTCGCGCTCGGCCGCCTCGGCGCGCGCGTCCCCCGCCGCCAGCAGCCGCGCCAGCGAGGCGCGGGTCGCGTGGATGCTGCGCGACACGCTACGCTTCCTCCGCCGCGACGCCGTCCTGCTCCGGCTCGCCCGGGTCGGGGAGGAGGTCGCCGCGGGTGAAGACCGCCATCTGCGTCGGCGGCCCGACCTCGTCGTCCACCTCGCCCACGGGCTCGTGGCGGACGACGTAGCCGTAGCGCTCCGCGACGCCGCCCGCCCACGCGGCGAGCTCGGCGCGCGTCCACTCGAAGCGGTGGTCGCGGTGGCGGAAGCGGCCGGCGGGGAGGGTGGGCCAGCGCACGTTGTACTCGGCGTTCGGCGTGGTGAGCACCACCGCCCCCGGCCGCGCCTCTCCGAACACCACGCGCTCGAAGGCCGCCAGCCGCGGCGGGTCCAGGTGCTCGACCACCTCCACCACCGCCGCCGCGCCGAAGCCGGCCAGGCGCGTGTCGCGGTACATCAGCGAGCCGTGGATGAGCCGGATGCGCGCGCGCTGCCGCTCGTTCAGCCGCTCCAGCTTCAGCCGCTCCGCGGCGATCTCCAGCGAGCGGTGGGCGACGTCCATCCCCACGATCTTCTTGAAGTGCGGCTCGCGGATGAGCTTGCGCAGCAGGTTGCCTTCGCCGCAGCCCAGATCGATCACCTCTGCCGCGCCCGTCGCCTTCAGCGCATCGAACACGGCGGTCAGGCGCTGCTCGTTCAGGCTGATGCGGCGCTCGACGGCCTCCTCCTCGGCGTCGCGCGCCTCCGCCGCCTCTTCCGCCTCGGGCTCCTCCTGCGCCACCAGCCGGGCGATGGCGTCGCGCACCAGCGAGTGCCGGTGCTTCAGGTAGCGCCGGGCGATCAGGTCGCGCTCGGGGTGCATCGGCAGCCACCCCTCGCCGTGGCGCAGCAGCTTCTCCACCTCGTCGTCGCCCACGTAGTAGTGCTTGGCGCCGTCGAGCACGGGCACCAGCACGTACAGGTGAGTGAGCAGCTCGCAGAGCCGCTTCGTGGCCGAGAGGGTGACGGTGAAGTAGCGGCTGTCGCCCCACCCCGGCTCCGCCTCGTCCAGCGGATGCGGCACGGCCTCGACCGCGTACCCCAGCGGCTCGAAGAGGCGGCGCAGGAAGCCGTCGCCGCCGCGGCAGGGGAGCACGGCGATGCGCGCCACGAGCGGGATCGGCGTCTCCGCCAGCTCCGGGCGCTCGCGGCTGCTCCCCGCCATCGCGCTCCGCATCACCCGCGAGAGGGCGACGGAGAGGAACGACGACGCGGCGTACGGCCGGTCGTTGACGTACTGGTCCAGCCCCCCGCTCCCGCGCACCAGCCCCACGGGGTCGACGTCCAGCAGCAGCGCGGCCGTGCACACGTCGTCCCCCGCCTCGGGGTAGAACACGTGCGCCGTGCCGAACGCCAGCTCGAAGCTCTGCGCCCGCGCCGGGTTCTTCCCCAGCAGGTAGCCCAGGTCCGTCGCCGGGCGGTGCGTGGTGGTCAGCGTCAGCAGCATGGTTTCAGTTACTCACGTCGTTTTCGTCTGTCGCAGCGAGATTGGAAGTGTCGATCCCGGCCGGGAATAGCTGCTGAATTAATCCGTGTACATCCTCCAGATCCATAAGAGAGAACGTTGAAAGTCCATGCCAGTAGTTCTTCGGATGCGCGAACGCATTCCTCAATTTTGGAATCGATTCCAGAAGGTGGTGACAATACCGTTGGTCGGACTCCTCCCAAGGATTCGGGCCAAGCGCTACGCGAAGTTCCGGCGAATAGTTTTCATACTCTTCTCTTGCACTAGCGCGGATTCGTTCCGCGTACGCGATTCCTTCATCTGTAACCCAGCGTTCCCGAACAGCCCGTTCTAGCATTTCTCGCAACGGTGGTGACCGCTTCACAGGTCCCGTTATTCCGTCCTCACGACACCATCGAACCAACAATGCCATGTCTAGTGAAAAGATCGCATGCAAGCTGGCGATGGTATAAAACGGCCAATAAAACCATCCGTATACCCACAGCATTCGAGCAACGTTATAAGCAGAGCGCACACCCTCTGGGACGGCTTCGGATAACTCCCAGCCTGCGACAGTGTCATAGCGATCTTTGAGCGCGAGCGGCCGCTCACCTCCAGGAGCGTCGGCATCTACGACAATCCATCCCTCGTGCCGAGAGTCCGAATGCATGAGTTCAGCGAACGGTTTGATACTCTCCATGCGACTCTCCACTTAAAGGATCACACTCCTACCTCCACGCGCCCGCCGAGGCGGACGCGCAGCAGTAGGTCGTGCAGCTCGCGGCGGGCGGTGGGCTCCCCGTCCATGCGCGTCATCGGAATACCCGGAGCTGGGCCGCGAGGGCCGGGTCGGTGATGCACCCGCCGTACTGGCCCAGCGCATCCAGGAAGCGCTGATGCTCCTCGGCCGTGGGGGAGACGAACGCGCTGCGCTGGAGCTGCGCCCACCGCCCCAGGTGGCGCCGGGCCGCCTCGGCGATCCGCCCGTCTCCATCGCACAGGGCGCGCAGCACGGGGACGATGCCGGCCCAGCGGCCACGGCGGCTCATCAGCCGCAGCGCGTTCGCCCGCACGTGCGGCGGGTTCGCCGGCGCGTACAGCGCTTCGAGCGCGCCGGGGTCGACCCACATCCGCCGCCGCTCCAGCGCGCGCATCGCCGCCCGGGAGACGGCGGGCGCCGCATCCTCCAGCATCCGTGCGAGGACGGGGACGGCTTCCTCGCGCGCCAGCCGCGCGTACGCCTCCACGGCCACCGCGCGCACCCGCCCATGCGGATGCTCCAGGAAGCGCGCGACGATCTCCGCGTCCGCCGCCGCGCCCCGCTCGCCCAGCCCCGCCACGGCGCCCACCCGCGTCCGTTCATCCCCGTCCACCGCCGCGCGGTAGAGCGCCGCCACGTCCGTTCCGCGCCTGGCCAGCCCGGCCGCGGCGATTCCCCGCGGCGTCGCGGCTGCATCCAGCGCCGCCGCGCGCAGCAGCGCCGTGTCGCCCGCCCGCTCGGCGAAGATCGCCGCCACCGTGCGCACGGCCACGAAGCGGTCCAGCAGCATCACCGGGACGATGGCCGCGAGCTCGCCGGGCTTCAGCCGCTCCGCCTCGCGGGCGGCCTGCAGGCGGACGACGGGATCGTCGTTCGCCAGGCCGATGCGCACCGCCTCGGCCGGCTTCGACGCGCGCGCCAGGACGCGGAAGCAGGTGCGCCGCACCACGCGGTCCGGCGAGGCGAGCCCCGCCATGAGCGCGGGGCGGCACTCGGGCTTCTCGGCCAGCTCGTCGAGGACGCGCCTCACCACCGCCGGGCCGTACTCGCCGCGCCGTGCATCCTCCAGGCGCATCAGCAGCGGGAGCGACCGGACCCACGCCGTGGCGAAGCGCGGAGGGAACCGGCCGTGCAGCGCGATCCACACCCGCCGGCGGATGGGCTCCACCCAGTCGTTCGCGCGCAGCAGCAGGTACGGCAGCCCGGCGCCGTCCTCCCGCGCCGCCAGCGCGGCCACGGCGTCGTCGCGCACGTATCCGGAGGGGTGCATGGAGAGGATCGCCAGCGCCGGGAGCGCCGCTTCGCCGCCCAGCCGCACCCGCCCGACGGCGTCTCGCTCCAGGAACCACCGGGGAAACGCAAGCCGGGGGCGTGGATACGACGCGAAGCTCAGCGTGCGGCGCATCCGCTCGTCGAACGCCGGGAGCCGGTCGAGCGGCACTTCGCCGAGGCGCCGCGCCAGCTCGCGGCCGGCACGCCCCGCCACCGCCGCGTCTGGCGAGCCGCACGCGCCCAGCAGGTGCAGCATCGCCAGCACGGGGTCGGGGGTCGCCTCCGCGGCCGCGAACGCGCGCTCCATCAGCCGGCGGTCCCCGGCCCGGATACCCGTGAAGAAGCCGAACATCTACGTGAAGAAGTCCTCGGTCATCGTTTCCTCCCGCTGAATGGTGTCGCCGCCGTCCACCCCGGCGGCTGGGGGATCTCGTCGGTCACAACGCACGATGGGTTGGCGCACGATGGGTTGGCGCGCGATGGGTTGGCGAGCGATGGGTTGGAAACCCACCGCTGGAACGGCACGAAGTCCGCCTTCGCGGACTCGCGACCTCGGCCCTCGACCGCGCCCGGAGCCACGCGCCTGCCGCAACCTGCCCGGAGAACGCGCAGCAGCAGGGTACGCCTCGCGGCGGGCGGTGGGCTCCCGCGGCAGCGCGCTCGCCTCCGACGCCTCCACCAGCTTCGCGCAGCGCCCGCCGGGCAGAGCGGCGCGCCCGCGCCGGTGGCGACCGCGTGGCGAACCACCACCTGGGTGCCGATGGGGATGATCAGGTGTGGGTTCGCCATGCCGCCTCCTCCCCGCGTCAGTCCTTGTACGGGTCGATCTCGTTGGCGCCGGCCATCACCACCACCAGCGGCTGCAGCACGTGCTTGATGGTGATGGTGTCGCCCTGCGCCTCCAGCACCTTCCCCAGGCGCCGGTACACCTGCGGCGCCTCGTCCAGCCCGCCGCCGCGCAGGATCACCCCCTTCCTGCCAGCCACTCCTCCACCATCCGCGGATCGATCTTCCCGCGGGTGCCGGGACGGTTGCGGCGGGCGCGCTTCCCCGCGGCCTCGGTGCGGCTCATCACCCGCCCCGCGCCGTGCACCGTGCTGAAGAGCGCGTCGCGCTGCAGCGCCGCCAGCTCGCTCCCCTCCGGTGCCGCCGTCCCCTCCACGATCACCGCGTCGTCGCCCATCGACCCGCCGATGAAGCCCTTCTGCCCGGGCCACGCCGGCGTGGCGCCCTTGCGGACCACGACGTACTCCACCGGCTCGCCCTCGGGCGAGAGGTGCGTCTCGCGCCAGGCGAAGTTGTGGTGGTTGTGCACCATCTCCAGCTCGGTGCCGCCCAGCAGCTCCACCACCTTGCGCGCCACCCACTCGCGCCCGGCGTAGGCGTAGCGCCCCGCGAGCTCCATCAGGTGCCAGTAGTCCTGCCCGATTCCCTCGCGGATGTCGAGCAGCACCTCCTTCTCCTTCGCCCGCTCGCCCCAGCGGCCCCCCTGCGAGAGCGAGAGGAAGTCCGAGGCCACGGTGTGCCCGAAGCCGCGGCTCCCGAAGTGCACGCCCACCCACACGGCGCCGGTCTCGTCGGCGAACACGTCCACGTAGTGGTTGCCGCTCCCCACGGTGCCGAGCTGGCGCCGCGCCTTCTCGCGCAGCGTATCGCGGTAGCCCCCCGTGTTGGGGATGGCGAACCACGCCGGGTCGATGAACAGCGGGTGGTCGACGGGCGCGTCGTCCGCCTCGTTCTTCCGCCCGATCCCGAACGAGATGGTGTCCTGCACCTCGTCCGCGACCCGGTTGGCGCGCCGGTCCGCCACCAGCCGGTGCGGATTGCGCTTGATCTCGCCCAGCTCGAGCCCGCGGGTCACGTCCTCCACCCGCAGGTCGGTCCGGATCGCGCAGTTGCCGCACGCGATGTCGAAGCCCACGCCGACGACCGAGACCCTGTCGCGGTACCCGGCCACGCCGCCGATCGGCATGATGTAGCCGACGTGCCCGTCCGCCATCAGCGCCACGCGCTCCGCCCGGCTCGCCACGTCCTGGAGCTGGCGGATGGTGTTCTCGTCGTGCTGCCCGAAGATCTTCATGAGACTGTCAGTAGTAGGCCACGTCTCGTTCAAACTCGACATCCGGCAAGTTCAACCGAGATTTGCCCTCGGGGAAAAAGCGCCTCTGGAAACTTGGGAATTCGTCGGGCCGGAAGTGCATCACCATCAGCTTGTGCACTCGTAGAATGAGCGCCCAAGCCAACTGAACCACCCCGGCGAAACCTTCGAGCTCACGTATTGGCTGTATCTCTGCCTTTCCGGGCTCTCGTACCAAAACGTGGTCTTGCGTCCGCGAGCCGTGAATCGCATGAGAAAGATTGCGGTACGTCACGACGTACTCGTCTCCTCGGTCGAGGTGTCGCGCCAACGCTCCATAGTTGTTCGGTCCTCCAAACAACTCGAACCATTTGAGGTCACTGACCCGTTTTTTCCTCCGCGAAATTTCCGCGTCTACATGCGCGAGATCTGGATATTTTGCAATGTGTGCTGCTACTCGCTCCATCTCGTTCCGCGCGATTTCCTCTGAATTCGACGGGAGCCCTAATTCCGTCAGACGCTGATCGCTCAAATCCTTCGCAAACTGCTTGTGTTCTTCTGTACCACGAATAAACACGGCGTTTTCAGCGATCTGGTGGCGTAGCCTGAGCACGTAGTACTGACGGGCGCGCAGAGCTACATCTTCCTTCAGCATCCATTCGATAGCCCAAGCGGTTTCTAAGAATGCGCGGAGCACCAGATTAGCTCCGTGGATCTGGCCAGCTGACAATTGAACGACAATGCTGTCAAATAGCGCTTGAACGCGGCGATACAGCACCCCGGCGAGCACGGTATCTTCGAGTTCTCGTTTGCTGGAAATAATGGCACGAGTCTGAAAACTCGCGCACTCATCCAACATTTCAAGAAAGAGGTCGAGCACAGGGCCATAAATGCGTAGCACCTCTTGTCTGATGTACTCTCTCGCGAAAGCACGATCATTCGTGAATTGCGCCGCTATGGACGAATGGCCGAGGTCGGCTCCGCGTGGTTCGACCATGCTCCTCTCCTTGCGGTGGTGCCGGGCAGGTGCCCGGCTCACCAGTTCTCGTCGTCGTCCCAGCGGCGGTCGGCCTTCTGCTCGCGGTGCTGGGCGTAGCGGAACGCGCGGTCGCGCTCGCGCTGCGCCTCCGTGCTCTCGGTGATCGCCTCGATCAGGTCGGTGCGCACCCACACGCGCCGCCCCCAGATGTCCACGAAGCGCGCCCACCGCGGCCGCCAGCGCCGCACCAGCATCGCCCCGACCCGCACCGCCGTCTCGCCCGACACGTAGTAGGTGTCGCAGCGGGACTCGATCGTGTAGTAGTCCCCCGGCCGCGGATCCGGCCGCGGGGCCTCCCCCTGCTTCTCCCTGGTCTTGTCCATCGTTCGTCGGTGGTGCCTCGGTAGATGGGCCGCGCGCCCACGGCGGCGCGCGCGGCCCGGCTCGATCCATGATTGCTTCCTGACCGTCGTCCTCGCCCGGCGGGCGGGCGCGGCCGGGAGCTCCCGGACCGCGCCGCCTACCGCGCGAAGTCGGCGATCAGCGCCGGCGTGGCGGCGTCGAACCCCACCACGTCCAGCATCCCCGGGTCGCCGGGGTCGGCGATGGTGAACCCGTTCGACGCCATCGCCACCACCACCAGCTTCGCCGCGATGCCGGTGGCCCGGCGGTAGTCCCGCAGCGCCTGCACCGGGTGCACGTCGCCCGCCCAGGTCTCGCTGTCCGTGTAGATCACGAACAGGTCCACCTCCCACCCCCGCTCGCGCGCCTCCAGCATCGGGAGCGCGCAGTCGGTGCCGCCGAACGGCAGGCCGGCGGTGGCCGCCAGCACGTCGTCCAGCCGCTGGCGCGGCGAGATCGCCAGCGTGGTGAGCCCGGTGGGGAACCCCACGTGCAGGCTGCTCCGGGTCCCCGCCGTGAAGGCGGTGAAGAGGTGGCGCGGCTCGGTGGCCGCGGTCACCAGCGCCATCGCCGCGCTCGCCTCGCGGCAGGAGAGCTGCTCCAGCCCGTGCACCGGGGCCATCATCGACCCCGACACGTCGAGCGCGAGCATCACCCGCCTGCCGGTGGGCTCCACCGCCCCAAAGGCCAGGTAGAAGGCCGCGTCGAGCGCGTCCACCACCCTGGCCACCGGCTCCCAGCTCTGCTTGCCGCGGAAGCCGCGCCCCGCCGCGTAGGTGCGCATGGCCGAGAGCACCTGCACCGGGTGCACCCGCGCCCGGCGCAGCGCCTCCGCGTCGGCCAGCCGCTCCGACACGGCCCGCGCCGCCTCGCTCCCCGGCGCCAGCAGCCCCACGCGGGTCAGCGTCGCCAGGTTGCGCACCAGCGCGCCGAGCGGCATCCGCTCCAGCAGCGCCTCCCACACCACCGCCTGGTTCAGCAGCTGCGTGGGCACCATCTCCCGCGTGAGCCGGTGCTCGCGCACCAGCGCCGCGGCCCGCGCGGGCGCCATCCCGGCGTCGGCGTGCAGCTCCGCCACCGCGCGCACCAGCCGCACGGCCTCGGTGTCCGGCGCCTCGCCCAGCGCGCCGGTCACCGCGCGGCGGAGCAGCGCCCGCCGCTCGTCGCTCTCCGGCCGCGGGTGGGCCAGCCGGAGGGCGTCGCGGTGCGACCACCCGTCGCGCTGCGGGTACTTCAGGAGCTGGTACGCCAGCTCGCGCGGCTCCTTCGCCAGGTACCAGGCGCCCACCGCCCGGCGGACGCCGCGCCCCCAGCCGCGGAACGCCTGCACGTAGGCCAGCCAGTGCAGCAGGTGCGTTCCCGTGCGCGCCACCCGGGGGAGCGCCCGGAAGGCCGCGGCGCGCGTGGCCTCGTCGCCCATCCCCGCCGCCATCGCCAGGGCGAAGAGCGCGGGGTCGTTCTTCGGCGCGCGGCCGCTCTCGCTGATCTCCGCGATCCGCGCCACCACCCGCGGCCCGTCCTCGGCGATGCAGGCGGTCACCGCGGTGGCGCTCTCGACGGTGAGCGTGCGCTCGCCGACGTAGTAGGTGCCGCCCTCGGTGCCCAGCACCAGGAAGCGGTCCAGCCGCTGCCAGGGCGTCACCGCCCAGGCGTACCCGCCCGCCGAGTTCGGCACCTGCGCGGTGCCGGGGATCGGCGCGCCCTGCGGGGTGAGCAGCTTCGCCAGGCGGGTCGCGAAGTGCTTCGTGAAGTCCATCATCGTTCGTTCACCCGCCTCCTTTCCCTGTCCGGGTGTGGTCGAAATCGCCGGGCGGATCGTCCGCGCCGGTCGAATGGGGGTGCAGGTGAGCCGGGTGCCGTGGCGGTTTCGACGCCCGCATGAGGTCGGTAACCCTCCACCATCGGCCCGCGGCTGCGGACGAGGGGCGGCGAGGATTCACTCCACCGCGTCCCACCTGCACTACGTTCGATGTCGATCGAGCCGCCGCATGGCGCGGACGGACGAGGGATCCGCGTCGGTCCCGGGGTCGCTAAGAGTCCCGGTCCACCCCCGAGGGAGTGCTTGGTAGCGTTAACCGACGGCGAGCGGCCCGCCCGCGCCAGCGCGGCACTTTGCTACGGTACTTCGTCATGGGGGACTGGCGGGACTCGAACCCGCAACCTCTCGATCCAGAGTCGATAACCCTGCACCATCGGCCCGGCCTCCGGCCGGACGAGGAGCGGCGAGGGTCGCAGCGCTCTACCAGTTGAGCTACAGTCCCCATGGTCGTGCGATCGAGACGGGATGCCCGGCGGGACTCGAACCCGCGACCCCCGGATTAGCGATGATCCTCCACCTGCGGCCCGCCTGCGCGGGCGAGGAGTCGGGGAGGAAGTCCGGCGCTCTGACCGCTGAGCTACGGGCCTCCACGTCTCTGTTCCACTTCCATCTCGTGCGCGGCGCGGGATGCCCGGCGGGAATCGAACCCGCAACCTCCGAAGCCCGTTGATCCTCCGCCTTCGGCCCACGGGTGGCGGGCAAGGGGTCGGGGAGGAGCCTGTTCGGCGCTCTTCCGGATTGAGCTACGGGCATCCGCGTACCGCTGCGCACGGGGCGGCCGGTGGGAGTCGAACCCACTCCCCCGGGTACACAGGCCGGTGCTCTGTCCGCATGAGCTACGGCCGCCACGCGTGCGTCCTGCGTTCTCGCGGGTGGGGAGCCGGCGGAAGCGCTCCGCCCTCGGTCCCGGTGGTCGCGTTTGCACCGGGAGCCTGGGGCTTCGCGCCCCGCCGGCCCCGCCCGCGTTCGTCTTTCTTCCGTCCTCCTCGTGTCCCGAGTGGTGCGGCCGGAAACGAGAATCGCCCCGCCCGCGTCAGGTTGCGCGGGCGGGGCGATCGTGATCGCTCCCTCCGGGGCCGGCGGGTGCGCCTATGCCAGGGCGCTCCGCGTTCCGGTCCTCCCGCGCTGCTCCTGCTCCGAATCCTGCACGAACCTGCTCCCCGCGTTCGCCGCGGAGTATGGGCGCACGTCTCCCCACGGTGTGCCGGCGCACTTCTCCCGGCGGGCGCGCGGCAACGGGGCCGCGAGCCGGGGATGGCGCTCTCTGTGGGTGAAGCGTTGCCGCATGGTGCCGGTTCCTTCCGCCCCGACCGCGGGTCGGGATGCAGGTTCGCGAAAACGAAAAAGCCGCGTCCGATGTCTCGCCGGCGCGTGCTGCGCGGCGCGGCGCCTCTGCCCTTCGAGCGGGCTCGGGACTGCCGAACGATCATCGGGACGCGACTCCCAGGGCGCGGAGTCTAAACGCGCACCTTTGCGCTGTCAAGCCCCGGTTTGTCCAGCCATGCCTCTCGGAAAGAGTTGAAAGCGTTGCCACCACGTCGACCGACTCGCCAAGACGCTACTCTGAAAGACTCTTGAAAACGTCGCCCCCATGGACGTCATCCTGAGAGGGTGTTGCTAAACGCGCACATTCCGCGGCACCACAGGTGTCATCCTGAGGCCCGGCCACACGGGTCCTGGCGTCGGCGCTGCAGACGGCAGGGCCGTGAGGATCTGGCCGAGGAATGCGCAGGAGCCCGCCGCGGAAGCCCGCACGATCGCCGCGTCCACCCCAGCCCTCGTCGATGCCTGGGTTTTTCCTTCGTGGCATCGACGAGTGAACGTGAGGCCGCAGCTTCCGCGCGAGCTTCCGCAGCCGGCTCCGGCGTGGCCGAAATCAGATCCTCACGGCCCTGCCGCCATCGGAGCGAAAGCTGATTCCACGTGGCCGGGCCTCAGGATGACACCCAGGGGTGTCCGAAGAACGGGTTCAGCAACACACTCTGAGGCCCGGCCACGCCGTGGCATCGCTTTCTCGATTCTATGCAGGCCGAAGGATCTATAGACGGTGAAAGCACTTAGCGAGGAATTCCGCGATTCGCATCGCATTCCAGCCCGGTGCATCGCGCCGGCTCACGTGTCGCCGCGGTTATAGATCCTTCGGCCTGCCACGGTTTCCTGCGGGATGAAAATGCAGACGTGACCGGCCTCAGGATGACGTCTTCAGGATTTCGGTTGGTTCCTCAACCGTCTATCAGGATGACGTCTTGGGGTGCATGAGGACCTCGACCAATCGTACCCTGGAGGCACGCTGAGCACGACAGCGCGTTGACGTGGACGGTGCGAAATGATACGAACAGGGGCATGGAACGAAACGAAACCAGGTCGAAAGCCGCGCTGCGGTTCCTCCGCCGCGAGCTCAAGAACGCGGTCTTCATGGCGCTGGGGGTGCTCTCGGCGGGGATGGGGCTGAAGGGGTTCCTCCTCTCCAGCCGCTTCATCGACGGCGGGGTGACGGGGGTGTCGATGCTGCTGGCGCAGGTGGCCGGGCTCCCGCTCTCCATCCTCATCCTGGTGCTCAACCTCCCCTTCATCGCCCTGGGATGGCAGATGATCGGGCGCGCCTTCGCTTTCCGCAGTGCGCTGGCGATCGCCGCGCTCGCTGCGACGCTGGCGACGGTGCACTTCCCCGACGTGACCCCCGACAGGCTGCTGACGGCGGTGTTCGGCGGCTTCTTCATCGGGGCGGGGATCGGGCTGGCGATCCGGGGGAACGCCGTGCTCGACGGAACGGAGATCGCCGCGCTGCTGGTGAGCAAGCGGAGCGCGCTGCTGCGGGTGGGCGACGTGATCCTGGGGCTGAACGTGGTGATCTTCCTGGCCGCGGCCTTCTTCCTGGGCGTGGAGCAGGCGCTGTACTCCATCCTCACCTACTTCGCCGCCTCGCGCACGCTGGACTTCGTGGTGCACGGCATCGAGGAGTACACGGCGATCCTCGTCGTCTCGCAGAAGAGCGACGAGGTGCGCACGGCCATCATCCGCGAGCTGGGGCGGGGGATGACCGTGCTGCGCGGCCGCGGCGGGATGAGCGACGCCGAGCAGGACGTGCTCTACTGCGTGGTGACGCGGCTGGAGATCGGGCGGGTGAAGACGGTGGTGCGGGCGATCGACTCCACCGCCTTCGTGATCATCCACTCGCTGAACGACGCCGAGGGCGGCGTGATCCGCAAGTCGGCGGTGCACTGAAAGCGGAAGCGCGGAAAGAGCCTGGATGCTCTCTCCGCGCCTCCGCGTCTCCGCGTGGGATCGCTTATCCAGCCACCACCGGAACGCCGGGGAGCGCGATGGTCCCTTCCGGCGCACGCTCCACCGGCTCGGGCGCGGGCGCCGGCTCGGGCTCGGCGGGTGCCGGCACGTCCGCCGCGGTGGCGGGCACCAGGTCGGCCAGGATCTCGCGCAGCCGGGCGGTGAGCGCGTTCGGGTCGGCGCCGGCGGAGACCTCCTGCTGGAGCTGCACCACCTGCGCGGCGAGGCCCATGCGCACCTGCGAGGCCTCTTCGCCCGCCTTGCTGCGCGCCTCGCTCTCGGCGCGGCTGATCTCCTGCTTGGTGTCGCCGCGGAAGATCGACTCCACCGCGTCCACCAGCCGGGTGAGGATGCGGAACACCGCCGACGCCGAGAAGCCGCCGAGCATCGCGAAGGTGGGCTGCGCCAGGTTCAGGGTGCCTTTCTGCGCGCCCTCGAAGGGCACCAGCGTCACCAGGATGAAGCCGGCCATCACCCCCAGGAAGAACTTGATCCAGTAGCTCGGCTCGTAGCGCGGGTCGTAGTTGCGCTTCACCACGTAGCCGCTCACCTGCATCAGCATGGCGAACGAGGCGCCCATCGCCGCCGCCGAGAGCCAGAAGAGCTCGGTCCACAGCAGCTTCCAGCCGGAGCTGTTCAGCACGGTCTGGCTCTCGTTCACGGACTTGGTGAGGCTCACAGCGATGAACACCACCATCGAGATGACCGCCGCCACCATCATCCGCCGCACCAGCCCCACGGGCCCCAGCATCGCACGCAGGCCCGTGCCGTGCTCGGAGCCCATCAGCATCAGCGCGCGCGGCGTGGCGGGCGCCACCAGCCTGGTGAGCTGGTCGTGCACCTTGGTGATCGCGCCGATGTCGGCGGTGGTGCCCTCCGGCGCCGTGCGCGCCTGCTCCAGCGTGATGGCGGCGGCGGGAGAGACCTGCATGCCGGCGGCGAGGGCGTACTGCGCCATCGCGATGGATTCGCGCACGAGCTGGTCGCGCACGCTGAGGTTGACCGGGACGCGTGAGGCCATGGGAGCCTGTGGGGGAGAGAGCGGGGGAGGATGGGGCTTTCGGATTGAGATGCAACAGTTTAGCGCCTCGTGGCCGTCAACGTGTAGCCCCCGCCCGGACTGCGCCGATCCGTTCACCGAAAACAGAGGGTCTCGTGCCGGCCTGCCGAGAACAGTCCTGGATTCCAGTCTCTGACGGAAGGCTCACACGGAGTCAACGGAGTCAACGGAACTCATATCCGCTGACTCCGTTGACTCCGTGTGAGGTCCTTCTGTTCAAGGATCTGATCCTGAACGAAACTCCGTGATGCGGTACCACACAGAGGAACGGCGGTGGAGTGGCGGCCCCGCGCTGCGAAAGTAGATTTCCCCCGCCGGGATCCATCCTCCACCCCAGCCGTCCCCATGGCCCGCTCCGAGACGCTGGCGCGACGCGAGATCGACGCGTCGCACCGCATGATGCAGGTGACCGAGCGGGAGCTGCAGCGCATCCTGCTCGACATCCACGACGGCCCCGTGCAGCACATGTACGCGGCGCTCTCGCAGCTCCACCTGCTGGGCCGCGCGGTGGAGGCGGGCGAGGCGGCCGAGGCGCGCGAGCGGATGGAGCGCATCCGCGTGCTGCTGGAGGGCGGGCTGAACGAGGTGCGCAGCTTCATCGGCGCCTTCCGGCCCCCCGAGTTCGAGGCGCGCGGGCTGGTGGCGCTGCTGGAGGGGCTGGCGCTGCAGCACGAGGCGATGACGGGCACCGAGATCGAGCTCGAGGTGGGCGGCGGCCTTCCCGACGTTCCACTTCCCGTCAAGATCGGGCTCTACCGCGTGCTGCAGGAGGGGCTCTCCAACGCCTACCGCCACGGCGGCGCCAACCTGGTGACGGTGCGGCTGCGGCGCGTGGTGCGGCGCGGCGAGCCGCGGCTGCGCATCAGCATCAGCGACAACGGCCACGGCTTCGACCCCCGCGCGGTGCCGGTGAAGGACCACTTCGGGCTGCAGGGGATGCGCGACCGGGTGGAGATGATCGGCGGGCGCTTCCGGCTGCGCAGCCAGCCCGGGCGCGGCGCCATGATCGCGGTCGAGGTCCCCGCCGCCGCGGGAGGCGGGGGATGACGCGCGCCGGCGCGGTCCGCATCGTCCTGGCGGACGACCACGAGCTGGTGCTCGAGGGGCTGCGCTCCCTGATCGAGGCCGAGCCCGACATGGAGGTGCTGGCGACGGCGAAGGACGGCGCGCAGCTCATGGACGTGGTGGCGCGCCGCCGCCCCGACGTGGTGGTGCTGGACCTGGAGATGGGGCCGGTGGGCGGGCTGCAGTGCCTGGACATGCTGCGCCGGGACCATCCCGAGGTGCGCGTGCTGGTGCTCACCGCCTACAGCGACGGGGAGAGCATGCGCGCGGCGCTGGAGGGCGGCGCCTCGGGGTTCGCGCTGAAGACGGAGCCGCCGCAGCAGACGGTGGCCTCCATCCGCCAGGTGTCGCGCGGGCAGCTCGTCTTTCCCATGGCGGCGCGGCGCTGGCTGCTGCGCGGCCCCGCGCCCGAGCCCAGCCAGCCCACCGACCGGGAGCTGGAGATCCTGGCGCTGGTGTCGGAGGGGCTCACTAACGCGCAGATCGCGCACCGGCTGCGGGTGAGCGACAACACGGTCAAGTTCCACCTGCAGAACGTCTACCTGAAGCTCGGCGTCCGCAACCGCACCGAGGCCGCCGCCCACTTCCTCCGCCAGCGCGAGCGCGCCGCGAGGCCGCGTGGAGGCGGATGAGCTCGACTACCTGATTCGAGCCTGGCAGGGAGTGCGTCCGCGGAATGGGTGAATATGCGACTGAAGTCGCCGCTACAACTTCACACAGTCCGCCTTCGCGGACTTCAACGGGACAGGGCGTGATCTCCGGTTTCGGTATGAAAGCAGATGGCTCCGCCGCGGGGCTCGCCGACCTCGATGCGTGCGGCTACGCGCTCGTGCCCGATGTCGTGAGCGGCGACGGCGTGCGCCGGCTGCTGGGTGCGCTGGAGGAGGCGGACGGGGCGGAGGGGGTGCGGCGGCGGGAGAGCGTGTACGCCATCCGCAACCTGCTGGAGGCGGTGCCGGCGGTCGCGGAGCTGGCGCGCTCGCCGGAGGTGCGGGCGCTGGTGGAGCCGGTGCTGGGGACCGGCGCGTTCGCGGTGCGCGGCATCCTGTTCGACAAGACGCCGGACGCGAACTGGAAGGTGGCGTGGCACCAGGACCTCACCATCGCCGTGCGCGAGCGGCGCGAGGTGGCGGGGTTCGGGCCGTGGAGCGAGAAGGCGGGCGTGGTGCACGTGCAGCCCCCCGCGGCGGTGCTGGAGCGGATGGTGACCGTGCGGCTGCACCTGGACCCCTGCGGTCCGGAGAACGGCCCCGTGCAGGTGATTCCCGGCTCCCACCGCGCCGGCCGCCTCAGCGCGGACGAGGTGCAGCGCTGGCGCGCGGAGCGGGCGCCGGAGGCCGCGTGCATCGGGGTCGGCGGCGTGCTGCTGATGCGCCCGCTGCTGCTGCACGCCTCGTCGCCCTCCACCCTCCCGGCGCACCGGCGCGTGATCCACCTCGAGTTCGCGGCCGACGACCTCCCCGGCGGCCTGGAGTGGCACGGCCGCTGGTGATGGCGCCGCGCGCGGATCTATTCCTTGCAACGAACGCGGGCGAATGGAATTCGCGGCAACAAAGGCCCGAAGTCCGCCTGCGCGGACTCCCTTGGTGACATCTGCGCAGAACCTCCGCCGAGATGCCCGGATGAGCCTCTACTCGAGCCTTCCTCCGGGCTCGAAGTCGCATCGGTGCCCTGGTAATCGCCCGCATGCCGTCCAGGGAGTCCGCGAAGGCGGACTTCGGGCAGTTGTTGCCGCGGTTTCCAACCGCCTGTTGCTGAGACGGTCTGTCAGTGCGTCACGTGGCGCTCGAACCAGTCGATGATGCGCAGCATGTGGTCCACGCGGTGGGCGGGCTCGCCGGAGCGCGTCACCTCGTGGCCCTCGCGCGGATACAGCACCAGCTCCACCTCGCGGCCCTCCGTCTTCAGCCCGCGGAAGAAGGCCAGCGCCCCCGCCACCGTGGTGCGGTAGTCCACCGCGCCGTGCAGCATCAGCAGCGGCGTGCGCACGTTGGCGACGTAGGTGAGCGGCGACTGCGCCCGCGCCAGCTCGGGCTGCTCCCACGGCCGCCCTCCGAACTCGCTCTCGAACAGCCGCCAGGTGTTCGACGCGCCCCACCAGATGGTCAGGTCGTACACGCCCCGCTGCGCCACCGCCGCCCTGAACCGCTCCGGCGCCTCCTTCGCGATCAGCCACGCCGTCATGTATCCCGCGTAGCTCCCGCCCGTCACCACCTGCTTCGCCGGGTCCGCCAGGCCGCGCGCCAGCACCGTGTCGGCGCCGATCAGGATGTCGCGCGCGGGCGGCGTCCCCCAGTTCTGGTGGATCGCCTGCAGCCACGCGTCGCCGTACCCGCCCGATCCGCGCGGGTTGGAGAAGAACACCGTGTACCCCGCGCCGGCGAGCGACTGGAACTCCAGCCACATCGACGCCTCGCCCGGGCCCCACATCGCGTGCGGGCCGCCGTGCATCTCCAGCGCGAGGGGCGGGCGCGCTCCCGGCGTGTAGTGGATCGGCTTCAGGATCCACCCCTGGATCTGCTTCCCGTCGAACGAGCGGTAGCGCACCTCCTCGTAGTCGGCCACGTACACGCGCCCCAGCAGCGAGTCGTTCAGCGCGGTCAGGCGGCGCTCGCCCGTGCCGTCGAGCCCGGCCGCGTACACGTCGCTGGGGTGCTGCGGGCTCATCTGCGTCCAGGCGACGGAGTTCCCCGCCACGTCGAACGAGAGCACGCCGCGCGCGCCGGTGACGATGCGCTGCGGCGCGCTCCCCGGGCGCACCCGGTAGAGCGGCGCCGCGCCCTCGGACGAGGCGGTGAAGTAGAGCCATCCCCCCGGCCCCCACGCGTACTGCCCGGGCGCGCGGTCCAGCGCCGCGGTGATGCTCGCGCGGCCGGAGCCGTCGGCCCGCATCACCACCAGCTCGTCGTTCATCGCCGTCTCGAACTGCGTCCCCACGCGGCCGCGCGTGTAGGCGATCCACGCCCCGTCGGGGGAGAAGCGCGGATCGCTCTCCGTGTATCCCGCCTCGTGCAGCCGCGTGGGCGCGCCGCCGGCGGAGGGGAGGAGGACGATGGCCGGCTCGCGCTCGAAGTCCGGGTGGCGGTCCCCCGAGGGCTGCCCCGACTGGGCGGCGATCCACCGCCCGTCCGGCGACCAGGAGGGCTGGCTCGTGTCCCAGAGGTTCGAGGTCAGCCGCGCCGGCTTCGCGTCGGGGCGCGCGTCCACCACGTAGACCTGGGTCCATTCCTCGCCGGTGCGGATGGAGGTCTCGGCCAGCGCGCTCAGGCGGGTGACCACCTGCGGGTCGTCGTCGCCGGCCTCGGCGCGGAGCTGCGCGCGGATCGCGCTGTCGGCCGCCGCGCGGTCGCGGTCGATGCGGCGGATGGCGCCGGCATCGCGGCGGGTGCTGTCGCGCTTCGCGCGCGCGGAGTCCAGCTCGCTCGGCTTGAGCGACGAGGTGAAGGCGATGCGGTCGCCGCGCGGAGACCAGGCGGGGCTCGACGCCCCCGTCTCCAGCGAGGTGAGCGGCCACGCCTCGCCGCCCTCCGCGAGCGGGAGGATCCAGATCTGCGGCGGCTTCCCCTCGCGCGCGCTGACGAAGGCGAGCTGCCTGCCGTCGGGCGAGAACGCGGGCGCCGCGGCCGAGGCGTTCAGCCAGGTGAGCCGGCGCGCGCCGCTCCCGTCGGTGCGGGCGATCCAGAGCTCGCGCCGGTACTTGTTCGTCGCGGAGTCCGCCTGCGTGACCACGTACGCCACGCTCCGCCCGTCCGGCGAGAGCGCCGCCGCCGATGCGGTCCGCAGGTGGTAGAGGTCGAGCGGCACGAGCGGCCGGCGCTCCTGGGCCGCGAGCGCCGGGGCAGCGAGCAGCGCGGCGATCGCGAGCGGGCGGACGAGACGTCGAGGGTGCATCGCTGAAACCCGGGTGGTGAGGAAGAACGGCGCGTGCGCCTGACCATGCGGCGCGCCGCGGCCTGCGTCAATGCACGGCCACATGGAGGTGGTCGGGGGACACACCACGGCCGCGGCATAGTCCGCGAAGGCGGACTTCGTGCCGTTCCAGCGGCGGGTTTCCAACCCGCCGGCTCCTTCGCGGCCGGGACGATCCACCCGCTCCATGCGGAGGATCGGCCTCGCGCGGGCACATGGGACCGTGCGCGAGCGTGCCTGAAGTCGTATCCTCCAGACGCGCCGGATTCCATCCTCCGAAACCCAGCGCCGCATCATCCCCGGATGCCGACGATGCTGATCCTCTTCCAGACGCCGGCCGACGCGCCGGTGCTCCCCTGGTGGGTGCTGTACGCGGTGCTCCTGGCCATCACCTTCGTCACCTGGCGCGCGACCCGCTCGACCTGGTGGAAGGGGTGCCTCACGGCGGGGGCGGGATGGGTCCTGGTGCTCGTGATGGCCGTGCTCGCGCTCCCCGCCAGCCGCGGTACGCTGATGTACTGGGTGGCGCTCGCGCCGATCGTGGCGTTCGCGGCGGGGCTCCTCTCCGCTCCGCGGCGCGCGGCGGTCTCCCGCGCCTTCGCCCGGCCCACGGCGTTCCCGCTCCCGCCGCAGGTGATGGTGGGGCAGCCCAACCCACGCTCGGTGTTCCGTTCGAAGGTGATGGGGCTGCGCTTCGCGGCGGGGATGCCGAAGGACTCGAGCTACCTGGCGCGCGTCGCCTTCGTCTCCGGGCTGGAGGGGATCGAGCCGAAGCCGGTGGACCTGTTCGTCGGAGGCGGGAGCCTGTGGGTGGCGCCGCTGACGCCGGGCACCGACCCCGTCCCCCTCGCCCTGCGCGACGTGCTGCGGGTGGACGTGTGGCCCGAGACCGACGCGCCCCCCACGCTGCGCGTGAGCTGGAGCCCGCCCGCCGGCGAGCTCACCCGCGAGCTGGTGCTGCGCGCCATCCCCAACGTGCCGCCGCCGCTGGTGAGCCGGCACCTCGGCGCCATCGCCGGCGCGGTGACGAGCGCCATGCAGCACGACGAGCGGGCGGCGCTCGCCGCTCGCCGCGAGCCCGCCCCCGCGCTGGCGCCGGCACGCGCGATGCTCTGCGCCCGCTGCGGCGAGGAGCTTCCCGAGGGCGCCGCCCGCTGCCCCCGCTGCGGCACGCCGCGGTGAGCCGGCGGATGGCTCGGCGGGTGCGGCGGCGGTAAAATCACGGCGCGCTCGATTGCCGGGCAACGAAGCATGTCATCCTGAAGGCGCCGCCGCTCCGCACCAGACGCTACGCCGAAGCCGGGCGGCGCCTGAAGGATCTGTGGCCGCGGATGCGACATGGCCGGCTCTGTCGCGTCCGACGGTATAGATCCTTCGGTCGCCGCCAGGGCCCGTGGCGCACGCAACCGAGGCGCGGCGGCTCCCTCAGAGGGTGTTGCTGAACGCGCACAATCCGCGGCACCACAGGTGTCATCCTGAGGCCCGGCCACACGGGTCCTGGCGTCGGCGCTGCAGACGGCAGGGCCGTGAGGATCTGGCCGAGGAATGCGCAGGAGCCCGCCGCGGAAGCCGCACGATCACCGCGTCCACGCCGGCGCTCGTCGATGCATGGCTTTTCCTGCGTGGCATC
>JBJMPM010000345.1:0-8614 GCA_045803205.1 Longimicrobiaceae bacterium
AACGCGGCCATCCCCACCCTGCTGGTGGAGGCCACGCGCATCATCGTCTTCGCCGCGCTCCTCTGGGCAGCGGGCGACATGGCGCTGATGCTGATCGAGAGCAACCACGACCTGCGGGCCACGCGCATCCTGGTCGGCCGCCTGAACGGGAAGGTGGCGCGGCTGGAGGCGGGCGCGGCGCCCCGGCCCGCGGCCGCCGCGGAGCGGCCGCCCTCGCACCTGGAGCGCAACGAAGGCCTGTAAACGGCGTTTCACGCAGAGACGCAGGGGAAAAAGAGAGAACGCAGAGGGCTCGCGTGAGCCCTCTGCGTTCTCTCGGTTCCTCTGCGCGTCTCTACGTGAAACGTCTTTTTCAGACGGGGACGGGGAGCAGCATCCGGAACGAGTTGCGCGCCCGGTTCAGCCGGCTCTTCACCGTGCCCACGGGAATGCCGATCTCCTCGGCGATCTCCTCGTAGGTGCGGTCCTCCACCTCGCGCATCACGAAGGGGATGCGGTGGTGCTCGTCCATCCGCTGGATGGCCGCGTCGATCGCCTCGCGCAGCTCGCGCCGGTACGCCTCGCGCTCCGGGTTGTGCCCCGTGGCCGCGAACTCCACCGGCCGGCTGGGCGCCCCGTTGCTGCTGGTCTCCGGGCGCATCTCGCTGAAGGTGGTCTCCCGCCGCCGCGAGCGGTTGCGGAACTCGTTCTTCAGCAGGTTGTTCGCGATCGTGTGGATCCACGTCGAGAACTTCCGCGCCGGGTCGTAGCTCTCGCGCGCCCGGTGGATGCGCAGGAAGGTGTCCTGCGTGAGGTCCTCCACCCGCTCCTCGTCGTTCAGGCGCTTGCGCAGGAACCCCTGGATGCGCGGCTGATAGCGCTCCACCAGCAGGCGGAACCCGTCGCCGTCGCCCATCGTGTATCGCTGGAATAGCTGCTCGTCGCTCAGCTCCGCCAAGGTGCGTCGCCGCTCCCCCGGCTCCGAGACACCACGCAGCAGCCCCCGCCCGGCGGGGTGCTGCGCCGCGTCGAACTGCGCGGCGGCGCTCTTGAGGTCTACCGCTGTTTTCATGGCTCCAATATACACCTTCCACCCCCGTTTGTCGAGGGTGGTTCAGCACTGAACCAAGGTTAGCAAGTCGTTAGAAAACAGGTATTTACGCGCCCCCGCCGGGCACCGCGGCCGGATCGCGGCGGCGCAGCCGGGCCGCCCGCCGCGCGTCGGCCAGGTTCAGCGAGGTGAAGATCACGGAGCCCAGCGCGAGCTGCACGTAGAAGGTCAGGAAGCGCCACCCCGCGGTGGCGATGCCGATCACCGACGCGGGGAGGAGCGCGGAGTAGACCAGCACGAACGCGGCCTCCGCCCCGCCCGAGGCGCCGGGGGTGGGGACGAAGTTCATCGCCGTGAACACCACCCACTGCAGCAGGAAGAAGAGCACCGGGTCCACCTGGGCCTGCGGGGCCAGGAAGTAGGCCAGCGCGGTGACCACCGAGTAGCGGCAGCTCCACTGCACGGCGGTGATGAGCACGGTGAGCAGGAAGAGCCGCTTCCCGCGCGCGACCACCAGCCGCCGCACCTCGCGCACGTCGGCCAGGGTGCGCGCCAGGCGCCGGCGCGTGCGGGCCGTCCAGCGCAGCCCGCGGCGGCGCGGCCCCTCGCCCAGGGTGCCGATCAGCACCGCGCCCCAGGCCAGCCGCAGCGCCAGGAGCACGGCCACGGCCACCAGCAGGATGAGCGTCACCTTCCCCCGCGTCTGCCGGCCGACGGCGCGCAGCACCGGGAGCTCCCAGGCGCGCGACGCCACCACCGCCGCGGGGATGGCGAGCACGAAGAAGAGCGAGTCTTCCAGCCACCCCAGGGTGATGATGGAGATCGCCTTCCCCTGCGGCACCCCCTTCTGCACGAAGATCCCCCAGCGCATCACCTCGTTCCCCGACGAGGTGGGGACCACGGAGCCGGCCAGCTCGCCCCCCAGGGTCACCCCCAGGGTGTCGCGCCACCCCAGGGGGAGCCCCATGAAGCGTGCCCAGAGCCACATGCGGGTGGTGTTGGTGACCCAGGGGACGAGCCCCAGCGCGAGCGCCAGGGCCAGGTACCGGCGGGGGAGGCGGTCGAGGTGCTCGAAGACGCCGTGGTCGGTGGCGTACCAGGTCCACCAGAGGTTGGCCAGCACGCCGATGGGCACCAGCACCACCGCGCTGCGGAAGAGGCGGTCCAGCAGCCGCCGTTTCGGCGTCGGCTCCGCGGCGGCGGTCATGCCGCGGCGCCGGGCCCGCGGGCGACCACGCGCCGGTAGCTCTCCAGCAGGCGGCCGTTGATGGCGTTCCAGTCGCGCGCGGCGGCGGCCTCGCGGGCGCGGCACCCCATGCGCCGGCGCGCGGCGGGGTCGGCGGCGAGCGCCTCGACCTTCGCCGCGAAGTCGGCGGGATCGTTGGCGCGGGCGATGAGTCCCGTCTCCCCCGGCTCCACCAGGTCGGGCGGGCCGCCGCGGTCCACCACCACCGCGGGGAGCCCCGAGGCCTGCGCCTCCAGGATCACGTTGCCGAAGGTCTCGGTGGTCGAGGGGAAGACGAACACGTCGCCCGAGGCGTACCAGCGCGCCAGCCCCTCGCCCGTCTGGTGGCCGGCGAAGAAGGCGTCGGGGAGCTCGCGCTCCAGCTCGGCGCGCATGGGGCCGTCGCCCACCAGCACCAGCCGGTGGCGGCTCCCGCGCCCGCGCAGGAGGCGGTGCGCCTGCACCAGGTCCGCCAGGTCCTTCTCCTTCACCAGCCGGCTCACCATCAGCAGCACCGGCGTGTCGTCGTCCGCCCCCACGCGGGCGCGGAGCTCCGGGTCGCGCCAGCGGGGGGAGAAGCGGCCCAGGTCGATGCCGCGCGACCAGAGCTCGGTGTTGGTGATGCCGCGCGCCGCCAGCTCGCGGATGATGCCGCGCGAGGGCGCGTACACCACCTCGCAGCGCGCGTAGAAGCTCCGCATCAGCCGCCACCCGAACCACTCGATGCGGCGCAGCCCGTAGAAGCGGAAGTAGGAGACGAAGTGCGTGTGGAAGCTGCTGACGACGGGGATGCCGTTGCGCTGCCCGTACTTCTGCGCGCGCACGGCCACCGGGGTGGGGCTCACCACGTGGATCAGGTCGGGCCCGTACGCGTCCAGCCGCGCCGAGACCTTGTGGCCGATCGGCACGCTCACCCGGTACTCGGAATGCCAGGGGACGTGGATGTAGGGGACCTGGTGGACGCGCCCGGCCCAGGAGATCTCGGGCGGGGGGACGAAGGGCGAGAAGACGCGGAAGTTGACGCCCGCGCGCTCCAGGAAGCCGAAGAGCTGCGCCAGCGTCCGCGAGACGCCGTCCACGTGGGGCAGCAGGCTTTCCGTGAAGTAGGCGATCTTCATCGGCTGCTCGCCCGCTCCGTCATTCGCACGCTGGTTCGCTCGCGGGGAGGGGTCCTCGGGGGTGGGCCAAGGGAAGGCTGCAATCTAAGCCGCGCCCGGGACGGGTGGACAGGGTCGAGACCGAATCGGGGAAACGATCTTCTCACGCGGAGACGCGGAGACGCGGAGAAAAACACCAGTCCTTGACAACCGCCCGCGCGGCGGGGAGACTCCCAAGCGTCCCACCCCGCCCATCCCCACCCGCGATCCCCGCCATGAAGCCGGAATCCATGGACCGCCGCACCCTCGCCCTGGTGGTCACGGGGCTCGTGATCGCCTTCCTCCTGGGCTTCGTCCCGCAGTTCGTGGCGAAGCGCGGCGCGAACCGCGACCTGGCCGCCTCGCGCCAGGAGCTGGCGGCGACGCGCGGCGAGCTGGGGCTCCACCGGCTGCAGGGGCGCCTGGGCGCGGCGATGGCGGAGTCGCTGCGCGGCAACTACGAGCGCTCGCGGCAGCTCATGGGGGCGTACTTCACCGGGCTGCAGGAGGCGCTTCCGGCGGTGCGCGACCCGCGGCGGCGGCAGGCGTTCACGGGCATCCTGGGGCAGCGCGACGAGATCATCACCCTCCTCTCCCGCGCCCAGCCGGAGAGCAGTCAGCGGCTGATGCTGCTCTACACCTCGATGTTCGCGGCCGTCGACCCGCAGGGCGCCGTCGGCCCCGCGGTGACGCCCTCTCCCCCGCCCCCGCCGGCCCAGAAAGACACGCCGGATGCGCAGACGCGGAAGAACCGGGAGAAGTAGCCCTCTCCGTTTCCTCCGCGCCTTGCGAGAAATTAGAGCGGTTTGCCAATCGTTTCGCAGCCTGCGGCTCAGCGCCCTCTCCGGCTCGCTTGGGCTCGCCACCTCTCCCGTACCGGGGCCCGTACCGGGAGAGGTTGAGTTCCCCGCCGCCTGCGCCGACCGCACCGACAGCGCATCGGCCGACGTTGCGCGGGTGCTGGCAGGCTTCGCTGCCGCTACGTCTACCACCCTCTCCCGGTACGGGAGAGGGAATTGCGCTCCAAGGCGCAGGGGAGAGGGCGCCGCGCCACGGACACGCGACACACCCCCAGACTCGCCAGTAACCCGCTGTAGCCGTTTATTCCTGCGCCGAGCCGCTGAGCGTGGGGGGCTCGACGATCTTCTGCGCGGGGATGCGGCGGCCGTGCGGGAGGGTGAGGGTGAAGGTGGAGCCCTCGCCCGGCGTGCTCCGCACCGAGAGCTCGCCCTGCATGGCGCGGGCGAGCTCCCGGCTGATGGAGAGCCCCAGCCCCACCCCCTGCGCCACCGCCCCCTCCGGCGTGAGCTGCACGAACGGGTCGAAGATCGCCTCCAGCTTGGCGGGATCGATGCCGCGGCCGGTGTCGTGCACGTGGATGCACGTCCGCTCGCCGTCCGCCTCGGCCCGGAGGCGCAGCCGCCCGCCGGGCTCGGTGCACTTCACCGCGTTGGAGAGCAGGTTGAGCAGGATCTGCGCGATGCGGTCGTGGTCGCCGCGCACCCGCAGCCAGGGCTCGGCCGGCTCCACGGCGCAGGAGAGCCCCTTCGCCTGCACCAGCGGCTCCATCACCGCCATCGCCTCGTCCAGCAGCTCGCCCACCGGCACGTCGGCGATGCGCAGCTCGATCTTCCCGGCGCCCAGCTTGGCGAAGTTCAGCACGTCGTTGATCAGCGCCAGCAGGTGCCGCTCGTTGTAGCGGATGCGGGCCAGCGCGCCGTGCTGCGCGTCGTTCAGCGGCCCGTGCACCCCCAGCTCCAGCAGGTCCGCGTAGCCGGCGATGGCGTTCAGCGGCGTCCGCAGCTCGTGGCTCATGGCGGTGAGGAACTCCGTCTTGGCGCGGTTCGCCTCCTCCGCCTCGACGGTGCGCGCCGCCAGCGCCTCGTTCAGTGCGTGCAGGCTCCGGTTGGCCTCGGCCAGCTCCACCGTCACGTCCTCCAGCCGGGCGCGCTGCGTCTCCAGCTCGTCGTTCGAGGCCTCGAGCTCCACCATGGTCTCCTCGAGCGCCGTGGCCTGCGTCTGCAGCTCCTCGGCCTGCATCTCCAGCTCCAGCGCTTGGTCCTGCAGGCGCCCGTTGGCGCCCTGCAGCTCGCCGTTCAGCTCCGCCTGCCGCGCCGCGTCGCGGGCGAAGAGCGCGCCGGTCAGCGCGGAGCACCCGATCACCAGCACCGCCCCGGCGAACAGCACCCCCAGCACCGTGCGCCCGCGCCGCTCCTCCGCCGCCTCGCGCAGGGCGAGGAGCCGGCGCTCCTCGGCCCGCATGGTGGCCACCACGGAGCGGATCCGGTCCATCGCCTCGCGGCCGCCGCCGGTGATCAGCGCCTCGCGCGCCGCGTCGAAGCCCTGCGTGCGGCGGATCGCCAGCCGCCCCTCCAGGATGTCCAGGCGGCGGGCGACCAGCGGCGTCAGCAGGTCCAGCGACCGCTGCTGCACCGGGTTGTCGCGCGTCTCCAGGCGCAGCGTGACGAGCAGCGAGCGCGCGTCGCCGCGGGCGTTGCGGTAGGGCGCCAGGTAGGTGGTGTCGCCGGTGATCACGTAGCCGCGCTGGCCCGTCTCGGCGTCGACCACGCGGGCGCGCAGGTCGTCCAGGTGGCCGATCACCCGCCAGGAGTGCTCCACCCAGCGCGCGCTCTCGCGCCGCCGGTCGAGCGAGTCGAGGAGTGCCACCGCGAACACCGCCACCATCAGCGGGGGCGCGAGCACGGCGACGCGGCGTTGCCAGCCGCGGAGGAGCAGGGGAGAAGGAGCCATCGGGAGGCGCTTCGGGGAGCCGCGTACGGGGAATCGCCGGAGAATCTACGACGGCCCCTCCGGACCGCAAAGCTTTTCGGCACGCAGAGGCGCAGAGGCACGGAGAGAACCGCTCTCCGTGCCTCTGCGTCTCTGCGTGAGACGGTTTACCCGGGCTTGATTCAGCAGGTGAATTCACGGATTCGGTATCAGCGGGGCCGAGCCTCAGGATGGCACCTTTGGGGCGGTTACCCAACAGTCTCTCAGGATGACGTCTCAGGGTTCTGCGTGGTTTCAGGTTGCGTGTGGTTCTCAATGCGGCAGGAACTCCCGGACGTCGAGCAGCTCGAGGTGCGAGTCGGCGGCGATGAGCTGGCGGAGGATGGCGGCGTGGCCGGCGCCGAAGATCACCAGGATGCGGTCGCCCGGCTCGGCCAGGCGCTGCAGGTTCGCGAAGATGCGGATGTTACGCTCGTACCACTTCGCCAGCACGTCGGCGCCCGCGTAGCCGTCGCCCGCCCCGACCCGCGCCATCTCCACGTACTGCTGGTGGGCCCACTCGATGCGGCGCGGATCGTTCTCCGCCCGCAGGATCGCCCCGATGCTTAGTTCGCGGTGCATGCGGGCCTGCTCCGCGGTGATCTGCGCGATCAGGCGCTGGAAGCGCGACACGAAGGGCGTGTCGTGGGCCGCCGCGTACTGCATCAGCGCCTCGAACGGGAGGTCGCCGCCGATGTCGATGGGGTGCACCCGGGCGTGCCCGAACCGGCGCGCCAGCCGGAACCCGAGCTGCTCGACCTCGCTGCGGCCGAGCGGGTGGCGGCCCGACCGGAAGGCGGCGTAGAGGCTGTCCAGCCGGACCGCGTTCTGCGGCCGGGCCTCCACCGCGATCTTCGTCGGCCGGAACCGGGCGAGCGCCTCGGCCACGGCCGCGACCTCCGCCTGCTTCACGGGAGAGGCGATGTCGGGGACATCCACCTTCACCAGGTCGAGGCCGGGGTTGTCGAAGTGGTAGGCGCCGAGGAGGAGCACCTGCGTCCGCGGCCCCGGCTGGCCCCGAGCCGCGGCGGCCGTCAGGGCGAGCGCGGCCAGGATTCCCCACGATCGAACCGCGCCGGCAAGCGTCACGTTCCCCTCTCCGTGTCTCTGCGTCTCCGCGCGAGATCTCCTGCCGTTACGATGCCTCGGCCGCGCGCAGCGCCTCGCGGGTGGCGCGGTAGCCCTCTTCCAGGAAGTACTGCGTGCGGTCGAAGGCCCAGCCGCCCAGATGGCCGATGCGCGGGCGGATCGTCAGCAGCGGCGGGCCGGTCCACGGGTCCTGCAGGGCGCGGCGGCGCTGCTGCTGCAGGTTCAGCGTCAGCACGCGGTCGTGGATGGCGATCATCCCGTGGTCGAAGTAGTCGGCCGCGGGCGGCGTGATCTCCGAGCCCACGTCCACCGCGATCACCCGCTCCGTCGCCCACGCCCCCGCGGCCTTGATGGGGAGCACGTCGAGCACCCCGCCGTCCACCACCACGTCGCCGTCCACCCGCAGCGGGGGAAAGTAGATGGGGATGGCGCAGCTCCCGTAGATCGCGTCGGCCACCGGCGTGGCCTCGTCCATCCCCGTGCCGAACCAGCGCTCCTCGCCCCTCACCAGCGAGACGGCGTTCACGCGGATGGGGAGCCGCGCGTCGGCGAAGGCCCTGAGCGGCACCTGCCGCTTGATCCAGGCGTGGTAGTGCTCGCCGTCGAACACCGACTCCTCGCGCACCCCGCCGAAGAGCACCGCGCGGCGGTTGATGGAGACGATGTCGTCCTTCTTGAGCGCCCGCGCGACGTCCGCCAGCTCCCGCCACCCGAACCCCCCGGCGATGGAGCACCCGATCAGCGCGCCGATGCTGCACCCGATGATGCCGTCCACGCGCACGTCCGCCTCCTGCAGCGCCTTCCACGCGCCCACGTGGGCGATCCCCTTGAGCCCTCCGCCCCCCAGCACCAGCACGGTGCGCGGGCGCTCGGGAAAGACGAGGCGCGGAGAAGCGGCGGCAGAAATGGGCTCGGTCATTGTGCGTTGGCGTCGAAGTCGTCACGAGGCGGTGCGTTCGTCACAACCATACCGCATGAAAGTCACCCGAACAACAACGGCAATTTCACGCAGAGCCGCAGAGGAAACGGAGAGAACTGCACTTCCCTTGCGTGCGGTTCTTGCGACGCTTCCGCTGCGCTTGACGTACGCGCGCGCGGTGGGTAGGTTGCCAGTTGATACGGAGAATCATTCTTGCTAAGTACGAACGATACGCCGGCCGCGGCCGGCTTGCCGAGGAGAGTACAGAAGATGGCGGAACCGCTGCTCAGGATCACCAACCTGCACGCCGAGATCGCCGAGGACGGAACGGAGATCCTGAAGGGGGTGGACCTGGAGCTCCCCGAGGGCGAGATCCACGCGATCATGGGGCCCAACGGCTCGGGGAAGAGCACGCTCAGCAAGGTGATCTCGGGGCACCCGGCCTA
>JBJMPM010000346.1:0-4678 GCA_045803205.1 Longimicrobiaceae bacterium
CTGCTCTTCCGCGTGGCGCCGCACGTCCGTGCCTACCACGCGACGGACTTCTCGGGCGTGGCGCTGGAGCACGTCCGCCGCCACCTCGCGGGGCTGCCGCAGGTGACCCTGTCGGAGCGTGAGGCGGACGAGCTGGCGGAGCTCGCGGGGGCGGAGTTCGACTTGGTGGTCGTCAACTCGGTCGCGCAGTACTTCCCGGACCTGGACTACCTGCTGCGCGTGCTGGAGGGCGCGGCGGCGGCGCTGCGGCCGGGCGGGCGGCTCTTCGTGGGCGACGTGCGCAGCCTGCGACTGCTCGGGGCCTTCCATGCGTCGGTCGAGCTGGCGCGTGCGCCGGAGGATCTGTCCATCGACCGGTTGCGGGAGCGGGTGCGGCGCGGGATGGCGGAGGAGCAGGAGCTGCTGGTGGAGCCTGGGCTGTTCGAGGCGCTCCGGACGCGGATCCCGCGGCTCGGGCGCGTGGAAGTCCAGGCGAAGCGGGGCGAGCACGACAACGAGGTCTCACGCTTCCGCTACGACGTCGTCCTCCACCTGGACGTGGCCGCCGCCGCTTCGGAACCCGTCGTCCGGGAGTGGAGCGGGGAGGACGCGGACGGCCTGCGGGCGGCGCTAGCGGAGGGGAGCACGTCGGCGCTGCTCGTCCGTGGCGTCCCGGACGCGCGGGTGCGGGAGCACGTCCGTGCGTACGAGCTGGTATCGGCCGGCGGTGAAGCGACCGACGCGGCGACCGTGCGCGCGCTCGCGGCCCAGGACGCGGGCGGGATCGCCCCCGAGGCGCTGTTCGCGCTGGCCGACGAGCTGGCGCGGGGAATCGAGGTGCGCCCCGGCGCGTCCGGCACGCTGGACGTGCTCTTCCATCCGGCCGCCGAGGTCGCGCGCTTCCCCGTTGCCGTGGATGTGGAGCGGCCGTGGGAGAGCTATGCCAACGATCCGCAGTGGGGCCGCCGCATGCGCGCGCTCGTTCCCGCGCTTCGCGAAGCCGCGCGCGCCCGGCTGCCGGAGTACATGGTGCCGGGCGCCTTCGTGGTGCTGGAGGCACTGCCCGTCACCCCCAATGGCAAGGTGGACCACGGGGCCCTCCCCGCGCCCGACACGCTCGGCTCGCGCGGGACGTACGTGGCGCCGCGCACGCCGGCCGAGGAGCGGATGGCGGGGATCGGGGCGCAGGTGCTGGGGGTGGAGCGGGTGGGGGCGGAGGACCGCTTCTTCGACCTGGGCGGGCACTCGCTGCTCGCCACGCAGCTGGTCTCGCGGGTGCGGGAGGCGTTCCGGACCGAGCTGCCGCTGCGGGCGGTGTTCGAGGCGCCGACGCTGGGGGAGCTGGTGGGGCGGGTGGAGGCGCTCATGGCGGAGACGCCCGGCGACGCCGGAGCCCCGCCACTGGTGCCGGTGCCGCGCGACGGCTCGCCGCTGCCGCTGTCGTTCGCGCAGCAGCGGCAGTGGTTCATCGACCAGATGGAAGGCGCGGGCGCGGCGTACCACGTGGCGTGGCGGGTGCGGCTGCGCGGCGAGCTCGACCGCACCGCCCTGGCGCGGGCGCTGGAGCGGATCGTGGAGCGCCACGAGTCGCTGCGTACGGCCTTCCCCGCGGTGCAGGGCGAGCCGGAGCAGCGGATCACGCCGGCGGACGAGCACGGCTTCACCCTGCGGGACGACGACCTCACCGGGTGCGCGGACGTCGAGGGTGAGCTGCGGCGCCTGGCGGCGGAGGAGTTCGAGGCGCCGTTCGCCCTGGCGGTGGGGCCGCTGGTGCGTGGCCGTCTGGTGCGGATGGGCCCGGACGACCACGCGCTGCTGCTGACGATGCACCACGTGGTGAGCGACGGCTGGTCGATCGGGGTGCTGGCGCGGGAGCTGGAGGTGCTCTACACCGCGTTCTCGCGTGGCGAGGCCGACCCGCTGCCGCCGCTGCCGGTGCAGTACGCGGACTACGCCGTGTGGCACCGGCGCTGGGTGGGCAGCCACGCCGTGGAGGCGCAAGGAGAGTACTGGACCCAGACGCTGGCCGGCGCGCCGGAACTGCTGGAGCTGCCGATGGACCGCCCGCGCCCGGCGCGGCAGGACTTCGCCGGCGCGTCGGTGAAGGTGGAGCTGGACGAGGCGTTGACCGCGGCGCTCAGGACGCTGTCGCAGCGGCATGGGACCACGCCGTTCATGACGCTGCTGGCGGGGTGGGCGGTGGTGCTCGCCCGGCTGTCCGGCCAGAACGACGTGGTGGTGGGCACGCCCATCGCCAACCGGACGCGGCGGGAGATCGAGGGGCTGATCGGGTTCTTCGTCAATACGCTGGCGCTGCGGGTGGAGCTGTCGGGCGCGCCCACGGTGGCGGAGCTGCTGCGGCGCGTACGCGAGCGGGCGCTCGAGGCGCAGCAGAACCAGGACTTTCCCTTCGAGCAGGTGGTGGAGCGGGTGCGGCCGGCGCGCAGCCTGTCGTACACGCCCCTCTTCCAGGCGGCGCTGGCGTGGCAGGAGATGACCGGCGGCGAGCTGGAGCTGCCGGGCATCGCCGCGGCGCCGCTCGACGGGGTGGAGGAGGAGGCGGCCGCGTTCGACCTGATGCTGAGCCTGGCGCCGAGCGGCGGGCGGATCACGGGCGAAGCGAACTACGCCACCGCGCTCTTCGACCGGGTGACGGTGGAGCGGTACGTGGGCTACCTCCACCGGGTGCTTCAGGCGATGGTCGCCGACGACTCGACGCCCGTGGACCGGCTGGAGCTGCTCTCCGCGGCCGAGCGGCGCCGGGTGGTGGAGGAATGGAACGCCACCGACGCCGCGTTTCCCGCGGGCGCGTGCGTCCACGAGCTCTTCGAGGCCCAGGTGGAGCGGACGCCCGGCGCGGTGGCGGTGGTGTTCGAAGGCGAGCGGGTGACGTACGCGGAGCTGAACGCGCGGGCGAACCGGCTGGCGCACCACCTCGGCGCGCTGGGCGTGGGCCCCGACGCGCGGGTGGGGATCTGCGTGGAGCGCAGCGTGGAGATGGTGGTGGGGCTGCTGGGCATCCTCAAGGCCGGCGGCGCCTACGTTCCGCTCGACGCCAGCTACCCGGTGGAGCGGCTCCGCCACATGCTCGAGGACAGTGCCCCCGCGGCCCTCCTGACGCACCCGCCGCAGGCCGCCACCGCCGCCGCGCTGTCGGCGGGCTCCCCCATCCCGGTGCTCGACCTCACCGCCGACGAGGCGCGGGCAGTCCATCCGGCGACGAATCCGGGCCGGGGCGGGGTGGGGGCGGCGAACCTGGCGCACGTGCTCTTCACCTCGGGCTCCACCGGGCGTCCCAAGGGGGTGATGCTGGAGCACGGGAGCCTGGTGAACCGGCTGGCGTGGATGCAGGACCGGTACGGGATGCAGCCGGACGAGGCTCTCCTGCAGAAGACGCCGTTCTCCTTCGACGTCTCGTTCTGGGAGTTCTTCTGGCCGCTGATGGTGGGTGCCCGCCTGGTGATGGCGCGCCCCGACGGCCATCGCGACCCGGCGTACCTGGCCGCGACCATCCGGCGCGAGGGGATCACCACGGCGCACTTCGTCCCCTCGATGCTCCCGCTCTTCCTGGAGCACCCGGACGCGGCCGCGTGCTCCGGGCTCCTGCGTGTCCCGGTGAGCGGCGAGGCGGTCTCCGCGGCGCTGGTGCGGCAGTTCCACGAGCGGCTTCCCGGCGTCGGCCTCTTCAACCAGTACGGGCCGACGGAATCCGGCGAGGTGACCGAGTGGGCGTGCGACCCCGAGGCGGAGCGCGTCTCCATCGGCCGGGCGATCCACAACGCGGCGGTCTACGTCCTGGACCGTGCCGGCGAGCCGGTGCCGGTGGGGGTGGCCGGCGAGCTGTTCATCGGCGGGGTGGCGGTGGCGCGTGGGTACCTGGGGCGGCCGCGGCTGACGGCGGAGCGGTTCGTCCCCGATCCCTTCGGCGAGCCGGGGGCGCGGCTGTACCGCACCGGCGACCTGTGCCGGTGGCTCCCCGACGGCACGCTGGAGTACCTGGGGCGCACCGACTTCCAGGTGAAGGTGCGCGGCTTCCGCGTGGAGCCCGGCGAGATCGAGGCGCGGCTGGCCTCGCACCCGGGCGTGCGCGAGGCGGTGGTGCTCGCGCTGGACGACGGGGCCGGCGGGAAGCGGCTGGTGGCGTACTTCGTGGGCGAGGCGCTGGAGAGCGAGGCGCTGCGGACGCACCTGTCCCAGCAGCTGCCGGAGTACATGGTTCCCGCGGCGTTCGTGCGGCTGGAGACGCTTCCGCTGACTCCCAACGGCAAGCTGGACCGCCGGGCGCTCCCCGCTCCCGACGCGGACGCCTTCGCCGCGCGCGCCTACGAGGCGCCCGTGGGGGAGGTCGAGAACGTGCTGGCCGGGATCTGGTCGGAGCTGCTGGGGGTGGAGCGGGTGGGTCGCGGCGACCACTTCTTCGCGCTGGGCGGGCACTCGCTGCTGGCGGTGCGCGTGGTCTCGCGCGCCCGGCAGGCGCTGGGCGTGGACGCCTCGCTGGGCGACCTGTTCGAGCGGCCGGTGCTGGCGGAGCTCGCGCGCGGGCTGGAGACGGCCGTGGCGGCCATGGGAACCTCTCCGGCGGACGCATGGACCCGCTCCGTCAGGCGTGCGATCTGGACCGGGTCGAACTGGGCCAGCTGGGCGGCCACGACGTGCTCGGCCAGCTGCGAGAGCCGGGGCCGCTCGAACAGGTCGCCCA
>JBJMPM010000398.1:0-3015 GCA_045803205.1 Longimicrobiaceae bacterium
CCAACGAGACCGGCATACCGGAGGTGTACGTGCGGCCGTTCCCGGGCCCGGGCGGGCGCGTGCAGGTCTCGTCGGGCGGAGGAGGCCAGCCGGCATGGTCGCCGGACGGACGACGCATCTACTACGTGCTACCCAGGGGGCCGACCAGACCTCTGCTGATGGCGTCGCTGACATTCGCGCCCTCGCTCGGGGTGAGCGCACGGGGCGCGGCATTCCCCGGTGCCACGTCCGCAGCGGAGGTTGGAAACGACGGGTTCGACGTGCGGCCGGACGGGAGGGGATTCGTGGCGTTGCGGAGCGCGAGCGAGCATATGCGGGAGATCGTGGTGGTGCTCAACTGGCGGGAGGAGGTGCGCCGGAGGCTCCGGGCTCCGCCGGGTTCCAGGTGATCCGCTGGCTCCCGCACGGAGGCACAGAGGGAGAGACGCCGATTCTCTCTTTGTGCCTCTGCGTCTCTGCGTGAGATGCAGTTGGCGCCCCCTTCCCCGCCCTTGTAGATTCCCCGCCTTTCCAGACCCAATCCTGCACCCTGAACACGCACGGAGCGATGGCGGACACGTTCAAGAACTTCATCGGCGGCGAGTGGGTGGAGCCGTCTACCGGCGCATACTTCGAGAACCGCAACCCGGCGCGGCAGAGCGACCTGATCGGCATGTGGCCGCGCTCCGGCAAGGAAGACGTGGACCGCGCCGCCGCGGCCGCCAAGCGCGCCGCCGCGGGCTGGGCGAGCACTCCCGCGCCCGAGCGCGGCTCCATGCTCAAGACCGTGGGCGACCTGCTGGTGGCGCGCAAGGACGAGATCGCCCGCGCCGCCACCCGCGAGATGGGGAAGGTGTGGGCCGAGACCAAGGGCGACGTGCAGGAGGGGATCGACACCGCCTACTACGCGGCCACCATGGGGCGCCAGCTCTTCGGCCACACGGTGCCCAGCGAGCTCAAGAACAAGTGGGCGATGAGCTACCGCCGGCCCATCGGCGTGGCGGGGCTCATCACCCCCTTCAACTTCCCGCTCGCCATCCCCACCTGGAAGATGTTCCCCGCCCTGGTGTGCGGGAACACGGTGGTGATCAAGCCGGGCGAGGACGTGCCGCACACCGTCACCCTGCTGGTGGAGATCCTGGAGGAGGCGGGGATCCCGAAGGGGGTGGTGAACCTGGTGCACGGCTTCGGCGACGAGGTGGGGGCGCACATCGTCTCCCACCCGGACATCCCGGTGATCTCCTTCACCGGCTCGACCGAGACGGGGAAGATCATCGGCCGGGTGTGCGGCGAGATGCACAAGCGGCTCTCGCTGGAGATGGGGGGGAAGAACGCGCAGATCGTGATGGACGACGCGGACCTGGAGCTGGCGCTCGACGGCGTGCTCTGGGGCGCCTTCGGCACCACCGGGCAGCGCTGCACCGCCACCAGCCGGCTCCTGCTGCACGAGGCCGTGCACGACGCCTTCGTGGAGCGGCTGGTGGAGCGCGCGAAGGGGCTCAAGCTCGGCTACGGCAACGACGACGGCGTGGACGTGGGGCCGCTGATCAACGCCGATTCGCTGGCCAAGGTGGAGAAGTACGTGGAGATCGGGAAGCAGGAGGGGACGCTGGAGACGGGCGGCGAGCGCGCCGGCGGCGACGGTCTGGACGACGGCTTCTTCTTCCAGCCGACCATCTTCACCGGCATCAGGCCGGGGTCGCGGCTGGCCACGGAGGAGATCTTCGGGCCGGTGCTCTCGGTGATCCGCTTCGGCGACGCGGACGAGGCGTTCCGCATCAACAACGAGGTGAAGTACGGGCTCAGCAGCTCGGTCTACACCCGCGACGTGAACCTGTCGTTCCGCGCCTTCCAGGAGCTGGACAACGGGATCACCTACGTGAACGCGCCCACCATCGGCGCCGAGGCGCACCTCCCCTTCGGCGGGGTGAAGCAGACCGGCAACGGCCACCGCGAGGGCGGCTGGGAGGTCTACGAGTTCTACTCGGAGACGAAGGTCTGCTACCTGGACTACTCCGGGAAGCTCCAGCGCGCGCAGATCGACAACTACGACGCCGCGCCGTACTGAACGTCTGCAGAGCGACGCACGGCCCCCGGGCAGCCGATCGCTGCCCGGGGGCCGTGTTGTCGTGCGCGCTTCCCGTGTTACGCCACCCGGCGCGTCCGGAATACGATGGCCCCGTTCTCCTTCGACGCGTACGTCTCCACGCGCTGGCTCGCAGCGTCGTCGATCTGCCGAACCCGTTCGCTCACCCGGTCCGAGAGCGGACGGCGGTCGCGCTTCTTGGGAGGGACGGCGTTGAAAACGGGGCTCCGCGTCATCTCACGCTCCAGCTCGGGGTTGGCTCCAATCTGCGTGCTCGCTCACGTAACGTCAACTCCCGGGCCACCCTCCGCCGGGCTCGCAGCCTCCTGGTGCTCGTGCTCGGCCGCGGAGAGCAGCTCCAGCATATCTACGACGAGCGACAGCAACGGTTTCAGCAGCGCGTGGAGCTTTTCGTCGGGCGGGCGGGCCTCCAGCAGTCCCGAACGGTCGGAATGCACGTTCAGAACACCGAGCGGCTCCTCATGCTCCGGTGCAGCCAGCGGGAGCGAGACGAAGCTCTGCACGCCACGGCCGCGGCCGCGCAGATACTCGCGCATTGCCGCAAGCACCTCGTCGGGAAAGGCGCACTCGCTCTTGCACCATTCCAGCAGCTCGTCCTGGGAGGCGTACGTGACGGTGGTGCGCTCGGTCCAGGCGAACGGCGCGCCCGGGAGAACACAGCGGAACTCCCGCCCGCCAGCCTGGACGTAACGGCGACGGGGAACCGGCAGCGCCAGCTCCGCGAGATCGGGATCGGGATCACTGCCCCGCCGGTCCGTCCTCGTGGACAGCCGCGGATCGCTCAACAACGCACCCTCGAGCTCCTCCAGCGCCAGGTCGGCGGGCGCAAAGTGGAGGTCTACCCCGCGCAGGCGGTCCGGCCTGACGAACAGCATGACGTTGACCCCGATGGCTGCCCCTTCGGCATTGTCGTAGACGGCGAACACTTT
>JBJMPM010000010.1:0-6207 GCA_045803205.1 Longimicrobiaceae bacterium
CCTCCACCAGCGCCTTGAACTGCCCGGTGAGCTCGCGCAGGTCGTCTGCGCCGAGCTCCGTATCGTGCCGCACCCCGCGCTCCTCCTTGCGCGCGTCGATCAGCCGCTCGAAGTCGGCCGCGGGGACGCCGAGCACCACGCCGCCGTACATCTGCACGAAGCGCCGGTAGCTGTCCCAGGCGAAGCGCTCGTTCTCCGTCGCCTTCGCCAGGGAGGCGACGGTGTCGTCGTTCAGGCCGAGGTTGAGGATGGTGTCCATCATCCCCGGCATGCTGAACTTCGCCCCGGAGCGCACCGAGACGAGCAGCGGCTGCTCGCCGCCCCCGAAGGTCTTCTCCGTGACCCCCTCCAGCCGCGCCAGCGCCTCGGCGACGGCGTCGCGGAGCCCCGGCGGCTCGGCGGAGCCCCGGAGGTAGAGGCGGCAGACCTCGGTGGTGATGGTGAAGCCGGGGGGGACGGGGACGCCGATGCGCGCCATCTCGGCCAGGCCGGCGCCCTTGCCGCCCAGCAGGTCCTTCATCCTCCCGTCGCCCTCGGTCTGGCCGGCACCGAAGAAGTAGACGTATTGCTCGGGCATGGTGGGGTTTCGGTGGATGGGTCACCGGGATTTCGCGCGTGCCGAGGGCAAGAATGGCGCCGCGGAAGGGCTTTGTCACGCCCGGGGCAGGGGCGAACGAACCGTCCGACGGGATGGCCATCCGACGGATTGGAAACCGGGACGCGTCGGCCGTTCGACGGGTTGGAAACCCGCCGCTGAAACGGCACGAAGTCCGCTTTCGCGGACTATTCCGCGGCCCTGGTGCGGGGGGGTGGGCCATCGCACGCGGAGATTCCCGTCCGCCGGTACGCCGCCGCCGCGCGGAGAATGGCATTTCGCACATCAACCGAGGGCGCAGTCCGCGAAGGCGGACTTCGTGCTTTTCCAGCGGCGGGTTTCTAACCCGTCGACGTTTCCAACCCGTCGTCGATTCCCAACCCCGTCGTCGATTCCCGAGCCCGTCGACCGACGCACGCCCCGCGCAGAGCGCCCCCGGCCGCAGTTGCAGACTGGGGGCGCGCATTCGTTCGGGCGGTTCGTGATCGTCTACTCCTCGGCCATGAACGGGTACGGGAAGTCTCGCGCGGGCTCGAAGGTCTCCTTGATGGCGCGCGGGCTGATCCAGCGCATCAGGTTCAGGATCGACCCGGCCTTGTCGTTCGTGCCGCTGGCCCGCCCGCCGCCGAAGGGCTGCTGGCCGACCACCGCGCCGGTGGGCTTGTCGTTGATGTAGTAGTTCCCCGCCGCGAAGCGCAGCGCCCGGTCGGCCTCCACCAGCGCCGCGCGGTCGTTGGCGAACACCGCGCCGGTGAGCGCGTAGGGC
The DNA here is from genome assembly GCA_045803205.1 of Longimicrobiaceae bacterium. Lineage (GTDB taxonomy): Bacteria > Gemmatimonadota > Gemmatimonadetes > Longimicrobiales > Longimicrobiaceae > Longimicrobium. The sequence goes on from JBJMPM010000010.1 coordinate 1,362, forward strand.
GTGGTGCGGTCGACGATCTCCAGCGTCTGCTTCCACTCCCGGTCGGGGTAGACGTAGAGCGAGACGACGGGGCCGAACACCTCCTCGCACATCAGCCGGTAGGCGCTGTCGGTCACCTGCACCAGCGTGGGCTCGATGAAGTACCCCTTGCCGTCGTCGAAGCCGCCGCCGGCGATGACCTCGACGTTCTCGGCCTCCTTCGCGTGCTTGATGTAGCCGCTGATCTTGTCGAACGCCTTCCGGTCGATCACCGCGCCCATGAAGTTGCGGAAGTCGGTGGGGTCGCCCATGCGGATCTGCCCCATCATCCCCAGCGTGTGCTCCCGCACCTCTGGCCAGATGGACTCGGGGACGTAGATGCGGCTCGCCGCGCTGCACTTCTGCCCCTGGAACTCGTAGCCGCCGCGCACGATGGCGGTGGCGAGCGCCCGCGGGTCGGCGCTGGCGTGCCCCACGATGAAGTCCTTGCCCCCCGTCTCGCCCACCAGCCGCGGATAGCTCTTGTAGATGCCGATGTTGTCGCCCACCGTCTTCCAGATGTTCTGGAAGACCGCGGTGGAGCCGGTGAAGTGCACGCCGGCCAGGTGCGGGTCGTTCAGCAGCACCCCCGAGGTGGCGACGGGGTCGCCGGGAACGAAGTTGATCACCCCCGGCGGGAGCCCCGCCTCCATCAGCAGCCGCATGATGTACCAGCCGCTGTAGACGGTGCTCGCGGCGGGCTTCCACACCGCCACGTTCCCCATCATCGCCGGCGCCGTGGGGAGGTTGCCGGCGATGGAGGTGAAGTTGAAGGGGGTGACGGCGTAGACGAAGCCCTCCAGCGGCCGGTGGTCCAGCCGGTTCCACATCCCCGGGCCGCTCAGCGGCTGCTCGGAGTAGAGCTTCTGCGCGAACGCCGCGTTGAAGCGGTAGAAGTCGATCAGCTCGCAGGCCGCGTCGATCTCGGCCTGGTGCGCGGTCTTGCTCTGGCCGAGCATGGTGGCGGCGTTCAGCACCGGCCGCCACGACCCCGCCAGCAGGTCGGCGGCGCGGAGGAAGACGGCCAGCCGGTCTTCCCACGGCCAGGCCGCCCACTCGCGCTGCGCCTCGAGCGCGGCCTTCACGGCCTGGCGCACCTCGGCCTCGCCCGCCTTGTGGTAGCGGGCGAGCACGTGCCCGTGGTCGTGCGGCATCACCTGCGTGTCGGTGTCGCCGGTGCGCACCTCGCGCCCGCCGATGATCAGCGGGATCTCGATCTCCTCCGACGACATCACCCCCAGCGCCGCCTTGAGCTGGGCGCGCTCGGGGCTGCCGGGCGCGTAGCCCAGCACGGGCTCATTGCGCGGCAGCGGCACCTGCGGAATGCTATTCATCATCCTCTCCTGGAGTCGGCAGTTGGGAAGCGCCCCAAAGTACCGAGGCGCGCAACCCCCCGCCACCGGCGGCGCCCTCCGCCTGGAGCCGGCAACGCTCGGACGGGGCGGACAAACGCGTGCCCGAGGCTCGGGTTCCGCTGGATACACAAAAGCGGTCCAATGGCACTTACTTTATCGGACTAAATATAATACATTGTTGCGGCGCATGCAGGTGGTATCTCCGCGCCGCCTTCGCATCCCCGCCGGACAGCCCGGCACCCATCCGCAGACGGAGAGCCCGCCATGAAGAAGATCAAGCTCGAGCTGGACACTCTGGCCGTCGAGTCGTTCGAGACGAACGAGACCGAACGGGAGCAAGGGACCGTGCACGGACACTGGATCTCGAACAAGCTGTGCGAGTCCGAGGTCTCATGTCGCTACACGTGTTATTACGCGAGTTGCTTCGACACCCAGTGCTACTGCGAAGTGCCGTCGTACCCTGACAATTGCGGTGACCCGTACCAGACGGTGTACTACGAGTCGTGCCAGATCTCTTGCTACGCCACGTGTACCTGCTGACCTGTTGACCCGAGTCGCGTGTGAAGGTAAATTCCGGCCGGACAGGCGCTTCCACCTCCGCGAGCGGCGAATGGATAGTCTTTTCGAGAAGATCGAGGACACGCTCGACGTGATCCGCCCGGCGCTCCGGGAGGATGGCGGCGACGTGGAGCTGGTGGGGTTCGACGACGGCGTGCTGCAGCTCCGGCTGGTGGGCGCGTGCAGCGCCTGCCCCATCAGCACGATGACGGTCAAGCAGGGGATCGAGCGCCGCATCCGCTCCGCCGTTCCCGAGGTGCTCGAGGTGCAGGCGGTCTGAACAACTGATTTTCGTCTCACGCAGAGACGCAGAGACGCGGAGAGAGTCGCAGGACCCTCTCCGCGTCTCGTCGTATGGTTCGCTTCCATCTCACCGGGGAGAGTGCCGCATGGAGCGAGTGACGGGGATCGGCGGGATCTTCTTCAAGGCGAAGGATCCGAAGGCGCTGGGAGAGTGGTACGCGCGCCACCTGGGGATCGACGTGCAGGATTGGGGAGGCGCGGCCTTCCGCTGGGGCGAGGGCGCGGCCGACGCGCCCTCCGGCTCCACCGTCTGGTCTCCGTTCAAGGCCGACACGACGTACTTCGAGCCCTCCACCGCGCCGTTCATGATCAACTACCGCGTCGCCGACCTCGACGCGATGCGGGCGCAGCTCCGCGAGGCGGGCGTGCAGGTCGACGACAAGGTGGAGGATTCGGAATTCGGCAAGTTCGGCTGGGCGATGGACCCGGAGGGGAACCGCTTCGAGCTCTGGCAGCCGCCCGCGGGGATGTGACTGACGCCGTCCTTTCTCTGCGCCTCCGTGTGACACCATCCCTCCATCACCGCCCATGTCGCTGAACCCCGCCCTCCGCCGCGCCCTCGCGCTCCTGCTGCCGCTCGCCTGTCTCGCCGCGCCGCGCATTGCGCGTGCGCAGGCGCCGGCGGCACCCCTCCGTCCGTCCGCCGTGCCGATGCGCGGCGCGCGTCCCGAGGCGTTCGCGCCGGCGGGGTGGACGATCGCCGCGCAGGTGGCGGGCGACCTGAACGGCGACGGCCGCGCCGACCGCGTGCTGCACCTGGTGCCGCGCGACGCCGCCTCCCGCTCCGCTCGCAACATCCTCGCCCCTGGCCCGTACACGCACGCGCTGGTGATCCTGCTCGCGGAGAGCCGCGGAGGGTGGCGCCGCGCCGGCGTCGCTCCGCGGCTGCTGCTCCTCGACATGCCGCAGTGGTCGCTGCAGCTCGCCATCCGGCGCGGCGTGCTGGTCGTGAACCAGCACTATGGGATGGCGGACGTGTGGGACCTCACCCACCGCTTGCGGCTGCACGGACCGAGCGGACGGTTCGTCCTGATCGGCCGGGACCTGGGTTCCTTCCACCGGCCGTCGGGGATGTACGACACCAGTAAGAAGAGCGAGAACTATCTCACCGGCGTGCGCCTGAAGACCGTGGGCCACCTGCAACCGGACGGCTCCTATCGCGACAGGGTCGAGCGCCGGCGCATCCCCCGGAGGCGCACCGCGTTCGAGGACGTGAACGAAGCCTGACGCGAAGCCCGTCGCGCGCCCCGAGATCTCACCCCCCCGGCAGCCGGCAGTCCGCGAAGACGGACTTCGTGTGGTCGTTGCAGCGAATTCCTTCGCCCTGCCGCAGCTCGATCCGCCGGCGCCTCGCATGGGCGCCGGCTTTCTTGTATCCTTCCCATGCCAAATCACACGGAAAACTCCGCACGACCCGAATAGATGAACAGCGAAGAGCGTGACCAGGTGCTGCGCCGGGTGGCGGCGGCCCTCACGCAGGTGAAACACCCCGAGAGCGGGGAAGACGTGGTCTCGTCCGGCCGCGTGCGCGAGCTGGACGTGCTGGAAGACGGCACCGTCCGCTTCCGCTTCGCCCTGCAGGCCGACGACCCCGGCACCATGGTGCGCTGGGCCCGCGCCGCCGCCGAGAAGGTGGAGGGCGTGCAGAAGGTGAAGATCGACATCACCCTTCCCACCACCGGCCATCCGCGGACGAAGGCACAGTCCGGCCTCCGCCCCGGCAGCGTCCCCGCGCCCACGCCAGACCCCAAGCTCCTCCCCGGCGTCCGCCACGTCGTCGCCGTGAGCTCCGGGAAGGGCGGGGTGGGGAAGAGCACGGTGGCGGTGAACCTGGCGGTCGCGCTGGCGCAGGCCGGCCGGCGCGTGGGCGTGCTCGACGCCGACATCTACGGCCCCAACATCCCCACCATGTTCGGCGAGCGGCGGCGCCCCTCCGTCGTGGGCGACCGCGGGGCGGAGAAGATCGAGCCGCTGGAGGCGCACGGGGTGCGGCTGATGAGCCTGGGTTTCCTGCTGGACCCCGACCAGGCCGCCATCATGCGCGGCCCGATGATCTCCGGCATCCTCAAGCAGTTCCTGGAGCAGGTGGAGTGGGGCGAGCTGGACTGGCTGGTGATCGACATGCCCCCCGGCACCGGCGACGCGCAGCTCTCGCTGGTGCAGACCATCCGCCTGGACGGGGTGGTGATGGTCACCACGCCCCAGGACGTGGCCACCGGCGACGTGCTGCGCGGGATCAAGATGTTCGAGCGGGTGAAGACGCCGGTGCTGGGGATCGTGGAGAACATGGCCGGCTTCGTCTGCCCCTGCTGCGGCGAGCGCTACGAGATCTTCGGCCGCGCGGGGGGGCAGCGCCTGGCGATGCAGACGGGGGTGGAGCTGCTGGGCGAGGTGCCGCTGGAGGTGGGGGTGCGCGAGGGGGGCGACGCGGGCGTCCCCATCCTGATCGCCGATCCGCACGCCCCCTCGGCCGAGGCGCTGCGGGCCGCCGCCGACCGGATCGCCGAGAAGGTGGAAGCGGGAGTAACGGCAACCGCATAGCTCTCACAGAGGCCACAGAGGTCACGGAGGACTGATCGAGCCCTCCGTGATCTCTGTGGCCTCTGTGAGAG
>JBJMPM010000066.1:0-13053 GCA_045803205.1 Longimicrobiaceae bacterium
GGCTGCGGAAGCTCGCGCGGAAGCCACGGCCTCGCGTTCACTCGTCGATGCCACGCAGGAAAAGCCGGGCATCGACGAGTGCCGGCGTGGACGCGGCGATCGTGCGGGCTTCCGCGGCGGTCTCCTGCGCATTCCTCGGCCAGATCCTCACGGCCCTGCCGTCTGCAGCGCTGACGCCAGGACCCGTGTGGCCGGGCCTCAGGATGACACCTGTGGTGCCGCGGAACGTGTGCGTTCAGCAACACCCTCTGAGGCCGGCCACGCCGAGACTTTCACTGGAGCCGTCGCGGCCTCAGCTTGTACATCTCACCGGCTCACGTGCTGCCGCGGTTATAGATCCTTCGGCCTGCACGGTGTCCTGCGTGCGACCAGTGAGGCGTGACCGGCCTCAGGATGACGTCTTCAGAATTCCGTGGCGTTTCTCAAAAGGCTCCGAGTCCGCGTCAGCACGTGAGTCGGCGAGGTTTGCCGACTCCGAGTTCCAGATTCAGGACGAGGCCTTGCGCGCGAGGACGTTGCCGAACACCAGCAGGTCGAGCCCGCTGCGCGTGAAGGTGGAGACCGCGTCCGCGGGCGAGGCCGCCATCGGCTCGCCGCGCAGGTTGAAGCTGGTGTTGAGCAGCACCGGCACCCCCGTAGCCGCGTCGAAGCGCTCGATCAGCGCCCGGTAGCGAGGATTCCACTCGCGGCGGACGGTCTGCAGCCGCGCGGTGCCCAGGTGGTCGACGGCGGGGGCCCTCTCCGCCGCGCCCTCGCGCCAGGGGACCACCATCAGCATGAAGCGGGCGGGGTGCTGCCGCTCCGGCTCGCGCAGGTCGAAGAGCTCCGCGGCGCGCTCCTCCAGCACCGCGGGGGCGAAGGGGCGGAAGGGCTCGCGGAACTTGATGCGCTCGTTCACCACCGCCTTCATCTCCGCGCTGCGCGGGTCGGCCAGGATGCTGCGGTTGCCGAGCGCGCGCGGCCCCCACTCGAACCTCCCCTGCGCCCACCCCACCACCTCGCCCGCGAGGAGCGCGTCGGCCGCGCGGGAGAGGAGCGCCTCCTCGTCGTCCACCACCTCCGCGCGGAGGCCGGCGGCGCGCACCGCATCCACCGCCTCGCCATCCGTGTAGTCCGCGCCGAGGTAGGCGTGCTCCATCACGTGCTTCCGCGGGTTGCCCAGCACGACGTGCCAGGCGTAGAGCGCGGCCCCCAGCGCCCCGCCCGCGTCGCCGGCGGCGGGCTGGATCCACACCTCGTCGAAGCCGCTCTCGCGGGCGATGCGGCCGTTGGCGACGCCGTTCAGCGCCACGCCGCCCGCCATGCAGAGCCGCGTGAGCCCGGTACTCCGCCGCAGCTCGCGCGCGGCGCGCAGCAGCGCGTCTTCCACCACGCGCTGCACGCTGGCGGCCACGTCGGCGTAGTGGCGGCTGCGCTCGCCGACGGGCCCCGCGCCGGCCACGTCGAAAGGCTCGTGCGGGTCGCGCGGCGGGCCGAAGAGCGAAGCGAAGGCGCGGCTGTACGCGCGCTCGTCGGAGTAGGGGAAGGCGAAGTAGCGCAGGTCCAGCGCGAAGCTGCCGTCCTCCTCCACCCGCACCACCTTCCGCACCCGGTCCTCGAAGCGCGGCGCGCCGAAGGCGGCCATCCCCATCACCTTGTACTCCCCCTCGTTCACCTCGAAGCCCAGGAAGGCGGTGAAGGCGGAGTAGAGGAGCCCCAGCGAGTGCGGGAAGCGCGCCTCGCGCTCCAGCCGGATCTCGCTCCCCGTCCCGTCGGACGACGCGGTGCCGAGCGCGGTGGTGGTCCACTCCCCCACCCCGTCGACGGTGAGCACGGCGGCGCGGTCGAACGGGGAGCAGAAGAAGGCGCTGGCCGCGTGCGAGAGGTGGTGGTCCACGAAGAGCACGCGGCCGGCGGGGATGCCGAGCTCTTCCTGGATGGTCTCGCGGATCCAGAGCTTCTCGCCCATCCACCCCAGCGTGAGCTCGCCGAAGGAGCGCCAGGAGCGGGGGAAGGTGCGCAGCGCCGTGAGCAGGATGCGCTCGAACTTCACCAGCGGCTTCTCGTAGAACACCGCGTAGTCCACGTCCGCCGCGGCCGCGCCGGCGCGGCGGAGGCAGAAGTCGATCGCCTGCCGCGGGAAGCGCGCGTCGTGCTTGCGGCGGGAGAAGCGCTCCTCCTCGGCCGCGGCCACCACCTCGCCGTCGCGCAGCAGCGCCGCCGCGGCGTCGTGGTAGTGGCATGAGATCCCGAGCACCAGCATCAGGACTGGCGCCGCGCGTAGCCCAGCGTCCCCGGCACCGGCGCCCGCGCGCGCCAGCGGGAGGCGCCCTCCGGCGGCGCCGCGAACGGATCCGCCCTGAAGCGCTCAATGAGCGCGAACGGCGTGACCAGCAGGAAGTAGGCGGCGCCGAGAATCAGCCGCGCCTGGAAGTTCCCCATCCGCCGCGCGAAGCGCTTCCAGGCGGAGCGCGGCTCGTCCTCCGCGTCCGTCGGCCATACGGTCGATGGGGGACGCGCCAGGGCGGCCGCCGCGCCGAGCGCCATCGCCCCCCCGACCGCCGCGGCGAATCCCCCGCCCCACCCCAGCCGCGGCGCGAGCACGGCCGCGGAGACGGCGCATCCGAAGGCGAGGACGAGGTCGAGGAGACGGGGGATGGATCGGCCGCGCGCGGCGACGGCTGCCCCCGCGGAGTACCCCGCGAGCGCCGCCATCGCCAGCCCGAGCCGGCCCAGGGTCACGGGAGCGTCAGATCAGGGGGTAGAGGAGCGGCGCGACGGCGGAGCCCTGCGCCAGCAGGAGGAGCACGGCCATCACCACCAGCACCAGCAGCATCGGCAGCAGCCACCAGAGCCGCCGCGCGCGCAGGAAGGCGGCGAGCTCCCGCAGCACCTGGAGACGCGAGAAGACGCGGCGCAGCGTGGCCATGCGGGTGGCGCGGAAGGGGGACGAGCAGGACGAAGTGTACGCTCGAAGATGCCGACGCCGGGGGATGGCGTCAACCATGAGCCGCGTCGCTCCCCGCGACGCGAGTGGTTCTCTCCGTGCCTCTGCGCCTCTGCGTGAGACGAATCTCTCCCGCGGACGAAAATCGTCAGCCGCGCGCCGCCTCCGGGGTTCCCCCGCGCACCCCTGCCGCGCCGGCGAGGTGCCGCTCGACGGGGAGGCGGAGCACGAAGGTGCTCCCCTCGCCCGGGCGGCTGCGGACGATGATGTCGCCGCCGAGCAGGCGGGCGAGGTTGCGGGCGACGGAGAGGCCGAGCCCGGTGCCGCCCGCGACGCGCGTGTTGGCCTCGTCCACCTGGCGGAAGGGCTCGAAGATCCGCTCCATGTCCGCCGGCTCGATCCCGATCCCCGTGTCGCTCACCCGCAGCTCCACCCACTCGCCGCGGCGCTCGGCCGCGAACTCGATCGCCCCGCGCTCGGTGAACTTCACCGCGTTCCCCAGCAGGTTCACCAGGATCTGCCGCAGCTTGCGCGCGTCGGTCACCAGCGTGGGCGGCTCCACCCGCCGGGGCGCGGTGAAGCGCAGCCGCTTCTCGGCCGCCAGCGGCTCCACGATCGCCACCACCTCGCGCACCACCTCGCCCAGGTCCACCGCCTCCAGGTCCACGCTCTCGCGCCCCGCCTCGATGCGCGCGTAGCCCAGGATCTCCTCGATCACCGAGAGGAGGTGGCGCGACGCCAGGCCGATGCGGTCCACGTGGCTGCGCAGCCCCTCCGGGAGCGGCTCGGGGAGACCGGCCAGGAGGAGGTCGGCGTAGCCGATCACCGCGTTCAGCGGCGTGCGCAGCTCGTGGCTCATGGTGGCCAGGAAGGTGGCCTTGGCGCGGTTGGCGCGCTGCAGCTCGTCGTTCAGCGCGCGCGCCTGGTCCACCTGCCGCTCCAGCTCCATCGCCTGCGTGCGCAGCCGCGCCGCCAGCTCGCGCGACTGCGCGGCGCTGGCCTCGGCGGCGCGGCGCGCCTCCTCGACGGCCGCCTGCGCCCGCTGCTCGGCGGTCACGTCGCGGGTGACGGTGCCCAGCCCGATGGTCTCGCCCGTCTGCGGGTCGGGGATGCGGAAGAGGTTGCACTGCACCGGCACCGTGTCGCCGGTCACCAGGTTCCTGAGCCGCGTCTCGCCCCGCCAGCGCCCCGAGGCGGCCACCGCGGGGAGCGCCTCGGCGGCGAAGCGCCCCGCCTGGTCGGGGGTGAAGAGCTCGGCCAGGGTGCGGGTGCCGCCCATCCGCTCGCGCTCCAGCCCCACCATCCGCCGCCCCGCGTCGTTCAGGTAGAGGAGCGCGCCGTCGGGGCTGGCGAAGCCCACCAGGTCGCTGCTGCTCTCCACGATCTGCACCAGCCGCTCGCGCTCGGCCAGCGCCACCCGCAGCGCGTCGGCGCGCAGCTCCGCGTCGGCGCGCGCGCGGGCCTGCGCGCGGGCGATCAGGAAGAGCGCGGCGCTCACCCCCAGGCCCAGCAGCACGATCCAGGGGACGAAGGTGCCCAGCAGCCCCGCCTCGAACTCGCGGCGCGACTCGAACGCCAGCGTGAGGGTGCGCCCGCCGAGCTCGGAGCGCATGGTGCGGCGGTAGAGCGGCCGGTGCCCGAGGTCCGCGTGGGTGTCGTAGAGGAGCTGGTCGCGCGACGCGCGCCGCCCGTCGTAGATCTCGAAGTCCACCCGCGGCGCCCGCTCGCTCCCGAACACCCCCCGCAGCAGGTCGCCGGCGCGGAAGGGAGCGTAGACGAACCCCTGCAGCGCCCGGCGCCGCTCCTCGACCGTGCCCAGCGGGAGCCCGTGGCGGTAGACGGGAACGTAGATCAGGAACCCGGGCCGGCCCGGCTCCACGGCGTGCTTGAGGATCACGCGCCCGCTCATGGAGGGGAGGCCGGTGTCGCGGGCCCGCTGCATGGCGGTGCGGCGCACGGGCTCGGTGGACATGTCGAAGCCCACGGCCGCCGCGTTGCCGGGAGAGGGCGGCTCCACATAGAGGACGGTGGTGCGCACCGGGTCGCGCGAGACGGGCCACACGCGGAAGTCCGCCACCCCCTCGCGCCGCGCGCCGGCCACCACCGCGGAGTCGTCGCCGGGGTGGAGGACGCGGGCGAAGCCGACCGCCAGCACCCCCGGGTAGGCGCGGTGCAGGTCCAGCGCGCGCACGTAGCGGCCGAAGTCGGCGCGCGTGACCGAGTCGCTGGCGTCGAAGAGGGCGGCGGTGCCCACCAGCAGCGCCACGTGCGTCTCCAGCCGGCCGCGCACCTGGTCGAGCGTGCTCTCCACGGCGTTGTCGAAGCGCGCGCGGTCGCGGCCGCTGGTCAGGGCGAGCACCACCGCCGACGCGGCGAGGGTGAGCGCGAGCGACGCCGCCAGCACCAGGTACGGGGTGCGGCTGGGGGGCCGCGGCGGGGCGGCGGGGTCCGTGGAGCTGCGGCGCGGGGCGATGGGTCTGGCGGTGCGCTCGGGTGTCCGGCACGGGCGCCGCGCGCGCCGCGGCCCGGGATGTCACTCCGGAGCGCGGACGCGCGTTGTGGTCGGCGAAGGAACTCGTCACCGTAAACCCATGCGAAGAATGGACCGCCACATGAGGAAAGCGCTGTTCGCCGTGCTCCCCCTGCTCGCCCTCGCCGCCTGCGAGCTCTCCGAACCCGTGGTCTGCCCCGCGATCGTTCCGGCGGCCTTCCACGTCTCCGCGCAGGACTCGATCTCCGGCGCCAACGTGCTCCCCGGCGCCAGCGTGATCGCGCGCGACGGCGCCTACTCCGACTCGGTGGTCGCGCCGCCGATCGTCACGGTGATGGGCGTGGGCGGGAACCGCCCCGGCACCTACACCGTCACCGTGCGCCAGACCGGCTACCAGCTCTGGTCGAAGAGCGGGCTGAAGGTCAGGGACGGTGCGTGCGGGGCGCAGACGGTCGACGTCGTCGCGCGGCTGAAGCCCGTGGCGTAGCCGGCGGAACGGCAGTTCTCACACAGGGAACGCAGACGCAACGGGGAGGACGCGGGCGGCTCCGCGTCCTCCCCGGTTCCTCTGCGTCTCTGGGTGCATGCTGTTTCAAGAAGCAGCGCGCAGGCTGGGAGTCACCGTTTGAAGAGCCACTTGACGGTGGAGGTCATGCGAAGCGGCTCGTCGGTCATCGATCTCCCTTCGGCGAACGCGACCCGCCAGCCCGACGGGAGCCTCGTGTGAAAGCCCAGCCTCGCTCCGTGACAGGATACTCGGCACAAGTCGGCGGCGTAGCCGGCGAACGGCGGTTCTCACGCAGAGCCGCCGAGGGAACGGAGAGACGCTGCAAGACGGAGCGGCCCCGCCTGCATCCGTGCAGGCGGGGCCGCTCGTGAGTGTCGGGCCGCCGACCGCGTGCGTCAGCAGGGCCGGCTGACCGGGCAGATGCAGTTGCTCATGTCCTGGGTGACCTGGCAGGGACAGACGAGCGTCTCGCAGGTCGCGTCGTCGCAGGTGTGGCCGCAGGTGTCCTGCCCGCTGTTCGGCACGTATGCCTTCACGGTGCCTGTCTCTCCGTTCCCCGTGGCGACCGTGAACGACTCCACGCACAGCTCGTCCACCTGCAGCCGGATCTTCTTCATGGAGACCTCCCTTGCTGGGTAGCAGAGATGACGGCAATCGCGCGCGCCGCCACCTCGAATGTAATGCCTCGGAAACTGGATCCTAGCCTTCCGTCTCATTTTGCGTCGATTTCCTTGACTTGAAGACAACCCGACCACAATCTCTGAAGCACACTCTCCACCATACCGAGGCGCGTCACCGACCTCCGCCAGCAAGCCCCGGGCTTACACCGCGGGCCGGGCGCTCCACGGGTCCGGCTCCCACTTTCGCCGAAGGGATGTCATGAGAAAGCTTCGCCTGCGCCCCGAAGAGCTGCGCGTGGAGTCGTTCCCCACCGCGCGGGAGAAGGCGCGAGCCGGGACCGTGCTCGGCAACGAGCTCCCCACCTACTGGGTGTCCGACTGCTACACGGGGCCCGAGTACGGCTCCACCTGCGAGCCGGTGTACACCTGCCCCGAGTGCGCCTCGCCGCCGGAGACGCTGAACATCTGCACCCCGCCCGAGGAGACGTTCCCCTGCTGACTCGCGCCCGCGCCGCCGAGCTTCACGGCCCGCACGGGCAGCGATCGGGAGATGGAGAGAAGGAGGGGGAGAACGCCGCGCGCATCCTCCCCTTCTGTCGGTCCGAAGCTTCCCGCGAGCGTGGGTGACTTCGCGACAGCGGCTTGACGTGCCGCCGCCAATCTCTGATCGTAGACTGTCGGATAAGGGTAGCGTACCGCGGAGCTGTGCGCGCAACAGTATCTCCCTCCCCGCCAACGAGAGGTCACGATGCGCAAGCTGAAGCTCGACGTGCAGAATCTGGAGATCGAATCGTTCGACACCGCTCTCGCCCCGCCCGAAAAGGGCACGGTGGAGGCGTACGCCACGGGCTTCCTCGGCACCGACCCGTGCTACACCTGCGGCGACACCACCTGCATCGGGACGCACAACGGAGACGTCTGCACCTACAACCTCACCTGCCGCTGCCAGGCGTTCCCCGGGATCACCGGCGACAGCTGCCCCTGCCATCCCGTGTGAAACGGCGCCCGCCACACGCCAATGAAGCGGCCCCCCCTGCATCCGTGCAGGCGGGGCCGCTCCGTCGTGAGTCCCCCGGACAGGACTTGAACCTGTGACCTCCGGTTTAGGAAACCGTTGCTCTATCCGTGCTGAGCTACCGGGGGGAGCGCGCGCCAGGGCGCGCGAAAGTGCCCGAAATCTAACGAAATCGAAGCGTTGCGCCAAGCTCTGCCCGGTTCGGGGCTTCGCCCCGCGCAACGGGAAGAGCGTGACGGCGGGCGCCTCACCGTGGAGGAACGCTGGCCTTGCGCGATACCTGGACGCGGAGTCCGTCGCCGGCTTCCCAGCCCAGCTCCACCAGGGCGGAATCGACCGCGGTGGGGAGCGCCGTGCTCGCCTGGAGCAGCCCGCCGGAGTCGGGAATCAGCGTGGCCACCATGGGCGCGCGCCGCGCCGGCACGACGCCGAGCGGCGTCACTCGCAGGGTGGCTCGCGGCGCCTGTCCCACGTGGGCGGTCACCGCCACCCGGCTCCTGGCGCCCTCCCGCGCCAGCTCCGCCCGGAACGAAGGCGGGGTGAACCGCGGCGCTCTGCCGACCGACGCCACCACCAGCCCCAGCGAGACCATGGCCGCGGTGACCACGGAGAGCAGGAGCGTCAGCATCAGGCGCCGCTCCTTCGCCTCCACGATCTTCCGGTGCGCCTGCTCGATCTCGTCGGGCACCCTCGGGTCGAAGGCCACCAGGCGCGGCATCTGGACCCATACCGTCCCCCAGTAGACCAGGATCAGCAGCGCGCTGGGGAGCGCGATGAGCACCGTCGCCGGCAGCGTGAGCTCCTTCCCCGACAGCGCGAAGCCCACCGACGCCGCGGCCGTGTACACGCCCCAGATCCAGATCACGAGCTTCTGCAGCGCCTCGGCGGCCAGCTCCCGGCGGGAGATCGCGCCATCGACGAGGGTGCGCGAGAAATCGAACCAGTACTGGTGGCCGATGGCCGGCCGGGGCTGCTGTCCGTCCGCAACGGCGGGAGGCGGGTTCCCGTCACTCATCGACCTGGTACGGATGCGTGTGGTTCAGGGCGCAGGTGAGGTAGACGGTCTTCACCGCGCCGGGCTCGTCGTCGTACCCGGCCATCCCGAGCACCGTCTTGCGCCTGTACGTCACGGGCTGCCCGCAGTCGGGGCAGGTGAAGCGGACAACCCTGGGCTTCGGTTCGGACATGGCGTTCACTCCAGGAAGGCAGTCACGCGGGTCTGCTGGTCGAGCGCCAGCGCGGCCCGGGCCAGTCTGAGATACATGGTCTCGGCGTCGGTGCTGAACAGGTGTGGGTGGGGACCGAGCTGGCCTTCGTGCGGGAGGTAGAACACCGGCCCGGGCTGCAGCGCCATCTCCACGCTGCTTCCGAGGATCCTGCGGAAGGCCGCCTTGCAGTGGCCGTTCCCCGGATGCACCGCGGTGTGGAGCCAGGTATCGGCGTGCCCGCCGTCGGGGAAGGTGCGCAGGCCCGACATCACGCCGTCGGAGGCCATGCGGAAGCGGAAGTCGGGGTGAGGGTGCCCGTGCACGTCCCAGAGCTTTCCCGTGGGGTCCAGCCCCCAGCTGATGTTGAAGCCGGTCATCAGGGCGGTCAGGGCGAAGGCGGCGTTGGCCATCCGCTCCACCACCGTGAACTCCTCGAACGGGAGCGGAAAGAAGAGGAAGCGCTTGTTGGGGATGCGGCAGCCGAGCATGCGCCCGCCGGCGTAGTCGGCACGCAGCTCCAGCAGCCGGAACTGCGCCTCTTCCGGCTCTCCGCCCGGGTGCTCGCCCTCGCTCAGGCGCTCCAGCTGGAGCTCCCGGGCCGCGTACTCGGCGTGCCCCAGCATCGCGTGGTTGATCTCGTGCCCATAGGTGAACTCGGCGGCGAACACCCACTGGAACATCACCAGCGTTGCAAGGTTCTCCTGCGTGCCGAGAAAGCTGCGGCCGGTCACCTCGCGCAGGAACTCCCACTGCTCGTCGGGCGGGGCGCGGTGCCGCAGCACGCGGCGGAGAGTGTCGGCGTCGGCGACCCGCTCGTCCGGCTGGTGTGCCTGGGCGATGAGGATCTCGAGCAGGGGAAAGAGCCGGAGCAGCGTGCCCAGGTTGATGCCGATGAACGAGACGCCCGGGCGGACCATGGCCGCCTGGGCGTTCATGTCCGGCGCGCGGACCACGTCGAAGTAGACCGTGTGATCGACGCCGCGGCTCGCGAGGCCCGCCGAGATGTCGCGGGCCTCCTGCTGGGCGAACTCGCGGACCATGGCGACCAGGGTTCCGCGGGGGAAGCTCTCCATGAACTCCGGCGAAGCGACGCCGCCCTCCTCGCGGAAGTAGTCGTCGAACTCCTCCCGCAGCGCGGCGTCCGAGTGCTCCTGGCCTGGCATGCGCGTCCCGTGAGGTGACGGATGGATGACTCCGCGGAGCGAGCGGATCGCCTCTCTCCGGCGCCGCGGTTGGCAGGGGATGCGAGACTTCGAACGCGAGGAGCTCCGGGCCGTGCGCGATCCACCGGGCGCTTCCCCGCGCTCTCCAGAGGAAATGGACCGCGGGTAGGGCATCCCGGAAGCAGCATCAGCATGAACGCGGGGAGGATCGGATGCCTCCCGCGTCCCCGCCTCGCGGCCCCGAAATGTATGGCCCATCCCGCATCCTGAAAAGAAAATCAGGCCGGGGAAGGTCGCGCACGGCTGCGCTCCGTTGACTCTGTCGACTCCGTGTGAGGCCCCGTCCGTCGGAGACTGGAATCCAGAACTGTCCTCGACGCAGAGGCGCGGACGAGAGGACGCAGGGCTTTCCTCCGCGCCTCCTTGCCTAGCGGAGGACGGAGTAGAACCAGGGTCGATCCTTTCCGAGCTCATCCTGCAGGAGCTGCCTCATCCGGTCCGCTTCGGCCCTGCCTCCAGGCGTCCGCTCCAGGAACCGGATCGCCTCGAGGGTGCAGAGGATCTCTTCGCGAGCGATTGTATCGAGCCGCATCGGGACGCCCGCGGCACGGATCCGGGCATGCGTCGATTCGTGAACCAGCGTGGCCGCCAGCCGGCTGCATGGACTCGACAGCACGAGATCCAGGCCGGGCATGCATGCGCGCAGATCCGGCAGCTGTGCGGCGTCGTTTCTTTCGAGGACGAGGATCGGACCGAGGTACCGCCGGATCCTCCTGAAGCGAACGGGATCGACGGTGTCGAGGAGGCGCAGTGCTTCGGCGATCCGGTCGAAAGGGACCGAGCTGTCCCCGGCCTCGGCGGCCATCCATACGTCGATCCCGCAGATCTTCCTGTTCGCCGAAAACCGTTTCAACATGAAAACAGCACGGGGCGAAGAACGGGTCCGAAGGCCCGTCGAAGACAATAGCGAAATCGCACCGACTTTCTCCTCGAAGAGGGTGGCCGACGAGCCCAGGCCCCGATGATGGTAACCGCTTCTCTCTCACGGAGACACGAGGCGCGGAGAGGCTCGGTCAGCTTCCCTGCGCCTCCGGGTTCTCCGTGGAGACCAGGCGGTCACATTTCTTGCCGGCAATGGTTGGTGCCCGTGTCCGGGGAATCGTCAACCACGCGAAGGAGGGCCCATGAAGAAGCTGACGCTCACCCTCGACCACCTGGAGGTGGATACCTTCGTGGCCGGACCCGCCGGGATCTCCCCCGGCACGGTGCGCGCGCACGACACCGATCCGCAGCCCTTCCCCGGCGAGGACGTGGCGGCGCCGGCGCCGGTCAGCTGGGACACCATGTGCGATCGGACGGTCTGCTTCACCTGCGACCGGTCGTGCCCGTCGAACGTGTCGGGCTGCTACACGGGGAGCGCCCCCAACTGCTGCGTCTGAGCAGTCGGCAACAGCCTGACTCGGGAGAACACGGAGGCGCGGAGAGGCCCGGCGAGCCCTCCGCGCCTCCGTGTCCGTGGGGAGGCGTACGGGTCCGGGGGAAAGGTGGAACGATCCGTGCGCTAACCCGTTGCGGAATCAAACCCTTCACCCGCAATGGAGCTTGCCATGATGTCCAGAAGGACAGCGGCCGCGCGGGGATTCCTCGGGCCGCTCTGCGTGATGCTGTCCGCAACGGCCCTCCCGGCTCAGGGGCGCATCGTGCTGCCGGAGGGCAGCGTGATCATCGTCCGCACCACGACGCCGCTGGAATCCAGTACCGCACAGCCCGGCCAGACGTTCGAGACGATCGTCGGCGAGGAGGTGGCGGCCGACGAATACGCCGTGATCCCCGCCGGAAGCCGCATCCGCGGAGTGGTGACCTTCGCGCAGCCCGCGAACCGCCAGCAGTCGGGGGTGATCGAGGTCAACTTCGACCGGCTGACCCTTCCCGGCGGCGTGTCGTACCCGCTGAACGCGAAGCTCACGAGCACCGACGCCGCCGAGCGCCGGCAGATCGACGCCGACCCCGACGCGCGCGTGGTGCTGGTCGGCGGGCGCGGCGGGGTGGGCGCGACGATCGCCGGCGCCGGCTCCCAGCGCAGCCCCACCTCGGGGATCCTCGCCGCCCTGGGGAACATGCTCTCGCAGGCGCGCGACGTCCGGGTCCCCGCCGGCACCCCGCTCGCCGTGCAGCTCGAGCAGGGGCTGACGCTCAGCCGCCGCGGCGCCATGCGCTCGTCCAACGGGTCCACGCTCTTCACGGCGGCCGAGCGGATCCGCGCGGCGCAGCAGGCGCTCGCCCGGCTGAACTACTACCGCGGCCCGGCCACCGGCCAGCTCGACGACGCCACGCAGCGGGCGCTCTTCGAGTTCCAGGTCGACAAGGGGATCATGGCCACCGGCAACCTCGACGGCAGGACCGCGGCCGCGCTCGGGATCTCCGGCAACGCGGGCGGCGCGGCGGGCGGCGCGGTCCTCTCGGCCGAGGAGGCCTCGATGGTGCGCCGCGCGTCGCAGGCCCTGGTCACCCGCTACCGCCAGGAGCTGCTCGTCTCCACGAACGGGCAGTTCGACGCGCGCCGGCCCTACACCCAGGTGGAGCTCGACCTCCTCTTCGCGCTCTCGGGGTTCGCCGACAACGCCACGCTGTACGAGCAGCTCGTCCGCGTCTCGGGGAACGTCGCGGGGGCCGAGGCGGCGGGGAAGGCGCTGATCGGCGCCGCCCGCCGGGTGGACGCCGCCATGCAGGCGGGGCCGCCGCCGCAGATCCGCGGCGCCTGGAGCTCCATCCGCGCGCAGCTCGCGGAGCTGGACCCGGGCTACCGGTCGCGGCTCGGGCCGGTTGAACTGAAGGGCCTCACACGGAGTCAACGGAGTCAGCGGAGATGAGCTCCGTTGACTCCGTTGACTCCCTGTGAGGCCCCTTCCGTGGTAAAGTGGAATCAGAACCGTCCCCGGCAAATAGGTATAATACCAAATCCGCCAGAACACCTGGTGTTTAACGCACCTCGAACAAACGACGTCATCCTGAGGCCGGCCATGCTGCAATCATCGTCTGCGGAATGACTTGCAGGCCGAAGGATCTATAACCGCGTCAGCTCGTGAGTCGGTGAGATGCGCCAACGCTATCCCCGGATCTGG
>JBJMPM010000025.1:0-4643 GCA_045803205.1 Longimicrobiaceae bacterium
GCGCGCGCGCGGGTACGGCGAGCGCGAGGCAGGCGATGGCCGCCGCCGGAAGGGTCGTGCGGACGTTCATCCGGACTCCGGATCGAGCGTTGACCGTGAGGAGCCGCGCAATGTAGGCACCGGGTGCCCCACCGCCAGCACAGGGGCGGGGCCTGGTGCTCCTGTGGGGCAGGGCGGATGAATCCGCTGCAACAGGAACACGAAGTCCGCCTGCGCGGCCTCCCACCAGCCGTGCCGCCTTCGCCGCGGGGCACGCGACCGGCTCCGCGACGGCCGAGGCTCGCGGACTCCGGCCACCGGGGGTCCATCGCGCGCCGCCCGACTCCGGCTGCACCTCGGCCGGTAGTCCGCGCAGGCGGACTTCGTGTGGTTGTTGCAGCGGTTTCAACCGCCCTGCCACGATTCACGACGCGCCCGCGGCCGGAGTGCTCAGGTGCCGTTCGGGGACAAATACCGCAGGCGTCGTGAGTCAGATCGCGGCGTCGTTGTGACGTGAACAAATGGCGCCTACATTCGGCCCGCGGCGGAGAGCTCGCGCCGCGGCAGGGTATGATCGACGAGTTGCCGGGCCCCTTTCCGCCTCGTCGCCACCTTCCTCCTCCCGCCACTCGGCTCCGTGCCCATTCCGATGCTCGCTCACGTACGTGCACCCCTCGCCGCCGCGCTGGTGCTGCTGGTGGCTGGTTCCGCCCCGGCCGCCGCGCAGCAGCGCGAGTGCTCGGCGGCCGATCGCGCGCGCGTCGCCTGGTCTCCGCCGCCCGGCGTGGCCGACGAGGCGTGGCGAGCCATGCTGCTGACCCTGGGCCTGGTGGCGCCAGGGACCGAGATGGTGCGGATCGCCTCCGACTCGATGCCGGGGGCGGGCGACGCCGAGCACAAGCTGTTCTGGGAGCTGGACCGGGTGATCCGGGAGCGGCTCGGGGACGGGCCGGTCAAGGTCGTGGTCCTGATGCGCATCGAGGCCGACAGCACCCTGTCGCGGCTCCTTCTCGCGCAGGCGTCCGGGGGGATGGTCGGGATCGAGGAATCCATCGACCAGGCGACCCGCCGGATGCATTTCCGTCCCCTTTTCAGGGACGGGTGTCCAATGACCACCCTGTCCCCGCTCATCGTCCAGATCTTCCCGGCGCAGAGGATCGGGAGAGCGGCCGCGCGGGACGAAGGAACCTATTCGCTTGAGCCTCCGCCCCCGTCTCGGCCGCGGCCGCCGGAGGGTGACCGCTGGGTCAGAGTCTCCCCATCCGAGTGGATCGACACGACCTCCGTGAGCCGGGTCCGTGAAAACGTCTACCGATTCACCCTGCGGCAGGCGTATGACCAACTCCTGAGGAGAGAGTCGGATGGACTCATGCTCGACGGAAGCGAAGACTCGCTGGAGTTCAACTGCGCGCGGGGGCGGAGCCGGACGCTGGGCAGGAAGTGGCTGCTGGGAGAGCGCGTGGTGGAGGTGGCGGAGATCCACGTCTCCGTCCAGCGGTTCTGGAACCTCTCCAACCCTCGGCTCCGGGATGCCTACTGCCCGGTGCTCACCCAGGCTCCGCCCCGACCGCCGCCGACGCCGGGGGCCGGCCAGCGGGACACGGCGAACCCGTCCGTCCCCATCACGATGGCCTTCGTGGCCGATTGGAGGGAAGCGACGCCGAGGCTCATGGGCCTCTTCCCGCCCGCCGCACGCGAGGCGGGCGTCACCTCCGGCAGCGCGTCGCTGAAGTTCCGGGTGATGACGGACAGCACCGTCGACCCGGCGTCGATCACGGTGGAGGGCCAGTCCAGGCCCGAGTTCGCGCAGCCGGCGAAGGAGTTCGTCGCGCGGACGCGCTTCGTGCCGGCGAAGGTCGGGGGGCGCCCGGTGGCGGCGTGGATCCGCCACACGGTGTACTTCCAGGATTCGCGCGTGGAGTCGTCGTTTTCGGGAATCGGGCGGGCCGGCGCCTTCGAGCCGCCAGTCCTGCTCAACGCCGAGGAGCTGCCGGGGCTGGTGGAGACCCACTATCCCGCCGCCCTGCGGGACGCCGGCGTGGCGGGCTCCGTCCTGGTGAGCTTCGACGTGTCGCCCACCGGCGCGGTGGAGCTGGACCGGATCGAGGTGCAGCTGACGACGGACCCGGCCTTCGAGGAGCCGGCCCTGGCCATCGTCCGCACGCTGCGCTTCCGCCCCGCGCGGCTGGGCGGCGGCGCGGTGAAGGGGCGGGCCACGATGCCGCTCCACTTCGGCCAGGTGCACGCCGGGTCGTGGTGACGGAGGGCCAGGGGACAGGTTCCAGGGTGCGCGCGCCGTCCGCGGTGGGCCCTCTCCCTGGCGCTGCGCGCCGGTCCCTCCCCCCAAACAGCCTGGGGGAGGGACAAGGGCTCGCTTCGCTCGCGGCTCGATCGGCGTGAAATGGCTGTGGCGCGCTTCCGAGGCCGCGCCGCAGCCCGTCGCGTGCCACCTCGCTGCGGCCGGGAGTCCGCGCAGGCGGACTTCGGGCCGTTGTTGCCGCGTATTCGGCCCGCCCGTAGCTAAGTGCCCATCCTGCAACGGTTTTACCACTGTCCGTCCGGCGCTGCTGTCGGTTGGTGCTGTCCGTTCCCCGGATCACGCCACCGAACGCAGATGGCGGACCGGCGCGGGCGGCTGCGACAGCGGCACCGGAGCCGCTTCCAAGGCCGCTACGGCGTCCTGTAGCGTCGGAAGGTCAACATAGTCGTACACCTTCCGCATCGTGTCCCACGTGGTGCCTGCAAGCGCCTCCTGCACCTTCGGCGGAAGCGCCCGGAAACGCGGATCACGAATCCCGGCCCGCTTCTCGGCGTGGTAGCCGAGCCTCGGAAGGTTGATGCCAAGCCGCTCCTTGCTGCGCTTCATCCAGTTGTGCAGTACGTTCTTGCCAACCGGCTGCGACGGATCGCGCTCGGCTGGCAGAAGCCACGGGGACGCGTCCAGCCCTTCCGCCCGCCGCCGCTCCAAGGCTCGCAAGATCGCCGCCCGCGCCTCGGTTGACAACGGCGTGACGCGCGTCTTGCGTGCCTTGTCGAACTCCCCGCGCCAGCGCACCGTGCCTGCGGCAAGGTCCACGTCCTCCAGCGCAAGCTGGCGAACGCTGTTCATGCGCCGCCGCGTCTCGCGGCAGAGGTCCAGCACAACACCCATCCTCCAGTTCGCCGCGCGCTCCACAAGCTGCACGTGAAGCTCCGCAGTCATTTCCTGCCGCGTCGGCGTGTCCTCGCGGGGGATCGGGAAGCCTTCCCACGGGTTCCGCAGCAGCAGCGGATAGCCGTCGTCGCGCTCGATCTTGGCCCAGTTGAACACCGCCCGCATAAACGTCACCGCAAGCCGCACCGTTTGCGGTCTGGAGCGTTGCGGAAAGCCGGGGATAGTCCCCTCGGCCCTCGCCCGTAGAAACGCGTTGTAGCGCACCCTGCCGATTTCCGTCTGTGGCCGTCCGTCCGGCCCGATGCGCTCCACGATGGCGCCCGCACCGAAGAACGCGAGGACGATGCGCGCCATGATGCGGTTGTGCTTCTGCGTGCCGGGCCGCTTCGTCGGCACCGCCTCGGCCAGGTACAGCGACAGCAGCCGCCCCAGCGTCAACGGCCCCTCCACCTTCGCCGCAGCGCGCGCCGGAAGCTGGCCGATACGCTGGGCCACTTCCTCGGCCTTCTTCATGGCGTCGGCGCGGGATTTGATCCCCTTCGCTGTGAGGCTCAGGCGGCGCTTGCGCAACCGCTGGCGCTCGGTGCGCGGATCGTTGACCGCAATACCCCTGTTGTCAAATTCCGGCTCGTACCATTCAAGGTAGAGCGGGCCACCTTTGCCGTCCTCGTAGGCGCGGACGCGGTTCTTGCCCTTCTGCCCCGCGAGGTAGCTCCACGCCTTAGCCTTAGTGTTCTGCGCCATCGTCCGGCCTCCGTGTTGGGCGATGGCGCGCGCAACCCGCATCCTTAATATAGCGGGTTATTGCACTGTGCGCAATAGTCTTGTGCACGGTTCCATCGCAGGTTTCCCCTACGCTTCCATAGGTTCTTCCTGCGTTTTCTCCGTGGGGTTGCCTCAACATGCACACGCAGTATTGCAGCATTGCGCGCGTATTGCAGTGCGTGCGGTTGTTCATTGGCCCAGCACCTCCCGCGCGATCTGGAGATAGGTGGGGCGCTCGGGGCTGCTCGGGATCGTGCGGGCGGGCTTACGCGGCAGGTCGGCCACGCAGACAAGCGGCTTTGCGTCGGTGCCGTGGTTGGTCAGGGCACCGTCAACGATGAGGCGCCGCAGGTGTCCGCGCGTGTAGCCGGACAGGTCGGCGGCGCGGTTCAGGTCCACGAGCTCGACGCGCGCGTCCTGGGCGCACCAGTCCTCTTCAAGCTCGGCGGCCAGGCGCTCCAGCAGGGCGGCGGCGCGGCGGGCGCCCCGGCGCCGCAAGACGGCGGCGTCCTCGCGCCAAAGCCTGATGCGGTCGGGGATCAGCATGGCGCGGCAAAGGTGCGCGCGGTGGGCTGGTAGTGCATGGGGGCGAACGGCATCCGGGGCGTATCCGTGCCGCACAATGGCGGCGGGGGTTGCTGCCCCTGATACCCCGCCCGACCGCGCCGGGGCGTCGGCCGGGCCGCCCGCCGCCCGCGCCGGGGCCCGCCCCCCCCCGCCGTCGCCCGCCCCCGCACCACACCCC
>JBJMPM010000033.1:0-18391 GCA_045803205.1 Longimicrobiaceae bacterium
TCACTCGTCGATGCCACGCAGGAAAAGCCAGGGCATCGACGAGCGCCGGCGTGGACGCGTCGATCGTGCGGGCTCCCGCGGAGGGCTCCTGCGCATTCCCCGGCCAGATCCTCACGGCCCTGCCGTCTGCAGCGCCGACGCTAGGAACCGTGTGGCCGGGCCTCAGGATGACACCTGTGGTGCCGCGGAATGTGCGCGTTTAGCAACACCCTCTGAGAGAGCCGCTGCGCCGGACTCGCGTCGTCGAATCAGCTTGGGCGGCGATCGAAGGATCTATCTATCTATAACTGCGGCAGCGACAGGGCCGGCCGTAGCGCGTCCGCAGTTATAGATAGATCCTTCAGGCGCCGCCATGATTCAGCGCAAGATCTGGCGTGGAGCAGCGGCGCCTTCAGGATGACATCTTTTTTCATAGCCGATTTTTGGAAACGGTTTACGGGGCACGGAAACGAGCGCACTGGAGGTGGTTCATGGCCCGTTCACGGTCGATGGGACCGGTCTGGCTGGTCTCCGCGCTGGTGCTCGCAGGATGTGACAGGCTGCATCGCCTGGGAGAGGCGCGGGCGGAGCCGCCCCGCGAGTACGACGAGCAGCGGCGCATTCTCTCCGTCACGGCGGAAGACGAGCAGATGAACGCCGCGGTCGCGCGGGCGCGCGCGACCGTGGGCGAGTTCCTTCCGCGCCTGCGGCATCCTTCCAGGGGCCTGTCGTACATGGGCGTGAAGGTGCGCCTCGCGGACACGCAGAAGGGTGAGCACATCTGGCTCTACGACCTGCGCCTGGAGAACGGCCGGATCGCCGGGCGGCTGGTGGACGACGCCGAGCGCTTCCCGGACTGGAAGCGCGGCGACGAGGTGCGCGTCGAGCCCGGAGAGATCTCCGACTGGATGACGGTGGAGAACGGACGCGCGTGCGGCGGCTTCACCTCGCGCGTCATGGTGGCGCAGATGAACGCGGAACAGCGCGCCGCCTGGCTGCGCGAGATGGAGATCGAGCGCCTGCCGCCGGGCGGCGCGGTGTGCGACGAGGGGGAGAGCGGAACGCCGTGACGGCGCGCGACACCCGCGAGCTGGTGGTGCTGGCGCACGGGATGGGGCGCACGCCGGCTTCGATGTGGTGGCTGGCGCGCGCGCTGCGGATGGAGGGCTACCGGGTGCTGAACTGGGGCTACTCCAGCTACACCCGCGCGGTTCCCGAGCTGGGGACGCGCCTCGCGCGCGACGCGGCGGCGTCGCTCGGCTCGGCGCCGAAGGTCCACTTCGTCGGCCACAGCCTGGGGACGGTGCTGATCCGCTGGGTGCTGGCGAACGCACGGCCGGAACGCGTCGGCCGGGTGGTGCTGCTCGCGCCTCCCAACCGCGGCGCCGCCCGCGCGGACGCAGCGGCGCCGTACCTCTCCTGGCTCCTCCCGCCGCTGGCGGACCTGCGGCCGACCCCCCAGGCCGCCAGCGTGAAGCTGGGCGCGCCCGCCGAGGTGGAGGTCGGCATCATCGCCGGCGCGTCGGACCGCACCGTGGCGGTGGCGGAGACGCGGCTGGAGGGCGCGCGGGGGCACGTGCTCGTCCCCTCCGGCCACACCTTCATCATGCTGCGCCGCGACGTTCACCGCCTCGTGCTGGCGTTCCTGCGCTCCGGCAGCTTCGAAGGTTGACGATGCAGTGCTGGTGGCGACTATGCGAGTAAACTCGCCGCTACAACGGCACGCAGTCCGCCTTCGCGGACATCAACGGCAACCGGCCGCGCGAAGGCTGGCGTGGCCGGTTCGGCTTCGCAGGCGTACAGCTTTACTGACGATGACGGGACCCCGAGGGTGTCATTCTGAGGCCCGGCCACGCTGGACCGACCTTCGCGCGGATGCCGGCAGGGCCGAAGAATCTGGCAGGGGACGCTGGGAGTCCCGGACGCGGTAGCGACACGATTGCCGACTCTCGTTCGACCCGGTCGCGTCCTCCACCTGCGGCGCCGCTTCCGCGCCTTGGCCTCGTGGTGACCGCGGTTAGATCCTTCGGCCCTGCGGGCACCTGGGTGAGGCGAGTTGGCCGAGGCCGGGCCTCAGGATGACACCGGTGTGGGGGAAGTGCACTCCCGCACTCCCGCACTCCCGCACTCCCGCACTCTCGCACTCTCGCACTCTCGCACCTAAGTTTTCCCGCATGTCGAACTTCAAGTCGCTCCCCGGCTTCCGTGACTTCTACCCGGAAGACCTGGCGGTCCGCTCGCACATCTTCGCCGTGTGGCGCGACGTGGCGCGGCGGTACGGGTTCCAGGAATACGACGGCCCGCCGCTGGAGCCGCTCGACCTGTACGTCGAGAAGAGCGGGCCCGAGATCGTGCAGCAGCTCTACAACTTCACCGACAAGGGCGGCCGCGAGGTCGCGCTGCGGCCGGAGATGACGCCCACGCTCGCGCGCATGGCGGGCGCGCGAGCGGGCGGGCTGCGCAAGCCGATCAAGTGGTTCTCCATCCCCCAGCTCTTCCGCTACGAGCGGCAGCAGCGCGGGCGGCTGCGCGAGCACTTCCAGCTCAACCTCGACATCCTGGGCGAAGACGACGTCTCCGCCGACGCGGAGCTGATCGCCGCCGCCATCGACATCCTGCGCGGCTACGGCCTGGCCGAGCAGGACTTCGTGGCGCGCATCTCCGACCGCCGGCTGCTGCGCGCGCTGCTGCTGCACGCGGGCGTCCCCGAGGCGCGGCTCGTCCTCGTCTACAACATCGTCGACAAGCTGGAGCGCGACCCGCGCGAGGTGATGGTGAAGCGCCTCACCGGCGAGGCCGAGCTCTCCGACGCGCAGGCCGAGGCGGTGCTCGCCATCTTCGCCCACCGCGACTTCGACGCGGTGCGCGCCGCGTACGGCCAGACGGAGGGCGTGGCGCCCGAGATCGAGCGGATGGCGGCGTACTTCGGGCAGCTCCGGGCGATGGGGCTCGGTGCCTTCGTGCGCTTCGACCTGTCGATCGTGCGCGGGCTGGCGTACTACACGGGGATCGTGTTCGAGCTGTTCGACGCGCGCGGCGAGCTGCGGGCCATCTGCGGCGGCGGGCGCTACGACAACCTCCTCAAGCAGGTGGCGGGGGTCGACCTCCCCGCGCTCGGCTTCGGGATGGGCGACGTGGTGCTGCGCGAGCTCCTCGCCGACCGCGGCCTGCTGCCCTCGACGGCGCAGGCGGTGGATTACTACGTGGTCGCCGTCACGCCGGAGCAGCGCGACGCGCTCCTCTCGCTCGTGCACGGGCTGCGCGACGCGGGATGGTCGGTGGAGTACGGGCTGCGGCACCAGGGCGTCGGCAAGCAGTTCAAGAACGCCTCGGCCCTCGGCGCGCGGCGCGTGGTCACCCTCGGCCCCGACGAGGTCGCGCAGGGGATCGCGGCGGTGAAGGACATGGAGACGGGCGAGGAGACGCGGGTGGCGATCGGGGAGCTGGTGGGGACGGGCGGATAAAATCCGCGGCAACAACGGCCCGAAGTCCGCCTGCGCGGACTCGCTGCCGCCGTTGCGGCGCATCCGACTCACTCCGCCGTGGCCGCGGCCCGCCTGACCGTGGTCGCGGGGAAGCCCGTCGCGCGCTGGTGCGCCTCGGCCGGGAGTCCGCGAAGGCGGACTTCGTGCTGTTCCAGCGGCGGGTTTCCAACCCGTCGGCGCCCAGCCAGCCTGCCTCCCCCCGACACCGATGCCCGCCACCGCCGCCTCCACCCCGGTCCACTACCTCGGCGCGGCCGAGACGGCGGCGCGCATCCGCGAGGGGGCGCTGTCGGCGGAGGAGGCGGTGCGCGCGTACCTGGCGCGGATCGCGGCGCTCAACCCCCGCTTCAACGTCGTCGTCGACCTGCACGGGGACGAGGCGCTGGCGCGGGCGCGCGAGGCGGACGCGGCCACGGCGCGCGGGGAGAGCCGGGGGCCGCTGCACGGCGTGCCCATCACCGTCAAGGACGTGTACGACGTGGCGGGGATGCGCATCACCTTCGGGTGGCCGCCGGCCCGCAACAACGCGCCGAAGGAAGACGCGTTCGCGGTCGCCCGGCTACGCGCGGCGGGGGCGATCGTGCTCGGTATCACCAACGCGCCGCTGGGGTCGTACGACTGGCAGTGCTTCAACCCGCTCCATGGGCGCACCCGCAACCCGTGGGACCCCGCGCGCACGCCCGGCGGGAGCAGCGGCGGGAGCGCGGCGGCCATCGCTGCCGGCCTCTCCGCGCTGGAGCTGGGGAGCGACGCCGCCGGCTCGCTGCGCGTCCCCGCGCACTTCTGCGGCGTGCTCACCATCCGGCCCACGGAGGGGCGCGTCTCCGGCCGCGGCCACGGGCGCTACCGCGGCCTCCCCTGCTCGCTCCGCCACATCGCCACCTTCGGCCCCATCGCCCGCTCCGTCGACGACCTGGAGCTGGCGATGCGCGTGCTCGTCGCACCCGACGCCGCCTTCCCCGACGCGCCGCCGGTGCCCTTCGAGCCGCGCCCGGAGCCCGCGCCGGAGACGCTGCGGATCGCGTGGACCGACGCCTTCGGCGGCTACCCCGTCTCGGCCGACACGGCGGCGGTCGTCCGCGGCGTGGCGGCGAAGCTGGAGGCCGCGGGCGCGCAGGTCCGCCGCGCCGCGCCCGACACGATCGGCGGCGACGAGGCGCTGGTGACGTGGGGAGAGATCAACGGCTTCGAGACCGGCGTGGCGCTCCCGGCGCCCGTCCGTGCGCCGGCCGGCCTGGGTGCGGCGCTGCGCTTCGGCGGCGGGCCGTTCTCGCGCGGTCTGCGGCGCGGGCTGGGGTCCGGGCCGAAGCGCTACTTCCACGCGCTCGACCGCCGCGACCGGCTGTCGGGGGAGATGGACGCGTTCCTCTCGGATTACGACGCCTGGATCTGCCCCGTCGCCGCCGTCCCCGCCATCACCCACCGCCGCACCGGCGCGCCGGTGGAGGTCGATGGAGAACGCGTGTCGTACTCGATGGCGCTGGGGGCGTGGGCGTCGGCGATCGCGGTGCTGGGGTGCCCCGTGGTGGTGCTCCCCGCCGGCCGCTCGGCTGAGGGACTGCCCATCGGCGTGCAGATCGTCGGGCGGCGCTGGGACGATGCGGGGGTGCTGGCGGTCGCGCGCACGGTCGAGCGGCTGACCGGGGGATTTGCGCCTCCGCCGGGATTGTAACGGCAGATCTCACGCAGAGACGCAGAGGCACGGAGAGCTTCGAGAGCGGATTGCGCAACGCTCCGGAGCCGACGGGTTGGAAACCCGCCGCTGGAACGGCACGAAGTCCGCCTTCGCGCCGCCTTCGCGGACTATGCCGCGGCTCTGGCGTGTCCCCCGACCGGCGGCGCTGCATCTGCATTCACACGCTCCGTCGCAGGCCTCGCCTCCGCCGCGGCCACCTCCCTCTCCCGGCACGGGAGAGGGTTTGCGCTCTCAGGCGCAGGGAGAGGGCCCAGGCGCAGGGAGAGGGCCCAGGCGCAGGGAGAGGGCCCAGGCGCAGGGAGAGGGCCCAGGCGCAGGGAGAGGGCCCAGGCGCAGGGAGAGGGCCCCGCGGCCGCGGGTGCACGACGAACTCGGACCGGAGAAAAACCGCTCTAGTTGTTGTAGCGGTCGGGCGGCGGCTCATCGAGCTGCACCGTCCACTGCCCGTCCGCGCGCCTGCGAAAGAGCCCGTGCCAGGTTTCCCCGTCCGGGTTCGGCTGGCGGCCCCGGTTGTCGAGCACGTACCGGC
Organism: Longimicrobiaceae bacterium; assembly: GCA_045803205.1. GTDB lineage: Bacteria > Gemmatimonadota > Gemmatimonadetes > Longimicrobiales > Longimicrobiaceae > Longimicrobium. The sequence continues at coordinate 5,690 of JBJMPM010000033.1, forward strand.
AGCGGAACGCATCCGGCCTGGCGGGCCGGCAGCGGATGCCGAGCATGATCGGGGTCTCGTACATCGTGACGTCGCTGGGTACTTCCATGATTCGCCGGTGGGTGAACGGGTGCAGCTGCTCCACCTCGTCGCGGGTCGGCCATCGCACCTCCGGCGCACGCAGGTCGGTGAACTGGAGGAACACGTGGCCTACGCCGCCAAAGCGGGCTCGCATCCGGATCTGGATTCCGGCTGCTTCCCGTGCTTCCAGGGTGTGCGCCTCGAACCAGCCCTGGTCGCGGCGGCGATCCGTCTCCAGCCGGCCGCGCGCCGCACGAACCATCGCCGCCGCGGTCGTGCGCACTTCGTCCGGCAGCCCGATGGTCGTCATCACCCGTTCCGCGCGGGCGAGGCCCGTCTCGAACGAGCCGGAATTCCAGAAGAGCAGCTCCAGGCTGATGGACTGATGCCGTCTGGACGAATGCCCGTGGCCGTAGAGCGAGAGGGAAAGCCTGTCGTCGGCCGACTGCCAGCGGCCGTACGGCCGATCCACGGGGAAGTACAGCGGAAACCGGTCATGGCTGAGCGGCACGTCGCTTTCGACTCTCGTCAGCTCCAGCCGGCGCAGGGCCGCCTCGAGGGCGCGCGGCTGCGGCACGGGCGCGGCGGCGGCCGTCACGGGGACGAGGATCAGGCCGAGCACCGTCCACGGACGCATCCCGCTCAGCAGCAGTTCGGGTATCCGCATGAATCCCCCCCGGAGTCATACGCCATGAACATCCATTCGATAGATACCTCACCCGACGTTGCAGCGGAAGGAAGAGTGGTCGGGGTCTCTCACAGGGGCCACAGAGGTCACGGAGGAACAGCGCCGTTCCCCTGCGACCTCTGCGACCTCTGTGACCTCTGTGAGAAAATTCTTTTTGCCGGATCTGGTCTTAGAAGTACGACTGCAGCGTTCCGCGCCGCCGCACGTCGAGCGTGGCGCAGTGGAAGGAGCCGCCGAAGCTGTTGAAGTTGCGGAAGTCGCAGGGCACCGGCTTGAAGCCCCACTCCTTCAGCGCGCGGATCATCGGCTCGTCCTGCCGCTCCACCACCACCCGCTCCTCGTCAAGGCTCAGCACGTTCATGTTGATCCACTTGCTCGTCATGTAGAGCGGATGGCCGTCGGGGATGGAGGGCGGCGGCGCATGGAACACGCTCCACCCCCTGAAGATCTCGGGGACGCGGGGCACGCGCTCCGGGTTGATGAGCAGCTTTCCCGGGGCCAGGGGGAGCAGGGTGGCGTCGATGTGCATCGGGTGCGGGTCGTCGAACTCCAGCACGTGCAGCCGGTAGCCGTCGCCCAGGTGCCGCCGGAGCCATTCGAGGCCGAACTCGTTGGTCACCAGGCTCTTCTGCGCAAAGACGTCCCGCCCGCAGCGGACGAAGTCGGCCGCGTCGAAGGTGGGCTCGAACTCGGTGATCACGTTGCGATGCGGCTCTCCTTCCCGCGCCTCGTGCCACTCCTCGTCGTAGAAGTCGTCCCGCAGCTCCGGCCTGGGCGCCCCGCACCAGCGCGCGCCCCCGCGGAAGTACTCCTTCAGCAGGGGGCGGTAGGCGAACGTCTCGAAGTAGCGCGAACGCCAGGCGAGCGGGCACTCCAGGATCTGGTCGCCGAAGACCAGCAGGACGTCGCGCGGCATGGCGGCGTAGAGGCCGGTGCTCGTCCACCCGAGCGCGCCGTAGGGCTGGAGATGGTCCTGGCGCTCGGGCCGCCGGACGGTCACCCCTTCGGCTTCCAGGATGCGCGCCAGCCCGTCGAGCTCCCGCCTCGCGGCGTCGATCCGCTCGGGCGGGAACGGCGTTCCCGCGTTGAGGCGGAAGGCCTCCCACTGGTCGGCGGGGATCGCGGACTGCACCGATATGTGCCATGGGGGAAAGGCGGCGCCGTCGACGTTGCCGACGATGACCTCTTCGAGGGGATCCCACTCGTTGTGCGAATTCACCGGGCATGTGCCGTTCATCATCTCGAGATCTTCCGGTCGGGGTAGAAAAAGTCGGCGTCCGCGTGCACCAGGTCGGAGGCTGCCAGGGTGACAATCGGAACGCATGCGTCACCTCGATGGCGCGTATTAATCTGAGACGTTCAGGCAGGATGGAAAGTGGGAACGATGAATCCATTATGCCCAATCCGCAAAAACGCTCGTAATCGTGTCATCCTGAGCCATCCTGAGAGACTGTTGAGGAATCACCCGGAAGACGTCGTCCTGAGGCCGGCCAAGCTCTATTTATCGTCCGCACGAGACCCGGCAGGCCGAAGGATCCATCACCGCGGAAGCACGTCAGCAGGTGATGTTTCGAGGCTGGGCAGCGACGACTCGATCGCGTTGCCCCTCAGCTACGTGCTTGCACGGGCTATAGATCCTTCGGCCTGCAGGACGATGGAGCAGCGAAGTCGCTGTGTGGCCGGCCTCAGGATGACGTCTCAGGGCACGAGGTTTCCCAACAGTCTCTCAGGATGACACAGGGCATGAACGGATTCGGGTATTGGACATCGTGTTCGCCGGGCCGGAACGACTTGTGATCGATGACCCACCCTCGGCCTCGGCTCACTCGCCATTCGATCGTCTGGCCGTAGCGTCTGGTCCGTTGCGTGCGTCATCCGTATGTTCCGCCCTTCCGCCACGATCAACCCGGTCCCGTCGACGACGTTGTCCGCAACCGCGATCCAGGTGAGCCCGCCCTTCGAGCGGCGCGGCGAGGTGCTGCACTGCGAGGGGGTGGCGCTCCCCGAGCTGGTGGCGCGCTGGGCCACGCCGCTCTACGTCTACAGCAAGGGCGCCGTCGTCCAGCGCTACCGCGAGCTCGACGAGGCGCTGGCCGACGTCGACCACCTGATCGCCTACAGCGTGAAGGCCAACCCCAACCTGGCGCTGCTGCGCACGCTGGGGGAGATGGGCGCCGGCGCCGACGTGGTCTCGGGCGGCGAGCTGCGGCGCGCGCGGATGGCGGGGATCCCCGGCGAGCGCATCGTGTTCAGCGGGGTGGGGAAGACCATCAACGAGCTGGCGCTGGGGCTGAACGAAGACATCTACGCCTTCAACGTGGAGAGCGAGGGCGAGCTCTGCGCGCTGGGCGACCTGGCCTGCGCCATGGGGAAGCGGGCGCCCATCGCCATCCGCATCAACCCCGACATCGAGAGCCCCACCCCGCACCACTACACGCGCACCGGCCACGCCGCCACCAAGTTCGGCATCGCCGCGGAGCGGGCGCGCGACCTGTACTCCATCGCCGCCAAGCTGCCGGGGATCCGGGTGCGCGGCATCGACGTGCACATCGGCTCGCAGATCATGGACGTGCAGCCCTTCGCGCGCGCGCTGGAGGCGGTGCTGGAGCTGGCGCACGACCTGAGGCAGGAAGACATCCCGCTGGAGTTCCTGGACCTGGGCGGGGGTCTGGGGATCGCCTACCAGGGCGAGGAGCCGGTGGCGGCGAAGGCGCTGGCGGACCTGGTGGTGCCGCAGGTGGCGGAGCTGGGGCTGAAGCTGGTGGTGGAGCCGGGGCGCTTCATCGTGGGCGAGGCGGGGGTGCTGCTGACGCGGGTGATCTACGTGAAGGAGGGCGGGGGCAAGCGCTTCGTGATCACCGACGCGGGGATGAACGACCTGATCCGCCCCAGCCACTACGACGGCTGGCACCGCGTGGAGCCGGTGGAGAGCCACGAGCGCCCGCGCGGCATCGTCGACATCGTGGGCCCCATCTGCGAGACGGGCGACTTCCTGGCGCTCGGGCGCGACATCGAGATCCCGCGCCCCGGCGAGCTGCTGGCCATCCACACCGTGGGCGCCTACGGCTTCTCCATGAGCAGCCAGTACAACCAGCGCCCCCGCCCCGCCGAGGTCCTGGTCGACGGCGACACGGCCACCCTCGTCCGCCGCCGCGAGACCTTCGAGGACCTCGTCTCGGCCGAGGTGGGGCTGTAGGCTCTCACGAAGGCACGGAGGAACAGGGGAGAACACCGCTTGGCGCGGCATTTGTAGCAGTGTTCGCCGAGTGCAACCCACCTTGCACGCGTCCGCCAGACGGCGGGCGCGGTTTTCACGTTTGTCACCCAGGGGAATCGGAACGATGAGGATTTTCTCGCGGGCGCCGCTACTCGTGCTGGCGGCCGTGCTTTCGCTGGGCGGCGCGGGCGCCGCCCAGTCGCACGGGAGCGTGGCCGACACCTCGCTCTTCGCGCCGCTGGGGCTCTGGCCGAGCCCCAACGAGATCCGCACCGGCTCCGGCGCGCCCGGCGTGCGCTACTGGCAGAACCGCGCCGACTACACCATCCGCGCCACCCTCGACACCACGACGAAGACGGTGCGCGGGCAGATGCGGCTGCGCTACACCAACCGCTCGCCCGACAGCCTGCGCTTCATCTGGGTGCAGACGGAGCAGAACGCCTTCAAGGGGGGCTCGCTCAACTCCTACTACTTCCCCGCGGGCTCGCGCTTCGGGGCGCGCGGCTTCGAGGGGGGCGACGTGATCGAGCGCTTCGACCAGGTGGTGGGCACGCGCTCCACCCCGCTGCGCCTGCGCGCGCAGGAGACGGTGACCAAGGTCGACCTGGCGCAGCCGCTGGCGCCGGGGCAGACCGCCACCTTCGACGTGGCCTGGCACTTCGCCGTCCCCGAGCACGGCGCCGACCGCATGGGGCGCGACGGGGCGCTGTACGAGATCGCGCAATGGTACCCGCGCGTGAACGTGTACGACGACGTGCGCGGCTGGAACACCGAGCCCTACCTGGGGCAGGGCGAGTTCTACCTGGAGTACGGCGACTACGACCTGTACGTCACCGTCCCCGCCGGCTACATCGTGGCCGCCACGGGAATGCTGCAGAACGCGGCCGAGGTGCTCACCCCCGCCACCGCCGCGCGGCTGGCGCGCGCCCGCGCCAGCGCCACGCCGGTGCACGTGGTCACCCTCGACGAGCTGCGCAGCGGCGCCGCGCGGCCGCGGCGCACGGGCACGCAGACCTGGCACTTCCACGCCGACAGCGTCCGCGACGCGGTGTGGGCCGCCTCGCCGGACTTCATCTGGGACGCGAGCGGGTGGAACGGCATCCTGGCGATGGCCTACTACCGCCCCACGGCGATCGACCCGTGGAGCGACGCCGCCGACCAGGCGCGGATGTCGATCATGGAGTACTCGGAGCGCTGGTTCCGCTACCCGTGGCCGCAGATCAGCGCCATCGAGGGCCCCATCAGCGGGATGGAGTACCCGATGGTGGCCATGGAGGCGCACAGCGACGACGTGTTCGACCTGTACAACGTGGTCACCCACGAGATCGGGCACATGTGGTTCCCGATGATCGTGGGCTCGAACGAGCGCACCCACTTCTGGCAGGACGAGGGGTTCAACACCTTCATCAACACCTTCAGCGAGGCGCGCCGCTACCCGCAGAAGGGCGACCAGATGGCGCGCGCGCTCGCCGAGCGGCAGCAGATCGAGCAGCTGATGGCGCGCGGGATCGACCTGACCGTCGAGATGCCGGCGGACCGCATCCCGGGGCAGCTCCTGGGGGTGCAGCAGTACACCAAGCCCTCGGTGGGGCTGCAACTCCTGCGGCAGGAGATCATGGGCCCCGAGGCGTTCGACGACGCCTTCCGCACCTACGTGCGGCGCTGGGCCTTCCGCCACCCCACCCCGGCGGACTTCTTCCGCACCATGGAAGACGTCGGCGGGCGGCGGCTGGACTGGTTCTGGCGCGAGTGGTTCCTGGAGAACGCGCGCTTCGACCAGGCGGTGGACAGCGTGGCGGCGAGGATGAACGGGAGCACGCAGCACCTGGACGTGCTCTACGCCAACCGCGAGCGCGGGGTGCTGCCGATCCGCGCGCGCTTCACCTTCTCCGACGGGAGCACGCAGGAGTTCGTCTACCCGGCGGAGGTGTGGGCCACCAACCAGCGCCGCTACGCCCGGAGCTACGACTTCGCCGGGAAGCGGGTGACGCGCATCGAGCTCGACCCCGACAGGCGGCTGATCGACGTCGACCGCGGCAACAACGTCTGGGGGGGCTGACGCCCGAGAACGCAGAGGAACCGAGAGTGCGCAGAGGGCGACTCTGCGAACTCTCAGTTCCTCTGCGTCTCTGCGTGATGCGTTTTCAGGGACCGGTGATCTCGATGGCGCCGGCCTGGGTGTCGCCGCCGAACCTCTGGCGCGCCTCGGTGGCGGTGTAGAGGCGCACCGTGCGCACCGCGGTGATGGGGATGCTGTGCAGCGCGTCGCGGCTCCCCATCCGCGTGCCGTTCATGAACACCGCGATGTCCGGGTGGTTGGTGAGGCTGGTGGCGCCGCGCGGCGTCCGCAGCCACGACGGCCGCAGGTTGTGGATGAGCTGGTGCGCGTCGGAGACGCGGGCGGTGCGCACCTCTTCGTAGGTGATGGAGTTGATGCTGCGGCGCGCCCGCGGCACCGCCGAGACCGGAACCTCGCGAGTCGGCGTCGCCGTGGGCTCGGAGGTCTGGCCGCGCCGCACGGTGACGCCCGCGGTGTCGGTCTGCGCCGCGGCGCGGGCCGGGAGCAGGGCGGCGGCGGAGAGGGCGGCCAGGGCGAGGAGGCGCGTGATCTTCATGGGGAGACCCCGGTGGAGGGACGAGCACCCGCGGAAGGCTGCACCAACGATAGCGCCGCCCCCCCGCGAACCCAAGGCCGATGCGCCCGGCGGCTCGGGGAGCCGCCGGGCGCGGTGCGCGGCTACTGGCCGACGGCGGGGGCCGGCGCCTGCGCGGCGGCCACGCGGGCGCGCGACGCGGCCGCGCCCTCGCGGTCGAAGCGGTCGACCTGCTCCACCAGCTTCGCGGGAGGCGTGAACGCCTTCGCGCGCGGCGCCGCCTCGCGCGCGAAGCCGCCGGCGATGGCGTCGTAGCGCGAGTTGGGGTTCCAGAAGATCCAGTCCTCCAGCCCCACGTCGTACACCGCCTGCATCTGCGCCTGCGCCTGCGCCGGGCCGTAGCGGAAGGCGCGGTCGTTCCAGGTGGCCGTGAACGCCTGCAGCCAGGGGACGATGCGCGCCGGCCGCACCCCCGCCTCCCGCAGCCGCCGGTTGCGGATCACCCCCTCGCCCACCGAGTTGAACACCGTCTCGTACGGCATCCGGTTGGGCCGCGCGATCCCCGGCAGGTGCGTGGGGAAGTAGTGCGAGGGATAGACCATCGGCAGCAGGTGGTCCGCCGTGCTCGACAGCCGCTCCCACTGCTGCCCGATCCCCACGTCCAGCGGGTCGTTCATGGTGAGCCCGAAGACGTCGGCGGTCACCAGCGCGCCCAGCGGGCGCAGCCGCCGCCCGGCCTCGGCCAGGAAGCCGGAGATGGCGTCGGCCTTCGACCCCACCGCGGTGGGGAAGACCTGCCGCGGGAGCGAGCGGTACGCCTCGGGGAAGCGCACGTAGTCGAACTGCACCTCGGTGAAGCCGGCGCGCACCGCCTCGGCGGCGATGTCGAGGTTGTAGTCCCACACCCGCCGGTCCCAGGGGTTCACCCAGGTGTTCCCCACCTTGTCGCGCCAGAGCGCGCCGCCCGGCTGGCGGATGGACCAGTCCGGCCGCGCGCGGGAGAGGCGCGGGTCCTTGAACACCACGATCCGCGCGATGGCGTGGATGCCGTGCGCGCGCAGCGTGTCGGCCAGCGCGCGCAAGCTCCGGACGGGGATGCTGCGCACGTGCGTGGCCTCGACCGCCAGCGGGAGCGCGCTGGGGTAGCGCACGCCGTCTTCGTCCTTCACGTCCACCACCCAGGTGTTGACCTCGGTGCTGTCGGTGAGCGCGAGCAGCTTCGCGCGGTTGACGGGGTTCCCCGCGGCGTAGGCGTTCACGTAGATCCCGCGGATCACCGCCGGGGCGGAGGCGCGCGGATTCGCCGGAGCGGGGGCACGTGCGTGCGCCGCCGCGGGGGGCGATTCCGCGGACTGGGCCTGCGCTTCGGTGGCGGAGGTGAGCTGCCGGACGAGGGAGGCGCCGGCGTCGCGCTCGGGTGCCGCGCCCATGCACGCGGCGGACGACAGGGCGAGCGCTGCGAGGAGCGCCGCGCGGGTGGTGCGGGTGGCCACGACGGGTCCTGCGGTGGAGCTTGGACGGGGGGCGGACCGGGGTCCGATGGGCGACAGCGCCCATCGCGAGAATGGTGCCGCGGAAACATCTGCGCAAGGGTTTTGAAACGTAAGAAATGAAAAGATTTATCTCACACCAGGACGCGGTGGCGCGGAGAGGTTTCGCAGCCCTCTCCGCGCCTCCGCGCCTCCGCGTGATGCCCGCGTTTTTTCGCTGGAGCGGATTGCGCCGACGGGTTGGAAACCCGCCGCTGGAACGGCACGAAGTCCGCCTTCGCGGACTATGCCGCGGCCCTGGCGTGTCCCCGACCGGCGGCGCTGCATCTGCATTCACACGCTCGGCCGCAGGCCTCGCCTCCGCCGCGGCCGCCTCCCTCTCCCGGTACGGGCCCCGGTACGGGAGAGGGTTTGCGCTCTCAGGCGCAGGGAGAGGGCGCCGCGGCCGCGGATGCACGACGAACTCCGGACCGGAGAGAAAACCGCTCTAGTCGACGAGGGTCAGGGAGCGCTCCCGCACCTTGCGCCGCAGCAGGTCGTGGAACTCCGCCGCGGGCATCGGCGGGAGCGTCTCGCCGGTGCGCAGGCGCACCGCCACGGTGCCGCTCTCCACCTCGCGGTCGCCCATCACCAGGATGTAGGGCACCTTCCGGAGCTGCGCGTCGCGGATGCGGGCGTTGAGCGGCTTGGAGCTGGCGTCGACCTCCACCCGGAAGTCCTCCTCCCGCAGCGGCCGCGCCACGGCTTCCGCATACTCCGCGTGCCGGTCGGCGATGGGGAGCACCGCCGCCTGCAGCGGCGCCAGCCACGCCGGGAAGGCGCCCGCGTACAGCTCGATCAGGTACGCCGTCATCCGCTCCATGGTGCTGATCACCCCGCGGTGGATCATCACCGGCGTGTGCGGCTGGTTGTCCTCGCCCGTGTAGGTGATGCCGAACTGCGCGGGGAGGTGGAAGTCGAGCTGGATGGTGGAGATGGTCTCCTCGCGCCCCAGCACGTCGCGCACCTGGATGTCGACCTTGGGGCCGTAGAAGGCCGCCTCGCCCGCCGCGCGGGTGAAGGGCACGCCCATCTCCTCCAGCGCCTCGCGGAGCTGGTTCTCGGCGTGCGCCCACATGTCGGCGTTGTCGACGTACTTGTCGCTCGACGGGTCGTGCGCCGAGAGGCGGAAGCCGTACTCGGTGATCCCCAGGATCCCGTAGGTGCGCTGCACCAGCCGCACCACCTTCGAGAACTCCTCGCGCACCTGGTCCGGCGTGAGGAAGATGTGGGCGTCGTTCAGCGTCATCGCCCGCACGCGGGTGAGGCCGCCCACCACGCCGGAGCGCTCGTAGCGGTACATCGTCCCCAGCTCCGCCAGGCGGATCGGCAGGTCGCGGTAGCTGCGCGGCTTGCTGGCGTAGGTGAGGATGTGGTGCGGGCAGTTCATCGGCCGCAGCACCAGCTCCTCGTTGTCGAGCTGGATGGGCGGGAAGATGTTCTCCTGGTAGTGCTGCCAGTGCCCCGAGATCTCGTAGAGCTGCTTCTTGCCGAGCACGGGGGTGTAGACGTGCTGGTAGCCGCCGAGGCGCTCCTCGTGCAGGATGAACTGCTCCAGCTCGCGCCGGATCACCGCGCCGTTCGGCAGCCAGAGCGGGAAGCCCGCGCCCACCAGGTCGCTGGTGGTGAAGATCTCCAGCTCGCGCCCCAGGCGGCGGTGGTCGCGGCGCTTCGCCTCTTCCAGCCGCTCCAGGTAGGCGGTGAGCTCGGTCTTGTTGCGCCAGGCGGTGCCGTAGAAGCGGTAGAGGCTCTCGCGCTTCTCGTCGCCGCGCCAGTACGAGCCCGAGACGCTCATCAGCTTGAGCGCGTTGGGCTGGATGTAGCCGGTGTGCCGCACGTGCGGGCCCCGGCACAGGTCCACGAAGGTGTCGTGCTGGTAGAGGGTGATGCGCTCGCCCTCGCCGCCGCCGTCGCCCGAGAGCCCCTCGATCAGCTCCAGCTTGAAGGGCTGGTCGCGGAAGATCTCCTTCGCCTCGTCGGCGCTGACCTCGCGGACGGAGAAGGGGTGGCGCCCCTTGGCGATCTCCTTCATCCGCTCCTCGATCCAGGCCTGGTCCTCCTCGGTGGGGCGGCGGGGGAGCTCGAAGTCGTAGTAGAAGCCGTCTTCCACCGGGGGGCCGATGGCCGGCCTGGCGCCGGGGAAGCGCTCGGTGACGGCCTGGGCCAGCACGTGCGCCGCCGAGTGCCGGATGCGGTAGAGCTCCGGGTCGTATCCCTCGGGAATGTGCTGCTCGGCCTCGAGCGCGAGATCCTTCTCCTCCGCCATCGTCATCCTTCCTTTTCGGTATGCGGCCCCCGCCTACGGTGCGGCGGCCAGGTGCCGGATAATCTAAGGTCCGCGCCCGCATCGCCGCGAGGCTGGGCCAGCGAAACGCGTCTCACGCAGAGACGCGGAGGCACGGAGAGGGCACGTCGCGGAACTGGGCGCGAGGCGGTATCTTCCCGCCACGCGAACCCCATCTACCGACACGGCGATTCGACGTGGATCCCAATCGCATCCTGATCATCGACTACGGGTCGCAGTTCACGCAGCTCATCGCGCGGCGCATCCGCGAGGAGCGCGTGTACTGCGAGATCCAGCCTCCCACCCGCTCCCTGGACTGGATCCGCGAGTGGGCGCCGAAGGGGATCGTGCTCTCCGGCGGCCCCTCCTCCGTCTACGGCGACGACGTGCCCACCGCGGAGCCGGAGCTGCTGCGCATGGGCATCCCCGTGCTCGGCGTGTGCTACGGGATGCAGCTCATCACCCACCTGGAGGGCGGCGTGGTGGAGCGCGGGCGCCGCGAGTACGGCCGCGCGCACATCCAGGTCGACGAGCCGTCGGGGATCTTCGAGGGCTTCCAGGCCGGGGAGCGCACGCAGGTGTGGATGAGCCACGGCGACCACATCATGCAGCCGCCCCCCGGCTACCGCCGCCTCGCCCGCACCGGCGACATCTGGGCCGCCTTCGTGGCGGAGGACCGGCCCGTCTACGGGGTGCAGTTCCACGTGGAGGTGGCGCACACCACGCGCGGCGCCGACATCGTCTCGAACTTCGTCTTCGGCGTCTGCGGCTGCCAGCCCACGTGGACCGCGGGGAGCTACATCGACGCCGAACTGCGCAAGATCCGCGAGCAGGTGGGCGATGCGCGCGCCGTCTGCGGGCTCTCGGGCGGGGTGGACTCGTCGGTGGCCGCCACGCTGGTGCACCGCGCCATCGGCGACCGGCTCACCTGCATCTTCGTCGACACCGGGCTGCTGCGGCAGGGCGAGCGCGACGGGGTGGAGCGCACCTTCCGGCAGCACATGGGGATGCGGCTGGAGGTGGTGGACGCCTCGGCGCTCTTCCTGGAGCGGCTGAAGGGAGTCGAGGACCCCGAGACCAAGCGGAAGATCATCGGGCACGCCTTCATCGACGTGTTCGAGGAGGCGGCCGCGAAGATCGGCGCCGACGCGCGTTTCCTGGTGCAGGGCACGCTCTACCCCGATGTGATCGAGTCGCTCTCGGTCAAGGGTCCCTCGGCCACCATCAAGACCCACCACAACGTGGGCGGGCTGAAGGAGGAGATGTCGTTCGCGCTGGTGGAGCCGCTGCGCGAGCTGTTCAAGGACGAGGTGCGGCAGGTGGGGCGCGAGCTGGGGCTGCCGGAGGAGATGGTGGGCCGCCACCCGTTCCCCGGCCCCGGCCTCGCGATCCGCGTGCTGGGCGCGGTGGACGAGCGCGAGCTGTCGGTGCTGCGCCAGGCGGACGCCATCTACCTGGAGGAGATCCGCGCGGCGGGGCTGTACGACGACATCTGGCAGGCGTTCGCGGTGCTGCTCCCGGTGCGCTCGGTGGGGGTGATGGGCGATGAGCGCACCTACGAGAACGTGTGCGCGCTGCGCGCCGTCACCAGCCGCGACGGGATGACGGCGGACTGGTACCCCTTCCCGCACGACGTGCTGGCGCGCATCAGCACCCGCATCATCAACGAGGTCGACGGCATCAACCGGGTCGCCTACGACATCACGTCGAAGCCGCCCGGCACCATCGAATGGGAGTGATGCGGATCATCACTCCATGACGTTTCGCGTCCGGTGTTTGCAACCTGTTCGTAACCTGCGGCTAGTCTTTGGCCCGTCATGAACCGTCGCCGACTCCGGGCGGGGCGGGGCGTCGTCCTGGCGGTGGCCGTGGCGATGCTCCCGGCCGCGCTGTCCACGACCGCATCCGCCGACCCGATCAGTGACCAGAAGGCGCTCGTGGCCAACGTCACGGACCACCTCGAGGACCTCCAGGCGCAGTCCGACCAGCTGGCCGAGAACTACGCCGAGGCGATGACGCAGAAGACGCAGCTCGATGCCGAGGTGGCGGCCGGCGAGCAGCACGTCGCCGACCAGAAGACGGCGGTCGAAGCCTTGCGCTCGCAGCTCTCCCAGATCGCCGTGCAGACGTACATGGGCGCCGGCACCGGTGGGACCAGCCCCGTGTTCAACAGCACGGCGGGCGTCACCGACAGCCTGGCGCGCGATCAGCTGTCGCGGGTCGCGCTGAGCACCGGCACGGCCACGACCGACGAGTTCGACCAGGCCGTCGCCGACCTCGAGCACGAGCAGGCCCGCCTCGACGACGCCCGGAAGGCCGCGGCCGACAAG
>JBJMPM010000039.1:0-8368 GCA_045803205.1 Longimicrobiaceae bacterium
GGCCGAGGAATGCGCAGGAGACCGCCGCGGAAGCCCGCACGATCGCCGCGTCCACGCCGGCACTCGTCGATGCCCGGCTTTTCCTGCGTGGCATCGACGAGTGAACGCGAGGCCGTGGCTTCCGCGCGAGCTTCCGCAGCCAACTCCGTCGTGGCCGCGATCAGATCCTCGCGGCCCTGCCGCCATCGGCGTGAACGCTGATTCCACGTGGCCGGGCCTCAGGATGACACCCCAGGGGTGTCCGAACAACGGGTTCAGCAACACCCTCTCAGGATGACATTTTCTCTCTTTTGCGCAACCAATCTCAAGAGACGGCATAAAAGCTCTGGCTCCTCACGGAGGAACGGAGGGAGGCCGTGACTCCGTGACCTCTGCTGCGTTCGCGTGTATCAGTCGCGTGTGTCGGGCACCCTCTGGAAGCGAGTGGCTTGCGCAGTGCCGCGCGTTGCGCCATGCTCCTGACCCGCCGTGCTCACCACTCACGTCCCACCGAGGGAGGAATTCGTGGCAAACGCCGACCAGACCATGATGAAGGTGCAGCGCATCCTGACGGGGCCCATGGGGCTTCGCATCTCGCTCCAGGGCAGCTCGATCAGCGTGTCGTTCACGGACGTGAGCACGCGGGTGAACGTGAGCGTGAGCGACTGGGGCACCAACAAGGACGGAGACCCGGCCTCGCTGGTGCAGCTCTCCTGCCCCATCCTCTGGGAGGTCGACCCGTCGCCGGCGCTCTACGAGTGGGTGGCCCGGCAGGGCGGCAACTACTACTTCGGGCACGTCTCCGTGCAGGACGACTCGTCCGCCCCGGGGAAGCTCTTCCTGATGATGTCGCACACCCTGCTGGGCGACTACCTGGACGAGGAGGAGCTGTCGTCGGCGATGTATGCCATGCTGGGCACGGCGGACAACCTGGACGACGAGCTCAAGGGGAAGTTCGGCGGCAAGCGCCTGGCAGACTTCGCGTAAGGGAGTTGAGCGATGATCCGTAGCGTCATCCACGACGCGGCCATCTCCGCGGCCAAGGCGAACTGCCACGCCGAGGTGGAGCCGCGCCACGTGCTGTTCGCGCTGGCGAAGCGCTTCAAGGAGCATCCCGAGTGCTCGGCCTGGTTCGCGCCCGCGAAGCGCGCGCTGGAGCCGGCGGGGAACGCATATGGCAGCACGCCGAAGGTGTCCGAGGCCGCCACCGCGCTCCTCGACACGCTCAAGTCGGATGACGACGGCATCGCCGCCCTGCGGCAGGCGTTCCAGGGCTCGGGCGACGCGGCGGCGGCGGGCGGCGGGACGGCGGCGCAGACGGCCGAGCAGGGCGCCGCGCAGACCGCGGCCGGCACCGCCGCCGCGGCGCCCGGCAAGGAGACCATCGCCGAGGTCCTGGCGGACCTCGACGCGCTGATCGGGCTCGGGCCGGTGAAGGCGCAGGTGCGCAAGGTGATCGCCGTGGTGCAGGCGAACACCGAGCGGGAGAAGGCGGGGCTGAAGCCGGTGAAGCCCGGCCTGCACCTGGTGTTCACCGGGCCGCCGGGAACCGGGAAGACGACCGTCGCGCGGCTGGTGGCGCGGCTCTACGCCGCGGCCGGGGCGCTCCCCGGGTCGAACTTCAAGGAGGCCACGCGCTCGGACCTGGTGGCGGGGTACGTGGGCCAGACCGCGATCAAGACGACCGAGCTGATCAACCGGGCGCGGCCGGGCGTGCTCTTCATCGACGAGGCCTACGCGCTGACGCCGAGCTCCGAGGTCGACTTCGGGCACGAGGCCATCGCCACGCTGGTGAAGGCGATGGAGGACCACCGCGAGGACTTCGCGGTGATCGTGGCCGGGTACGAGGAGGAGATGCAGTACTTCATCGAGTCCAACCCGGGGCTGCGCAGCCGCTTCAAGACATACGTCAACTTCCCCGACTACCGGTCCACGGAGCTGACGGAGATCTTCGTGCGCATGGCGGAGGACGTCGGCCTCCACCTGGCGGAGGGCGCGCGCGAGGCGGCGGAGAACGTCTTCACCCGGGCCGCCGGGAAGCGGGACTTCGGCAACGCGCGCTTCGCCCGCTCGCTCTTCGAGCAGGCGTACGGCCGGATGGCCGCGCGCGCGGCCGCCGACGGCGCCGTGACCGTCGAGGAGCTGACGACCCTGCTCCCCGAGGACATCGACGAGGATCTCTCGATGCTGGCGAAGGAGAGGCCCCGCATCGGGTTCTGAGCGGATCGAGCCCCGTAAACATCTCACACGGAGCGCAGAGGCATGGAGAGGCTGGGTGACTCTCCGTGCCTCTGCGCCTCTGCGCTTCTGTGTGAGACGACCTGCGTCGTTCGAAACCCCGACCTCGGGTCCGTCCAATCAGGGGTGACCCACTTTCCCGGAGGCTCCCATGGCGGCGATTCCCGAGCTCAAGGCACCGAAGTCGATGAACTGCGGCGAGGCCGCGACGGACTTCAGGCACTTCGTGAAGCCCATCGGGACCGTGCGCGCGGTGATGATCTTCGTGGGCTTTCCCGACGCGCCCGGCGTGGCCGATCCCGCGAAGGTGGCCGACGACCTGCTGGGGAAGGGCGACTTCGCCCGCCTCTACCGCGAGCAGTCGTCCGGGAACCTCGGCATCGACGTCAAGGTGATGTCGGGGCTCGGCTGGCGACGGCTGGCCAAGCGCTCCAAGGAGTTCGGGACCGTCGGCAGCGGCGGCACCGTCACCTTCGACACCTCGGCGCAGCACCAGCGCTACATCGCCGAAGCGGTGGCGGCGTTCACGCCGGCCGAGGTGCGCCTCGCGGACTTCGACATGGTGTTCGTCGTGGCGCCGGAAGAGGCGGCGTTCCGGAACTCGCCGGCCTTCCCCGTGACCAAGGGGAACGGCGTGAAGGTGGGGAACAAGGAGATCCGCGCCGCCGTGACGCTGGGCAGGGACAGCTACAAGAACTCGTTCATCAACCTGGTGCACGAGGTGGGGCACCTCTTCGGGCTTCCGGACCTCTATCCCGGCGGCCTGGGTGCGGAAGAATCGTTCGCGGGGTGCTGGGGGATCATGTCCGACATCTTCCGCGCCTCCGGCTTCCTGGGCTGGCACCGCCACAAGAACGGATGGCTCGCCGCGAGCCGGAAAACGTACGTGAACGCCTCCGGCACGAAGACCTTCACGCTGACTCCCTTCACCGAGAGCTCGGGGGTGTCGATGCTCGTGTTCCCGGTCGACAACGCCTCGAAGCCGTCGAAGGTGTTCGTGGTGGAGGTCGCGCAGCCCACCCACGGGTTCCGCGACGGAAAGGCGGGGAAGCAGGGCGTGCTCCTCTACACCGTCGACGCGCTCAAGGAGTCGGGAGAGTCGCCCGTCGAGGTGCTCCCGCTCACGCCCGGGCACGACGACAACTTCGGCAACCTCTTCCAGGCTCCCTTCGGCACGGGGGACGACTCCGGCACGCGCACCGTCCGCGGCGGCGGCGCGAGCATCCGCCTGAACGTGCTGCGGAAGAGCGGCGCCGGCTTCGACGTCGAGGTCACGTACACGAAGCCGTAGCGCCACGCGGCGCGTCGCCAGGCTGCGACGGACCTGCGCGCCAGAGCGGTTTTCACGTTGGTGCGGAGACCGTCCGTACCCGCGGCCGCGGCGCCCTCTCCCTGCGCCTTAGAGCGCAATCCTTCTCCCGTACCGGGAGAGGGTGATGGTCGCAGCGGTGGTGAGGCCTTGCTTAGACTTAGAGCCGTGCGGAATTGGCTTCAGTGCTGCCGGGTTGGAGCACGCAGGCGCCGGAGCTTCAACCTCGCCCGGTACGGGGAAGGTTGAATGTCCCGGCGCCTGTGCCACTCCTCACCGGCACCGCTGCGGCTGTTCTCGCCCGACTGACGGCAGGACGAGCGATGCCGCGGCATGCCCCCTCTCCCGGTACGGGAGAGGGTTTGCGCTCTCAGGCGCAGGGAGAGGGCGCAGCGGCCGAGGACGCGCGACGCACTCCGGACTCGAACGTCAGTCCGCTCGAATCCCTCAGTACCAGCGCGTCAGCTCGATCCCCTGGTAGTAGTGCCTCAGGATCTCCTCGTAGCCGCGGCCCTTCTCCGCCATGCCCACGGCGCCGGTCTGCGAGAGCCCCACGCCGTGCCCGAATCCCCCTCCGTACGCCACGAACCCATCGACCTCCCCCGTCTTCCGGTCCGTCACCGGCTCGATGAAGAACAACGTGGAGAGGAGCGACTGCTGCGCCCCGCTCGCGTTGATGAACTTCAGCGAGGTACGGATGTGGTCGCGCGTGTCGGTGAAGGTGCCCGCCTCCGTCACGTAGCGGATCGCCGTCGCGCGGCCGGACGGGCCCCGCTCGGTGACCTCGATCGCCAGCACCTTCCCCACCGGCTGCCCCGCGTAGGCCGAGACCACGTCGCTGATCTCCTGCGCCGTCCACTCGAAGCTCCAGCGGTGGAAGTGCGCCCAGTCGCTCTCGAAGTCGCCCTCCTTCGTGTTGCGCAGCGAGGTGGCGTTCGCGTGGCGGCGGAACACCTCGAGCGAGGGGACGTGCTCGAAGGCCTCGCCGCGCTCCGCGTCGGGGACGCCGCGCAGGTACGGCACGGGGGCGGAGTTGAACGCCTCCTCGTTGTTCGCGGTGAAGCCGCCGGTGGTCGACGAGTAAAGCGCGGTGATCAGCTTGCCGTCGTAGACCGCGGCGATCCCGGCAGTCTCGTCCACCGCCTGGGTGGAGAGCGGATGCTCGGCCGCGTAGCCGCCGTACACCTGGTCCGAGGTGGTGGCGAGCAGGTCGTAGCCGTCGGAGGCGCGCTTCCCCAGGCCGGAGAGGGCGTAGGTGCGCGCCGCCACCGCCTGCGCCTTCAGCGCCTCCAGCTCGGGGAACACCGTCGGCCCCAGCTCGCGCGGCACCACGCCGTAGAGGTACGCCTCCATCGGCAGCTCGTTGATCCCCGCGAGCGTGCCCGCCGCGTTCACCCGCACCTCGGCCGCGCCGCGGTACACCACGCCGGCGATGGTCACCCGCCCGTCGGACGAGGTGAGCACCACCGGGCTGCTCGCGTCCACCGACTGCGCGCCGCGGGTGACGCGGTAGACGGTGACGCCCGGGTCCGCCTTCACCACGTAGAAGGCGTCGGCGGCGGCCAGCCCCTCGGCGATGAGCTGGTTCTTGAACGCCGTGCGCGCGGCGAAGGTGTTGGCGGGCGGCGGCGCGAACCTGCCGATGAAGAGGCGCGTGCAGTTGGCCGCGGGGACGAACTCCGTCATCGTCGGGTAGCCCTTGGCCTCGGCGGCGGCCTTGCGCGTGGCGACGTTGGCGGCGGTCCCGCACATCACCTGCAGCCGGTACCAGGAGAAGATCACCGACTGCAGCGTGACCGTCGCCGTGCCGTTGCTCCCCGACATCAGCAGCGCGCCGGTCGCGCGGTCGCGGATCTCGTAGTCCGCCACGCTCCCGATGGCCACCGAGCCCGCCGCCGGCACCACGCCGATGCGGATCATCCCGTTCCAGGCCTGGATCCCCACGTCGCGCGCGGGTCCGCCGGTGGGCGCGGCCGACGGCCCCAGCAGGTCGCGGTCGGTGCAGGCGACCAGCGCGAGCGCGAGGGCGAGCGCGGCGCGGGGGAGGCGGAGGGCGGGGCGCATGGCGGTGACCTCGACCGTTGGAGGGTGACGGGCGACCTTGGGCTCCCATCCTATCTCGCGCTTCCGGTGGCGGCAAGCGTGCGCGTGAGACCCATCCGGCCAGGTGAGCGCAAGACCAACCGGCTGAAGGACGTGTCCGCAAAATCACGCGAAGATGCGACTGAAGTCGCCGCTACAAAGGCACACAGTCCGCCTTCGCGGACTTCAACGGCACAACCGTATATGATATCAAATCCGCCTGAACACCTGGTGTTGACGCAATCCAAACAAATGACGTCATCCTGAGGCCGGCCACGCTGCAATCATCGTCTGCGGAATGCCTTGCAGGCCGAAGGATCTATAACCGCGTCAGCACGTGTGTCGGTGAGATGCACCGACGCCCATCCCCAGATCTGGTATGAGACCCTCATGCTCGAGCGCGTTTACTCCGGCCACTTTCTTCCGCGGCGGCGGCGTGCTACTCTTTCCGCTCCCCCGCTCTACCCACACTTTCCAACAGCACTGGAGATGCCGAGAGAACGGAGCAAGGGGGCGTGCGCGTACTGCGGACGCGAAATGACCCGTGGCGGCATGGCGCGCCACCTGGCCGGATGTGACCGGCGCCGGGAAGCCGTGGCGGCGGCCGACGCCGCGGGCGGCGGCGCGCGGACCGAGCTGGTGCACCTGCAGGTACGCGACGGCTTCGGCGGGGACTACTGGCTGAACCTCGAGGTCGACGCCGAGGCGACGCTCAAGCAGCTCGACGGGTACCTCCGCGCGATCTGGCTGGAGTGCTGCGGCCACCTCAGCCAGTTCTCCACCCGCGGCTGGGGCGGGAGGACCGTCGGAATGGCGCGCAAGGTGGGGATGGTGTTCCGCCCCGGCGTGGAGCTCACGCACATCTACGACTTCGGCACCTCGTCGGAGACGCTGCTGAAGGCCGTCGGCGTCCGCGCCGGGAAGCGCACCACGAAGCACCCGATCGCGCTGATGGCGCGCAACGCCGCCCCCGCCATCGCCTGCCAGGAGTGCGGCGCGCCCGCCACCCGGCTGTGCATGCAGTGCGTCTACGAGGACAGGAAGGCCGGCACGCTCTGCGGCGCCCACGCCAGGAGGCACCGGCACCACGAATACGGCGAGCCGCTGGCGATCGTGAACTCGCCGCGCGTGGGAATGTGCGGCTACGACGGGCCGGCGGAGCCGCCGTACTGAGGCGGCGGGAGGCGTTCACGGACTGGCGCGCCCGCCCGGGGCGCGCGAGTTTTCCGGTCCGCGCGGCGAGCGCCTCGTTCCGCCCGCCGCGCGCTCGCCCCTCGCCCACGCTCCCCTCCACGCCCCGGCCATGCCGTGCCTCCATCCCTCCGTACCCTCGCCCTTGCCGCGCTGGTGCTCGCCGGCGCCGTTGCCTGCGACCCGGTGCCGTGCTGGGCCCAGCCTGCCGCCGGCGGCGAGGCGGCGCTCGTGCGGGAGGCGCGCGCGTTCATGGACGCGTACGCGCGCGACCTGCGCGAAGGCAACCGCGAGGGCATTGTCGGGCGATACGATCCGCGCGGCGCGTACTTCGTGGGCCATGGGCGGAAGGAGCTGGTGCCGATGGATTCCATCCGCGCGCAATACCCTGGCCGGTGGCGCCCGCCCGCCGGCTTCGAGTGGCAGGACCTCTCCTACGAGATGACCGGCCCCGACGCGGTCGTCGTCGTCGGCCGCTTCGTCTGGAGCGTGAGCGCGGAGCGCAGCCTCACCTTCTCGTACACGGGCCTGCTGCTGCGGCGCGACGGCCGGCTCCGCATCCGGCTGGAGGACGAGTCCGGCGCGCCGCCCCAACGGCCCGCACCCACGCCCGCGCCTCCCCCGGCCCCGTGACGCGCGAGCCCGTCGTCCTGAGCTGGAGCGGCGGGAAGGACAGCACGCTCGCCCTCGCCGCCCTCCGCGAGGACCCGGGCGTCGACGTGGTCGCGCTGCTGACCAGCGTCACGCGCGGGTACGACCGGATCAGCATCCATGGCGTGCGGCGCGCGCTGCTGGAGGCCCAGGCCGCGGCGCTGGGGCTGCCGCTCTTCGAGGCCGTGCTCGAGCCGTCCTGCACGAACGAGGCGTACGAGGCGGTGTTCCGCGCGGCGGCGGACGAGGTGCGCTCGGCGTTCCCCGGCCTGCGGCGGATGGCGTTCGGCGACCTCTTCCTCGAGGACGTGCGCACGTACCGCGAGGCGCTGGTGGCATCGATGGGGATGGAGGCGCTCTTCCCGCTCTGGGGCCGCCCCACGCCCGCGCTCGCGGCGGAGGTCGTGGCGCTCGGCTACCGTGCGCACCTGGTCTGCATCGACACGCGGCAGCTCTCCGCCTCGTTCGCGGGGCGCGAGTACGATGCCGCGCTGCTGGCCGACCTCCCGCCGGAGGTCGACCCCTGCGGCGAGCGCGGCGAGTTCCACACCTTCGTCTCCGCCGGCCCGATCTTCGACCATTCCATCGCGGTCACACCCGGCGAGATCGTCTTCCGCGAGGGGCGCTTCGCCTACTGCGACCTGCTCCCGGGCGACAGTTGGGGCCATGCTCGTAAATCCGCGTAGTATCGAGACGTCATCCTGAGAGGGTGCTGCTGAACGCGCACATTCCGCGGCACCACAGGTGTCATCCTGAGGCCCGGCCACACGGTTCCTGGCGTCGGCGCTGCAGACGGCAGGGCCGTGAGGATCTGGCCGGGGAATGCGCAGGAGCCCTCCGCGGGAGCCCGCACGATCGACGCGTCCACGCCGGCGCTCGTCGATGCCCTGGCTTTTCCTGCGTGGCATCGACGAGTGA
>JBJMPM010000097.1:0-12967 GCA_045803205.1 Longimicrobiaceae bacterium
AGGAGGTGCTGATGTCGACGCAGCCCGTGGTTCGTCGCTGGACGTACGACGAGTTCGCGCGTCTGCCCAACGACGGCAACCGCTACGAGGTCATCGGGGGAGAGGTCTTCATGACGCCCGCTGCTCCCACGCCGTTTCACCAGGAGATCACCGGCCGCTTGTCGGATCTTCTGCGGCCCTTCGTCAAGCAGCACGGACTCGGCCGGGCCCTCTCGGGACCGATCGACATCCTGTTCGGGGAAGGCGATTACCTGGAGCCGGATTTCATCTTCGTTCGACAGGAACGCGTTGGCCTGTTCACGAAGCGCGGTTTCGAGGGCGCACCCGATCTGGTGATCGAGATCATCTCTACGGGCACGATGGCGAGGGATCGAGGACTCAAGCGTCAGCGGTATGCCTTGTTCGGCGTGGCGGAATACTGGGTGATCGATCCCAAGGCGAAGCGTGTGGAGATTCATCGGAACACCGATGATCCGGGTCGCCAGACCGAGATTGCCACAGGTGAGTTCACCTGGCAGCCGGTACCCGGTGGACCGGAACTGAAGCTGAATGTAGTCGATCTGTTGAGCGACTTCTGACGGAGGCGTCGCGCTGCGATACAAGGTGGTCGTGCAGCACTCCAGGGAGGGATACAGCGTCTCCTGTCCCGGGCTGCCTGGCTGCTGGTCTCAGGGGGACACCGAGGAGGAGGCGCTGGAGAACATCCAGAACGCGATCCACGGCTATCTGGCCGCGATCGACGATCTGGCGCGCGACGGGGAGATCCGCGAAGCCGAAGTCGCGGACTGACGTGGGGAACATCCCCGGGGTCAACCATCAACAGGCGATCCGCGCGTTCGGACGCGCGGGTTTCTGGACCGTTCGCCAGAGCAGCCACGTCGTGATGTCGAACGGGTCGCGAATCATCACCATCCCCCGTGCGAACCCGAGCAACGGGTATACGCCAGGTGGCACGCGGGGTTGACCGAGGAAGAGTTCCGGAAGTTGCTCTGATCCGTTCTCTCCAACGGTGCTCGGTCTGGAGCTGATGATCGCCGCGCAGGGGCTGGAGTATCGCAAGCCGCTGCGCCCCGGCCGCGGTGTGGAGCGCGCCTGCACCTCAGCCGCGAGTGCATCCGCTCGCCCCCGACATCGAAGCCGCCGCCACGCTGGTGCGCGGCGGCGTTTTCGCAGAGATTTGGAAGACGTGAGGAAGGCCCCCGAGCGGTCCCGCAGTCCAAGGAGGTGACAGATGTCGACGCAGCCCGTGGTCCGTCGCTGGACGTACGACGAGTTCGCGCGTCTGCCCAACGACGGCAACCGCTACGAGATCATCGGGGGAGAGCTCTACGTGACGCCTGCGCCAAGACCCCTGCATGCGAAGGTTGCCACGCGTATCAGCCGCGTGCTCGAGGAATTCGTCGAGACCCACCAGCTCGGCGAAGTGTTCGGGCAGCCGATCGACGTGCTCTTCGGCGAGGGCGATTACCTGGAGCCGGATCTGGTCTTCGTGCGGCGGGAGCGAATCGGAGCGATCAGTGACCGCGGTGTCGAGGAGGCTCCTGATCTCGTGGTCGAGGTGCTGTCTTCCACCACGGCGATGCGTGACCGGGGGATCAAGCGCGAGCGGTACGGGCACTTCGGCGTGAGCGAATACTGGATCGTGGACCCGACGGCGAAATGGATCGAGGTCTATCGCCGGGACGCGGGTTGGGAGAGCCCGGTGATCGTCGCGACGGAGTCGTTCGACTGGGTGCCGGTGAGCGGAGGCCCGACGCTGACGCTGAACGTGCCGCATCTGCTCCACGATTTCCGCTGAGCCGGTCTCGCTTGCTGGCTGCCGTGGCAATCCTCGCTCCGCCATCAACGCCGCCGCCACGCTGGTGCGCGGCGGCGCGTTTGCAGAGATTTGGAAGACGTGAAGAAGGCCCCCGAGCGGTCCCGCAGTCCCAAGGAGGTGCTGATGTCGACGCAGCCCGTGGTTCGTCGCTGGACGTACGACGAGTTCGCGCGTCTGCCCAACGATGGCAACCGCTACGAGATCATCGGGGGAGAGCTCTACGTGTCGCCCGCGCCTACGCTGACGCACCAGAAGACGGTGTTGAATCTCTCCTTTGCGCTGGAGGGATTCGTCCGGGAGCATGGACTGGGTGAGCTCTACCCAGGTCCTGCGGACGTACTCTTCGGTGAAGGTGACTACCTTGCGCCCGATCTCTTTTTCGTGCGGGCGGATCGTAAGCAGATCCTCAAGGACCGGGGGGCTGAGGGTGCTCCGGACCTCGTAGTGGAAGTGTTGTCGCCCAAGACCGCGACGCGTGATCGCAAGTTGAAGCGCGAACGATATGCGCACTTCGGCGTCGCGGAGTATTGGGTCGTCGATCCCACGGCGCGGCGGATCGAGGTTTACCGGGCGGGTGACGATCAAGCGCAAAGGATCGAGGTCGCGACGGAGTCGTTGCAGTGGACTCCTGTGCCGGGAGGGCCGACGCTGACGCTGAACGTCGCGGAGCTGTTTCCGCCGAAATCCTGAGATAGCGCGTACCCGAATTGCCTGGCGACATCGCCTCGACTTTCATGCCTGCCAGATTTTTCGTTGCGACGCTGGCACCTGTGGTCTGCGCGCTTGCAGCCGCCCGTCCGTTGCAGGCGCAGGCGGCCGCCGACACGACGCTCGCCGGCGCCGTCGCCACCGTGCTCGCGGACTCGTTGCTGGATCGGCTCTCGCGCGATCCGATCGTGTGGCGAGAAAGCAGCGGCCCGATCGACGCGGAGGTGTTTGAGGCGCTGCGTGCGCACCCCAAGCTCCGCGGCCCGGTGCGCGATCCCAGGCATGCGCTGTGGATCGGCGTCCGCCAGGTGGGGGAGCAGGGCGACACCACGTGGGTCGTCGTGGAATTCGGCCAGCACTACCGGGACACCGGGTTTCTCACCTTCTTCGTCGAAGAACGGGCGTACCTTTTCCTGCGCGAAGAGAAGGGCTGGAGGTTCGTGAGAAGCCAGTTCATCCGCCACTCCGACGGCGGTCCGGTACGAGGATGATGACCATTACAGAGTCCCCTCGCGGGCAGGAACGCCGAGGCGTCCGGTGAGCCGCGGGATCTTCCTGATCGGGGCCGACGACCGGCTCGTCGAGATGCGGGAGCAGCCGTACGATTCCGAGGATCTGCTCCAGCGCCTCCTGGCGTCGTATCCCAGCCTCCTCGCGAGCGACCAGATCGACTCCGTCAATCCGCGGAAGTGGCTCCTGGTGTCGCGCGAGACCACCGTTCCCGGAGAGCAGGGGGGCGGGGGAAGATGGGCGGTCGATCATCTCTTTCTCGATCAGGACGCGATCCCCACGCTCGTGGAGGTCAAGCGCAGCAGCGACACCCGCGTGCGGCGCGAGGTCGTGGGGCAGATGCTCGACTATGCCGCGAACGCCGTGGTTTACTGGCCGGTCGAGCACCTGATCGAGCAGTTCAGGGCCCAATGTGCTGCCCGCGGCGCCGAACCTGACGACGTGCTGGGGGAGTTCCTGGGGCTGGACGGCGACCCGGCGGCCTTCTGGCAGCAGGTGAAGACCAACCTCCAGGCGGGGCGCGTGCGGATGCTGTTCGTTGCCGACGTGATCCCGCCGGAGCTCCTGCGCGTGGTCGAGTTCCTGAACCAGCAGATGGATCCTGCCGAGGTCCTCGCGGTCGAGATCCGGCAGTTCACCGGTGGAGAGGGCCTGCGAACGCTCGTTCCCATGGTGCTCGGCCAGACCGCGGAGTCGCGGCGGCGCAAGGACGTAGGCGCGCCGAAGCGCCAGTGGGACGAAGCGAGTTTCTTCCGAGATATGGAGACGCGGGGCAACACCGCCGGTACGGCCGCGGCCCGATGGCTTCTCGAATGGGCTGTTTCGCGGCGGTTGCGTATCTGGTGGGGAAAGGGCCAGATCGAGGGCTCGTTCGTCCCCGTGCTCGACCTGCAGACCGCGTCGCACCAACCATTCGCCGTATATTCCAGCGGCGTCGTGCAGCTTTACTTCCAGTGGTATGCGTACAAGCCGCCGTTCAGCGACGAGGGTCGGCGCATGGAGATCCTGCGCCGCCTGAACACAATTCCCGGTGTCACGATCCCGGAGAGCGCGCTCAGCCGCAGGCCGAACATCTCGCTGGAAGTGTTGGCGCGCGACGGCAACATGGACCAGTTCCTCGCCGTGTTCGACTGGTTCCTGGACGAGGTGCGCGCGGCGGACGGAATCGCTGCGCCATCAACCACGGAATTCGACGCGAATCAGAGCTCATGACGACGATCGCAGAAGCACCTGTCCGCACCGTCCGCGCGCCGCGGGGGAGGGAGATCTCCTGCCGCGGGTGGCAGCAGGAGGCCGCGCTGCGGATGCTGATGAACAATCTCGACCCCGACGTCGCGGAGCGGCCGGAGGACCTCGTGGTCTACGGCGGCACCGGGCGCGCGGCGCGGAGCTGGGAGGCGTTCGACGCCATCGTCGCCACTCTCCGCGACCTGGCCGACGACGAGACGCTGATCGTGCAGAGCGGCAAGCCCGTCGCGGTCTTCCGCACGCACCGGCACGCGCCGCGGGTGCTCATCGCCAACAGCAACCTGGTGCCGCGCTGGGCGAACTGGGAGACCTTCCGCGAGCTGGAGCGCGCCGGGCTCACCATGTACGGCCAGATGACGGCCGGCTCGTGGATCTACATCGGCACGCAGGGGATCCTGCAGGGGACCTACGAGACCTTCGGCGCGGTCGCGCGGCAGCACTTCGGCGGGAGCCTGCGCGGCACGTGGACCCTCACCGGCGGGATGGGGGGGATGGGCGGCGCGCAGCCGCTGGCGGTCACCATGAACGACGGCGCCGTGCTGGTCGTGGAGGTCGACCCGAAGCGCATCGAGCGGCGCATCCAGACGCGCTACTGCGACCGGATGACGGCCGACCTGGACGAGGCGCTTGGCTGGGTGCTGGAGGCGCGCGCCGCCGGCCGCGCGCTCTCCGTCGGGCTGGTCGGCAACTGCGCCGAGGTGCTGCCGGAGCTGGTGCGCCGCGGCGTGACCCCCGACGCGCTCACCGACCAGACCAGCGCCCACGACGCGCTGCACGGCTACGTCCCCGCCGGCCTCTCGCTGCCCGAGGCCGACGCGCTGCGCGAGTCGGACGCCGCGGAGTACCAGCGGCGGTCGATGGCCTCGATGCGCGCACACTGCGAGGCGATGGTGGAGATGATGCGCCGCGGCGCCGTCACCTTCGACTACGGCAACAACCTGCGCACGCAGGCGCTCGACGCGGGGTACGCCGACGCCTTCGCCTTCCCCGGCTTCGTGCCGGCGTACGTGCGCCCGCTCTTCTGCGAGGGGAAGGGCCCCTTCCGCTGGGTGGCGCTCTCGGGCGACCCGGCCGACATCCACCGCACCGACGAGCTGGTGCTGGAGCTCTTCCCGCACGACGAGCACCTGCGCCGCTGGATCAACCACGCGCGCGAGAAGGTGGCCTTCCAGGGGCTCCCGGCGCGCATCTGCTGGCTGGGCCAGGGCGAGCGCGCGCGCTTCGGGGTGGCGCTGAACGACCTGGTGGCGAGCGGCGAGCTCTCCGCGCCCATCGTGATCGGCCGCGACCACCTGGACACCGGCTCCGTGGCCTCCCCCTTCCGCGAGACGGAGGCGATGAAGGACGGGAGCGACGCCATCGCCGACTGGGCGATCCTGAACGCGCTGGTGAACGTGGCCGGCGGGGCGAGCTGGGTGAGCTTCCACCACGGCGGCGGGGTGGGGATCGGCAACTCGCTGCACGCGGGCCAGGTGATCGTGGCCGACGGCACGCCGGAGATGCGCGAGCGGCTGCAGCGCGTGCTCACCAACGACCCCGGCATGGGCGTCGCGCGGCACGCGGACGCCGGCTACGAGACCGCGGTGGAAACCGCGCGGCGCGAAGGGATCCGGCTGCCGATGCTGGACTGAGCCCGGCGGGGTCTCACGCAGAGACGCGGAGAACGCGGAGAGGCGCGGCGGGCCTCTCCGCGTTTCTGCTGCGGTCGCTGAAGTTCGGGCTCGCGCGTTCTTGGCGGGCCCCCTTTTCCACGGAAGCTCTATGTTCCGCAGATTCGCCTTCGCCGCGCTGCCGGCGCTCTTCGCGTGCGCGCCCGCCGTCACCCACGGCCCGCGGGTGGAGCCGGGACCGTCGCTGGTGATGACGGGCGGCGTTCCGCGCCCGCTCTGCGACGAGTGGAGCGACTGCCACGGCGGCGTGACGCCCACCTTCGGCGCGGGCGTGCGCTACGGGCGCGTGCCCCGGGACGCGGGCGCGCCGGCGTGGATGGCCGGTCTCACCGTCCCCGTGTTCGACCCCGCGGCCGTGGAGCTCGACGGCTTCGTGCAGGCGCCGTCGCCGGGGGCGTGGGTGTGGGGCGGCGGCGCGCTGGCCTCGGTGCGCCACCTGATGCCGTACGCGGAGGTCGGACGCATGCCCGCCGGCGGGGGCGACGGTTGGTACCTGAGCGCCGGCTACGCGCACCTCTTCCGCGACCCCACCGCGGACATCGGGCCCGACGAGACCGACAGCGAGTCCATGGCGCGCCCGCCGCGCTTCTGGTCGCCGGGCGCAGGGGCGCGGGTGAACTTCCGCGGCGTGCGCTGGACGGTGTTCGCCAACGGCTCGTTCGGCTCCTACCTCAAGCGCACGCTGGTCTTCGGCCCCGGCGCGCCCGAGTCGCCGCCCCCGCCGCCGGACACGGTGCGCACGCGCGTCCCCATCCGCACGCTGATGCTGGGGATCGCCTGGGAAGTGCCGTTCCGCGACGCGGACCGGCACGCGCCGCCGCGCCCACGGCGCGTGCCGCCACCCGACCCGCGCCTGCCGCCGCCCGAAACGCCCTGATCCGACGTCCAGGCGGCGGCTTCGCCTCCACGGTCCCTTCCACCGTAAGCCGCTTCAGACGATCTCGTACCCGAACGCCGCCGGCCCGGTCTTCACCGCCTGGAACGTCACGGGAGTCGAGGCGCTCGACGAGGCCATCGTGAAGTCACCCTGGCCGTTGATGGTGTCGTTTCCGTCGGTGAGGACCACGAAGATCGAGCCCGGCCCGGCGACGCGCCGGATCGTGTAGCGCCGGCCCAGCACGGAGGACGCCGACGGCAGGATCACCTCGCCGTCGAACGACTCACCCGTGGTGACGCGGATCAGGTCCGCCTTGTCTCCGGGTTTGATTTCCACGGTGCCGGTCACGTCCAGCTGGGCGAACTTTTCCATGGCGATTTTCTCCGGGGGAATACGTGTTTGGCTGGCCTGCAAGTGAGGTGGGGCGTACCGCGAATGAACTCCGACTCAATCTACGCGATCTTTCTGCACAAACAAAGAGTTTTGGACGAGTGATACCGTTTCTGCTGATTGACTGTGCATTCGGCGGTAGATTCAAACAGCAATCTCTCACAGAGGTCACAGAGGCCACGGAGGCAACTGCACTGCTTTCCTCCGTGGCCTCTCTGTGAGAGCCATTTCTGTTTGGTGAGCGAGGAATGCACAATCAAATGGAGAAAACGTTATGATATGGTGCCAGATCCGCAGAAACTTTGTGACTCTCCGGCACCTGCTGGGCCTCTCACGGAGGGCACAGAGGCAAGCAGAGGGAAACCGGCGCTGGTGATCACCGGTGGGCGTGCCGCGGGCGCTCTGCGAGAACTTTCGGAGTGCTCGGGCGCCGCCACGCCACGCTCGGCGCCGGGGTGCACTACGGGATTGTCCCGCAGCGGGAGGGGGCCGCGCCGTCCTGCGGGCGCCTCACCGTCCTCGTGTTGATTCAGTAGATGCTCTGGTAGCCGTACGTCGACGTTCCGGTCTGTATCGCCTGAAACGTCACCCTGTACGACACGCCCGAGCCCACAATGAATTCGTCCGTCGAGCCGTTGATGGTATCGCCCGACCCCGGTGCCGCGTAGACGTAGATCGGAGTCTGCCCGCTGATCCGGAGGATCGTGTAGCGCCGGCCCAGCACGGCGGCGGCCGACGGCATGACCACCTCGCCGTCGAAAGCACCGCCCGTCGTGACCAGGATCAGGTCTGCCTCGTCATTGACCCCGATCTGTACGGAGCCGTTCACGTTCACCTGCCCGTAGGTCTGCATGGCGAGCCTCCCTTTGAGCGAATGTTGTGGACTTGCCTTCGGCACGATGGATCAATGTACATATCTTTTAGGACAAAAAACAGTAATTCGTCGTGCTGGGCGTTCGCTCGTACGAGTTCGTTGCTTCTGTGCTCCCGGTTGCATCATCATCCCCCGTCCACGACCTTCCCTCCGACCGATCCGTCGTCCGCACCCTTCCCGCCCGGCCGCACGTGGAACTCGTCATCGAGCATCTCTGGAAGACGTACCCCAACGGGGTGGTCGCCCTGCGCGACGTGTCGCTCACCATCCCCCGCGGGCTCTTCGGGCTGCTGGGGCCCAACGGGGCCGGGAAGAGCACGCTCATGCGCATCCTGGCCACCCTGCAGGAGGCGGATTCGGGCGCCGCGCACCTGAACGGCGTGGACGTGCTGCGCGACCACGAGGGGGTGCGCCGCACCCTGGGCTACCTGCCGCAGGAGTTCGGGCTCTACCCCAAGGTCAGCGCGGAGGCCATGCTCGACCACTTCGCGCTGCTGAAGGGGATCGCGAACGGGCGCGAGCGGCGCGAGACGGTGGCGGCGCTGCTGCAGCAGACCAACCTCTGGAACGCGCGGAAGCAGAAGCTGGGCGGCTTCTCCGGGGGGATGCGGCAGCGCTTCGGGATCGCGGTGGCGCTGATCGGCAGCCCGCGGCTCATCATCGTCGACGAGCCCACGGCGGGGCTGGACCCGGCGGAGCGCGCGCGCTTCCTCAACCTCCTGAGCGAGCTGGGCGAGAACGCGGTCGTCATCCTCTCCACCCACATCGTGGAGGACGTGAGCGACCTCTGCACGCGGATGGCCATCATCGAGGGCGGCCGCATCCTGCTGGAGGGCGAGCCGGCGCGCGCGGTGGAGGCGCTGCGCGGGCGCGTCTGGCGGCGGCAGGTGGAGCGCGCCTACCTGGCGAACTTCGAGCGCGCGCTCCCGGTCATCTCCACCACCCTGGTCGGCGGGCGCACGGTGATCCACGTGCACGCCGGCGCCCCGCCCGACCCCTCGTTCGAGCCAGTGGAGCCGGACCTCAAGGACGTCTACTTCACGGTGATCCGGGGGATCGAGATCGGCGGCCTCTCCACCGCGCCGCCCGCCCCTCCCGCGGACATCGAGCTGCCCGGCCAGGCGTCGTCCGAGACGATGCAGGACGCGGCGCCCGCCACCCCCTTCGTCATCCGCAGCATGGACGACGAGCCGCGGGGGGTGGAGGACGCGCCGTCCGTCGCGTCCGCTCCGCCGTCCCCGGCCGCTCCGCCGCTGCTCGAGCTGCAGCCGGCGCAGCCGGTCGCACCGCCCGCGCCGCCGGAGCCGCCGCGCGGGCCCGGGGCGGCGCACGTCCCCGTCTTCCGCGACGCCTCTCCCTTCGTCGACGACGACGGGCGGGCGGGGATCTCGCGCGAGAACCGCGACGCGGTGGAGGCGCCGCGGCCGGATGCGCCGCGGGAGGAGGGGTGAGGTCGATGCTGCGGCTGGCGGCCTTCGAGCTGCGCTACCAGCTCCGCCGCATCGCCACCTGGGTGTACTTCCTGATCTTCGGCCTCACCACCTTCCTGCTGGTGGCCGGCGCCGGCGGCGCGTTCGGCGGCGACAGCGGCGACGCCGTCTCGCTGATCAACTCGCCGGCGCGGATCTTCAACCTGCTGCTGGTGCTCTCCATCCTGGGGGTGCCGGTCACCGCGGCCTTCGCCGGCAACGCCGTCTACCGCGACTTCCAGACGGGCGCCTACCCGCTCTTCTTCACCACCCCCATCCGCACCACCGGGTACCTGGCCGGCCGCTGGCTCGGCGCCGTGGCCGCCAACCTGGTGGCCCTGCTGGGCGGCATCGTGGGCGTGCTCGCCGCCTGCGCCTGGCCCACGGTGGACCAGGGGCGGGTGGGGCCGTTCGACCCGCTGGCCTTCCTGATCCCGCTGGGGGTGATCGTCGTCCCCAACGTGCTCTTCACCTCCGCCATCTTCGTCACCCTCACCGCGCTCACCCGGCGCATGCTCCCCACCTACGTGGGGGGGATGGTGCTGCTCACCGGGTGGTTCGTCTCGCAGGTGTTCATCGCCTCCATCGACGAGGACTGGCTCACCCGGCTGGCCGACCCCTTCGCCTTCGCGCCGGTGCGGCTGGCGACGCGCTACTGGACCCTGGTGGAGCAGAACACCGCGCAGCTCCCGCTGAGCGCGCCGCTCCTCCTCAACCGCGCCCTCTGGCTCTGCGTGGGCGTCGCCGTCTTCGCCGCCGGCGCGCTCGCCTTCCGCTTCCGCCAGAGCGCGGGCGAGGCGCGGGGGGTGCGCGCCTTCGAGCCGCGCGGGGCCGAGGCGCCGCTGCAGCCGCTGCACCCGCAGCCGGCGGCGCGCTCGTTCACCTTCGGCACGCGGCTGCGCCAGCTCGCGGCCGAGACGCGGCGCTCCATCCGCGAGGTGGTGGCCAACGTCTGGTTCTACCTGCTCACCTCGCTCTGCGTGTTCATGGTCGCGGTCATGTCCACGCAGCTCGGGGCCGTCTACGGCACCCGGACCTTCCCCGTCACCTACGAGGTGCTGGAGCTGGTGGGCGGCACCTTCGCGCTCTTCGTGGTGATCATCCTCACCATCTACAGCGGAGAGCTGGTGTGGAACGAGCGCGAGTCGCGCGCGGCGGGGATCCACGACTCGCTCCCGGTGCCCACCTGGGTGCCCTTCCTCGCCCGCTTCCTGGCGCTGCTCGCCATCGTCTACGCGCTGCAGGCCGCCGCCATGCTCTGCGGGATGGCGATCCAGGCGGCGCAGGGGTACACGAAGTTCGAGCCCGGGCTCTACCTGCGGCAGCTCTTCTTCCACCAGGTGGTGAGCGACTACCTCCCCTTCCTCTTCCTGGCGCTGCTGGTGCAGACGCTGGTGAACCACAAGTACGTGGGGTACCTGGCGGTGATCGCCATCTACGTGGGGCAGGGGCTGCTGTACTTCCTCCTCGGGGTGCACCACAACCTGCTCATCTACGGGGGGATGCCGGCGCTCACCTACTCGGACATGAACGGCTTCGGTCACGTGCCCGGGGCCTGGGGGTGGTTCGCGCTCTACTGGACGGCGGTCGGCGCGCTCCTGCTGGTGGCCGCGCACCTCCTTCAGGTGCGCGGGCGGGAGACGGGGGTGAGGTGGCGGCTGCGGCTGGCGCGGCGCCGGCTCACGCGCCCGCTCCTGGCCGTCGCCGCCGGCCTGGTGGCGCTGGTGCTCGCCACGGGGGGGTGGATCTTCTACAACACCAACGTCCTCAACCACTACGAGCCGGAGAGCGCGGGCGAGGCGGTCCAGGCGAGCTACGAGAAGCGGTACAAGCGCTTCGAGTGGGCGCCGCAGCCGCGCCTCACCGCCGCGGTGCTGGACGTCGACGTCTTCCCCCGCACCCGCGACCTGCGGCTGCGCGGCACCTACACCCTCACCAACCGCACCGCGGCGCCGATCGACTCGCTGCACCTGGACCTGCTGAACTCGCTGCGCGTGCGCCTGCTGGCCCCCGACCGGCCGGCGCGGCGCGTGGTCTCGGACTCGGCGCGCGGCTACTACGTCTTCCGGCTGGAGCGGCCGCTGGCGCCGGGCGACTCGCTGCACCTGCGCTTCGACCTGGCGCACGAGACGCGCGGCTTCGAGAACGAGCCGAGCTGGCAGCCGGTGGTGAACAACGGCACTTTCTTCAACAGCCAGTGGCTCCCCCACGTGGGCTATCAGGGCGAGGGGGAGCTGACCGACGAGCGCGACCGCGCGAAGCATGGCCTCTCCCGCCGCCCGCGCACCGCCTCCATCGGCGACCTGCGCGCGCGCACCCGCAACTTCGTCTCGAACGGGGCCGACTGGATCGCCTTCGACGTGACCCTCTCCACCGACGCGGGGCAGACGGCGGTGGCGCCCGGCTACCTGCAGCGGACGTGGACGCGCGGGGGGCGGCGGTACTTCCACTACCGGATGGACGCGCCGATCCTGGACTTCTACGCCATCCTCTCCGCGCGCTACGCGGTGCGCCGCGAGCGCTGGAACGGCGTGGCGCTGGAGGTCTACCACCACCCGGGGCACGCGTACAACGTCGGCACCATGCTGCGCGCCGCGAAGGCGGCGCTCGAGTACTGCACCCGCGAGTTCGGCCCCTACCAGCACCGCCAGCTCCGCATCCTGGAGTTCCCCCGCTACGCGGCCTTCGCGCAGAGCTTCGACAACACCGTTCCCTTCAGCGAGGCGGCGGGCTTCATCGCCGACGTGCGGCGCGACGACATCGACTACCCCTTCTTCGTGACGGCGCACGAGGTGGCGCACCAGTGGTGGGGGCACCAGGAGGCCCCGGCCGACGTGCAGGGCGCCGCCATGCTCAGCGAGACGCTGGCCGAGTACACGGCGCTGATGGTGATGGAGAAGGCGTACGGGCGGGAGAAGATCGGGCGCTTCCTGCGCTACGAGCTGAGCCAGTACCTGGAGGGGCGCGGCGGCGAGCGGCGGGCGGAGAAGCCGCTCACGCTGGTGGAGAACCAGCAGTACATCCACTACAACAAGGGCGCGCTGGCGATGTACGCGCTCCGCGACTACATCGGCGAGCAGGCGGTGAACGGGGCGCTGCGGGCCTTCCTGGCCGAGTGGCGCTTCCGCGGCCCGCCGTACCCCACCTCGCTGGACCTGATGCGCCACCTGCGCGCCGCCGCGCCCGACTCGCTGAAGCCGGTGGTGGAGGACCTCTTTAGCCACGTGACGCTCTGGGAGAACCGCGTGGTCACGGCCCGGTCGCGCCCCGCCGGCGCCGGCCGCTGGGAGGTGACGCTGGAGGTGGAGGCGAAGAAGCTGCGCGCCGACAGCCTGGGGAACGAGACCGAGCTCCCGGTGCGCGACTGGATCGACGTGGGCGTGTACGCGGCCGACTCGCTGG
>JBJMPM010000372.1:0-17926 GCA_045803205.1 Longimicrobiaceae bacterium
TTGATTGATTGTGCATTCTGCCAACGGAATGGACTCACACGGAGTCAACGGAGTCAACGGAGAAAGCCAGGCAGTTCCTCCGTTGACTCCGTTGACTCCGTGTGAGACCCATCTGTGCTGGTCTTTACGAATGCACAGTCAGTTGGCAGAGATGGTATTACGGTCGCTTCGGCGCGGGCGAGCCGCGGACCAGCAGCACCGGGACCATCGAGCGGTGCCGCACCTCGTTGGCCACGCTCCCGTACAGGAGGTCGGAGATGAAGCGGTGCCCGTGCGTGCTCATGGCGATCAGGTCGCACCCCTCGCGCTCGGCGATCTGCACGATCTCGTGCGAGGGGTCGCCCCCCGCCAGCACCGCGTCGACCTCGATGCCGTCCGCCGCCAGCCGCGCGGCCACCTCCTCCAGGTACTCGCGGTCGCGCTTCATCTCGTCGGATTCGCGCAGGGCGAGCTGCTGGAAGGTGCGCGCCACCCACCCGTCGGCCACGTGCACCAGCAGCACCGCCGCGCCGCAGTTGTGGGCCAGCATGGCCACGTGGTCCAGGATCGCCTGGTCGTAGGCCGAGTTCTCCAGGGGGACGAGGATTCGCTTGTACATGGCCATCACCCCAGCCATCCGCCGAACGTCTGCACCAGCAGCCAGACGTTCAGGCTCGCGATGAGCAGGGCCACCACGTAGGCGAGCCCCTTCAGCCACCCGGGGTTCACGAACTCGCCCATCTTCAGCCTGTCGGAGGTGAAGGCGACCAGCGGGAAGACGGCGAAGGAGAGCTGCAGGCTCAGGATCACCTGGCTGAGCACCAGCAGCTTGGCCGTGCCGCTCTCGCCGTAGATCACCGCCACGATCACGGCGGGAACGATGGCGATGGCGCGGGTGATCAGCCGCCGCATCCAGGGGCGCATGCGCAGGTCCAGGAACCCCTCCATCACGATCTGCCCCGCCAGCGTGCCCGTGAGCGTGGAGTTCTGCCCCGAGGCCAGCAGCGCGAAGGCGAACACCGCGCTGGCGCCGGCGCCCAGGAGCGGCGTG
Source organism: Longimicrobiaceae bacterium (assembly GCA_045803205.1). Lineage (GTDB taxonomy): Bacteria > Gemmatimonadota > Gemmatimonadetes > Longimicrobiales > Longimicrobiaceae > Longimicrobium. The sequence goes on from JBJMPM010000372.1 coordinate 1,031, forward strand.
AGCAGCTTGTACGCGTCCTGGATCTCGGCCACCTCGGTGCGGCCGGTGGTGTGGAAGGTGGCCGCGGCCACGATCAGGATGGCGGCGTTGATGAAGAGCGCCAGCGAGAGCGCCACCGTGCTGTCCAGGAAGGCGTAGCGCACCGCCTCGCGCTTCCCCGCGGCGCTGGCCTCGTAGCGCCGCGTCTGCACGATGGAGGAGTGCAGGTAGAGGTTGTGGGGCATCACCGTGGCGCCCAGGATCCCCATGGCCAGGTAGAGCATCTGCGGGTTGCGCACGATCTCGCCGCTGGGGACGAAGCCGCGCAGCAGGGGCGCGAGCTCGGGGCGCGCCAGCAGGATCTCGAACAGGAAGCACCCCCCGATGAGCGCCACCAGCGCGATCACCAGCGCCTCCAGCAGGCGGAAGCCCTTCTTCTGCAGCAGCAGCACCAGCAGCACGTCGAGGCCGGTGAGCACCACCCCCACCGGGAGCGGGAGCCCGAAGAGCAGGTTGAGCGCGATGGCCGAGCCGATCACCTCCGCCAGGTCGCAGGCGGCGATGGCGAGCTCGCAGAGCACCCAGAGCCCGAAGCTCACCGGGCGGCTGTAGTGGTCGCGGCACGCCTGCGCCAGGTCGCGCCCGGTCACGATCCCCAGCTTGCTGGAGAGCCCCTGCAGCAGCACCGCCATCATGTTCGAGGCGAGCACCACGAAGAGCAGCCGGTAGCCGAAGGCCGAGCCGCCGGCCAGGTCGGTGGCCCAGTTCCCCGGGTCCATGTACCCCACCGCCACCAGGTATCCCGGCCCGGCGAACGCCAGGAACTTCCGCACCCTCCCCGTGGCGGTCACGGGGATGGAGCGGTACACCTCCTCCAGGCTGGGCGCGATGCGCGCGTGCCGCCATCCCGCCAGCGGCGCGAGATCTTCGGGCGGTGGCTGCGCGCGCAGGCGCCGCGTCTTTTCAGGGAACACGATCTATACTCCATTCGGACGGATTAACGAAATTTTTCACCTGCCTTAAATTTTACGCTGCAGGTTTTCCCCGCGCAAGTCTCTCGTTCGAACGACAGACGGAACGATCCCGCTTCAGCAGAGTCTTGTCCAGGATCATGTCCTTGAACTGAAGGCCTCACACGGAGTCAACGGAGACAACGGAGAACGACTCCGCTGACTCCGTTGACTCCGTGTGAGACCCTTCGGTCAGGAGACTGGATTCAGAACTGTCCTCGGCCAATCGGTACGGCCGGCGCTCCCGCGGGCGCCGGCCTCCTTCGTTTGCGGCGCTCCGAGGGGTTGGATACGTTGCGGCCATGACGTACCGAGCCGATCCCGACCCATGAGCACCGCGCACACAGAAGACGAGGCCTACGACCGGCCGTACGACCTGCGGCTCCTCCGGCGCCTGGTCTCCTACCTCCATCCCTACCGGCTGGGGGTGGCGGTCGCCGTGCTCCTCCTCCTGGCCGCGGCCGCCGCGGAGACGGTGGGCCCGCTCCTCACCCAGCGCGCCCTCGACGAGGCCATCCCCCGGGGGGACCTGGGGTATCTCGGGCTCCTGGTCGCCCTCTACGGCGGCTCGGTGGTGCTGGCGGCGGCCATCCAGTTCGCGCAGACGCTGCTCACCACCTGGCTCGCGCAGCACGTGATGTACGACCTGCGCGTGCAGGTGTTCACGCGGCTGCAGCACCTGTCGCTGCGCTACTTCGACCAGAACCCCGTCGGCCGGCTGATGACGCGGGTGACCAACGACGTGGAGGCGCTCAACGAGGCCTTCTCGTCGGGGATCGTCACCGCCTTCGGCGACGTGTTCACGCTGGTGTTCATCCTGGCGGCCATGCTGCGGCTGAACTGGCGGCTGGCGCTGGTCACCTTCACCGTGCTCCCCTTCGTCTTCGCGGCGGCGTTCGTCTTTCGCGGGCTCATCCGCCGCGCCTTCCGCGACATCCGGGTGCGGCTGGCGCGCATCAACGCCTACCTCCAGGAGCACCTCTCCGGCGTGCGGGTGGTGCAGCTCTTCGGGCGCGAGCGCGAGACGATGGACCGCTTCGCCGCCATCAACCGCGACCACCTGCACGCCCACCTGCGCTCCATCACCTGGTACGCGCTCTTCTTCCCCACCATCGAGGTGCTCACGGCGGTGGCGATGGCGCTGATCCTCTGGTACGGGGGATGGCAGTCGCTGGGCGGCGCGGTGAGCGTGGGCGTGGTGGCGGCCTTCCTCCAGTACACGCGCCGCTTCTTCCGCCCCATCCAGGACCTCTCCGAGAAGTACAACCTGCTGCAGGCCGCGCTGGCGGCCGCCGAGCGCGTGTTCGCGCTGCTCGACACCGAGCCCGAGATCACCGACCCCGCCGACCCGCTGCACCTTCCCGTCCCCGGGCGCGGCGAGATCGAGTTCCGCGACGTCTGGTTCCGCTACGGCGGCGACGAGGGGGAGTGGGTGCTGCGCGGGGTGAGCTTCGCGGCGCGGCAGGGGGAGCGGGTGGCGATCGTGGGGGCCACCGGGGCGGGGAAGAGCACCATCATCAACCTGCTGATGCGCTTCTACGAGCCCGGGAAGGGCGAGATCCTGCTGGACGGGGTGCCCATCCACCGCGTGCCGGTCGCCGAGCTGCGCGGGCGGATCGGGCTGGTGCTGCAGGACGTCTTCCTCTTCAGCGAAGACGTGCGCCGCAACATCCGCCTGGGGCGCGAGGACATCGGCGACGACCGCGTGCACGAGGCGTCGCGGCGGGTGGGGCTGGAGCCCTTCGTGGCGCGCCTCCCCTCCGGCTACGCGCACCCGCTGGGGGAGCGGGGGACGCAGCTCTCCGTGGGCGAGCGGCAGCTGGTGAGCTTCGCGCGGGCGCTGGCCTTCGACCCCGGGGTGCTGGTGCTGGACGAGGCCACCAGCTCGGTCGACAGCGAGCTGGAGGCGCGCATCGAGGAGGCGCTCCGCGAGCTGATGCGCGGCCGCACCTCGCTGGTGATCGCCCACCGCCTGTCGACGGTGCAGGGGGCGGACGAGATCCTGGTGCTGCACCAGGGCGAGATCCGCGAGCGCGGCACCCACGCGCAGCTCCTGGCGCGCGGCGGCCTCTACGCCCGGCTCTACGAGCTGCAGTTCGTGCGCGCCGAGGCGGCGGTGCACGCCCTCGGCTGAGTAAACAGCCATCTCACGCAACGACGCGGAGACGCAGAGACGCGGGGCCGCGACTCTCGGCGGCTCCGCGTCTCCGGCGTGACATGCTTTTCCGGCTTCGATCAGCGCTATGGCGCCACCTTGGCGCAGACGGCGTAGGGGATCACGCTGAACGCGGTGGACCCGCTTGGATTGAAGAGCTGCACTTCCCACGTGTTCGACGACGAGGGGAACGATGCGAGCACGGTGTTGTTCGTTCCCCGCGTGTCGGGGTTGCGGTAGCCGCCGCCCAGCACGCTGGCGCCGGCGGGGCAGCTCAGCGTAAGCCGGGTGGTCTGGCCCGCCTGCGCCGTGCTGTATCCGCCCACCACGATGGTCAGCCCGGAAAGCCCGGTCGGCCCCTGGGGCCCCTGGGGCCCTTGCGGACCGGTGGCGCCCGGCGGCCCCTGCGCGCCGGTATCGCCCTTGTCGCCCTGGGGACCCTGTGCTCCCGTGGCGCCCTGGATGCCCTGATCGCCCTTCTCGCCCTGCGGGCCGGTGTCGCCCTTCTCACCCTGAACACCCTGCGCGCCCGTATCGCCTTTGTCGCCCTGGGGACCCTGTGCTCCCGTGACGCCCTGAATCCCCTGGTCGCCCTTGTCGCCTTTCTCGCCCTGAGGTCCCTGCGCGCCGGTGTCGCCCTTGTCACCCTGGGGACCCTGCGCGCCGGTGGCGCCCTGGATGCCCTGGTCGCCCTTCTCACCCTGCGGACCCTGCGCGCCGGTGTCGCCCTTGTCGCCCTGGGGACCCTGCGCGCCGGTGGCGCCCTGGATGCCCTGGTCGCCCTTCTCACCCTGCGGGCCCTGCGCCCCGGTATCACCCTTGTTGCCCTGAGGCCCCTGGGCTCCGGTGGCGCCCTGGATTCCCTGGTCGCCCTTCTCGCCCTGTGGGCCGGCGACGCCCTGCGGCCCGGCGGCGCCCGTAGCGCCGGCGGGGCCTGTAGCGCCCGTGGCGCCCGTGGAACCGGTCGCTCCCGTCGCACCGGTCGCTCCCTGCGGACCGGTGGGGCCCTGCGGCCCGACCTGGTTCCACGAGAACTCTATGTCGCCGGCGGAGCAGGCCGCCGGTGCCGTCGGCGCCGAGCCGACCGGCTTGTTGATGCGATAGACGTTGCCGCTTCCCGGGTTCACGCCCCCAGGACCGGACCCCTTGGGGTAGCAGGAGAAGATCGTGACCGTCTGGGCCTGCGCCGGGATGGAGAGGAGTACCGCGGCGGCCGCGGTGCCCAGGAGCGTGCCCAGCCGGGCACGGCGGAAGATAGAACGGGGCGTGTTCATGGAAGTGTCCGCGGAGAGGAAGAGTCTCTGGAGGGTGATGCAGCCGCGTTCAGCTCTGGATGTCGCGGCCGATCACGTCGAGCGTCATTTCGATGGCGGTGGCGTCCACCGCGCTGGTCACACCCGGCTTCAGAACGCCGCGCGCCAGCTCGAGCGAAGCCGCCGCGGCGGCCCGGTCGCCTGCCGCGGCGCTGGCGGCCAGGTCCTGCAGGTAGCCGCGGAGCTGCTCCGCCGCGTCGTGGTCGGTGAACGAGGGGAGCATGCGCGTGTCGATGTCGGCCACCTGCTGTGAGAAGTCGAGGCTGGTGGCAACCATCGACGCCGTGAGTCCAGGTGCGGCGGCGATCCCCGCCGGGTCGGCCGCCGCAGGCGTGGTGGCCGCGTCGGAGCAGCCGCACGCCAGCAACAGGGCTGCCGCGGCCGAAGCCGCAATTCTGCTCATGGGTCTCTCCTTTCGGAGGTTGATGACAGGGGGCAACGAAGGAGGATTGGACTGGTCGAACAGAGCTCGGCGCGGCAGCTCGTGCCGGTCTCAGGCGTAGCGCCAGAGGTCGTCGGGGTCGGCGGCGGCGGCGCGCACCAGCTTCTCCCACTGCGTCGCCGCCCGCTCCCCCGGCGTGCCGTCGCGCGGCGCGTCGATCGACGCCAGCACGCGGCGGCCGCCCAGCTCGTCGCCCAGCTCGTGGAGCTGCGCGGCCAGCCAGCGCTTGACCCCGGGGTCCTTCACCGCCTCGGCCATCAGCCGCAGCCGGGGGATGGTCAGCCGCTCCGTGCGCGTGCGCCGCGACGCCTCCACGAAGCGGCGCACCTCGCTCTCCACCTCGTCGAATTGGCGTCCGTGCGCGGCCAGGCACGCCAGCGTGCAGTGCGCCCGCACCGCCTCGGGGGAGTTGCGCAGGATCTTCCGGCACATCGCCGCCGCGGGACCGGTGTACCCCGCCTCCAGGTACGCGTCCACCGCGTGCCCGTAGTAGACCAGCGCGCGGTGCACCGCGCCCGCCGCCACGCACAGGTCGCCGGCCCGGTTGAAGAGCCGGCCGCACACGGAGTCGCTGGCGGCGCCCGCCGCCGACGCCTCGATCGCCTGGAGCTTCCGCTTGAGCTCCCACGTTCCCGGACGGAGCACGCGCCGGCGGATCCACTGCAGCATCGGTCTTGAAGTCTGGATGGTGAGGGAGGGGAAGACCGCGGGGCGCCGCGCGCCCCGCGGTCCGGCGGGCGGACGGCCGGGGAGGCCGCCCGCCCTTCAGGCGCCGCTCAGGGGTTGATGGCCAGCCCCTTGGCGTTCAGCGGGCACCCGGCGTTGTTGTAGGCGTCGAGCTGCGTGGCCAGCGCGACGATCCCGGCGCGGTTGTTGGTGGCCAGCGCCGCATTCGTCGCACTGGTCACCTGCGCCGACGTCCACGCGTAGCCGAACTTGTTCGCGTTCAGGTACGCCGCGCCGGCTGCCCGCAGCAGGATCTCCGCCCCGCCCTCCACCGTCGAGTTGCCCTGGAAGCCGAGGCCCTGCAGCAGCGTGTACTGCCCCAGGAACTTGTTGCTGAGGACGTACGGGGCCACGCTCGACGCGGGGAACGGCGTGCTCTCCAGCATCCCGGTGGACACCGGCCACCCGCCCGTGTTGTTCTTCCAGTACCCCGGCGTGCAGCCGCAGACGTAGCTCACGGCCACGCTCCACCCGTCGCTCGCGTTGGTCTCCGTCCCCGTCGCCGCCGCGGTGTTGGGCACCGACACGGTGGTCCCGCACTGGGTGATGTGCCCCGGTCCGAAGGTGCGCGAGTAGGCGTAGACCTTGGGCGACGCCACGGCGCAGACGGTGCCGCTCACCCCCGACCCCGCGAAGGTGTCGCTCACGTTCACGCACTCGTCCACGCGGAGGTTGGGGCTCGCCCCGTCGAAGGAGAACGACGCGCCGCCGCCGAAGGCGAGGTCGGCGCCGCCGCCCGGGTTCGCCACCGAGGCGGTCGCCGTGTTCTGGTAGGTCGTGCCCAGGGTGGGCGAGGCGACCGCCTGGTTGTAGCTGCACGACATCGTCTCGCCCACGGCCAGCGTGCGCGGCAGGGTGCCGCAGCTCACCTGGTCGGCCGGGCCGAAGTCGTCCACGTCGGCCACCGCGTTCACCGTGGCGGGCACGGTGCCGGTGTTGGCGACGGTGATGGTGCCGGCCACGCGGAAGTTGCGGTCCTGCGTGCCGGTGTTGGTGACCACCACCGAGTAGGCCACCGCCTTGCTCTGCCCCGGCGCCAGCGTCAGCGTCCCCGTGTCGCCGTTCTTGTCCACGCTCCACTTCCACACCCGCTCGTAGGTCGTGGCCGCGTCCTTGGTCACCGCGACCTGGGGCATCACCGGGGGCGCCACCGAGGCCAGCACCTTGAAGTTGTCGGTCTTGCTCTCGCTCTCCTTGAAGTCGCTCACCGCGCTGATCCACATCTTGTACTCGCCGCCGGCGTTGGGCGTGTCGTCGTAGCCCGGCTGGCCGTTGCTGGCGCGGATCAGGATGGCCGAGAGCTGGTAGCAGGCGTCGAACTGGCCGTTGGTCACGTGCGCCGGCCGCTCGCTGGCCGAGCCCACGCTGGTGCCCAGCAGCACGCCGTCGGGCGAGGTGACCTGCACGTAGTACGACCCGTCGGGAAGGCCGGCCGCGTTGCCGTTCTGCGGCCCGCCGTTGGCGTAGACCTCGTCCTTGGCGTCGTAGATGTTCAGGTCGGTGCCGCCGCAGGTGCCGTCGGTGGTGAAGACGGCGCCGGTCAGGTTCGCGGACGTGCCGCCCGGCGTCACGCCGGTGCCGCTGGTCGCGCCGCCGCCGGTGGGCGAGCCGTCGCCGCCGCCGCAGGCCGCGGCGAAGGCGGCCAGGGCGGCAATGGGGACGAGGTTCCGGAGCTTCATGGCAGGTCTCCTTCGACAGTGCCGGCGTGCTTCGCCGGCGGTTTGCTTTCCGGTAGACCAGCCGTCTCCGGAGCGGAGACCCGTGACTTTGCGGACCGGCCTCGCGGCCGGGGTGCCTTTGTCGGAAGGAGCGGGAGAGGAACGGGCGGAAGGGCCCGTCCCGACGGGAACGCGTGGTTCAGGAGCCGCGCGCGGCGGGTCCGCTGGAGATGCGGCTTTGCTGCACGATGATGCGGCCGGCTGCAAAGGTGAGGGACGCGCGCCGGGGTACGGGCGGGCGTCGGGCTCTTTGGCGGCCGGGCAGTCTCGGGGAGATCCCGTGCTTTGCGGACCGGCCTCGCGGCCGGGGTGCCTTTGTCGAGCGGGAGACCTGTAGGCAGTGCCACGAAATGGGCGTGGGGTACTGCAGTGAGGGTGAAGGAAGAGAATTGCGTGCCGCGGCCGCCGTGGTTCTCCATCTCCATTTCCCCCAAAGAGTTGCGCGGATTTAGACTTCCCGGCGGACGCATGGGCCACGGGTAGATTCGTAACACCCGTCCGGAAGCCGTAACACCGACTGCTACGCAAACCTGTTGCACGTGCGCTCACTTCGGGCACTCGCGCTGAAATAGTCCCTTCAGTGGGGCAAAGCTGTCGCAAGGATGGGATAGACCGGGGCCTCCCTCTCCTTTGCGGCGCACTTCTGCTATCCGTAAGGCATTGTCGTGTATGGGCTTAGAATTGTTCGTACATACGACACCGGACGGAATGGCATTTGCGACGACAATATGGGGCCCACCCACCGGTAAGGCTTCTCCCGCAGACACTTCCATGTCAGCTCCGCTTCGGGCCGGCCCGCGCTCTGGCGCGGCTTCCGGCCGGTCTCCTGCCGCATCCGTCCCGCCGCTCACCGTGCTGGTGGTGGACGACGACCTGCTGCACGCGCGCCTGCTGCGCGCGAACCTGAGCCACCCCGCGCGCGTGCGGGCCGAGGTCGCCGGCTCGGCGTCCGAGGCGCTGCAGCGCATCGCCGCGGGCGGCGTGGACGCGGTGGTCACCGACCTGGTGATGCCGGGGATGGACGGGATCGAGCTCACCCGCCGCATCCGCGCCGCCGGGAGCACGATTCCCGTGGTGCTGGTCTCCGCCGCCGCCACGCTGGAGCGCGGGGTCGAGGCGATGCGAGCCGGCGCCACCGACGTGGCGGCCAAGCCGGTGAACGTCACCACCCTGCTCGCGCGCATCAAGGCCGCCGTCGCGCCGGGGCGCGCCGCCGCGGCCGTCGAAACGCCCGGGGGCGGAGGGGCGGAGCGCTGGATCTTCGGCGACCACCCGCGGCTGGCGGCGGTGTGCGGCTTCGCGGAGCAGGTGGCGCGCACGCCGTGGGCGCGCGTGCTGGTCACCGGCGAGTCGGGGACGGGGAAGAGCCTGCTGGCGCGCGCCATCCACCACCTCTCCGGGGCGGCCGGCGCCTTCGTGGAGGTGAACTGCGCCGCGCTCCCCCCGCAGCTCCTGGAGGCGGAGCTCTTCGGCTACGAGAAGGGCGCCTTCACCGACGCGAAGGAGCAGAAGCGCGGGCTGGTCGAGGCGGCGGAGGGGGGCACCCTCTTCCTGGACGAGGTCGACACGCTCCCGCTGGAGGTGCAGTCCAAGCTTCTCGTCTTCCTGGAGACGCGCGACATCCGGCGGGTGGGCGGCGTGCAGGGCATCGCGGTGCGCACGCGCGTGGTGACCGCCACCGGCGCCGACCTGCACCGGCTGGCGCGCGAAGGACGCTTTCGGCGCGACCTGCTCTTCCGGCTCGACGTCGCCGCGGTGGAGATGCCCCCGCTGCGCGCCATGCCGGAGGTGATTCCCGGGCTGGTGGCGCGCTTCGCCGCCGCGCTCTGCGCCGAGCACGAGCGTCCCGTGCCGGAGCTGGACGCGGCGGCGCTCGCCGCGGCCGCGGCCGACCCGTGGCCCGGCAACGCGCGCGAGCTGCGCAACGCGGTGGAGCGCGCGCTCATCTTCCACCGCGGCGGCCCGCTGGAGGTGCACCCGCCCGTGCGCCGCGCGGACGCGGCGGAGGGCGCGGACGGCTCCACGCTGCGCGTGCCGCTGGGCACTTCGCTGGAAGAGGTGGAGCGGCGCTACCTGGCGGCGGTGCTCGAGGCCTTCCCCACGGCGCTCGCCACCGTGGCGGAGCGGCTCGGCATCTCCCGCAAGACGCTGTGGGAGAAGCGGCGGCGCTACGGGCTGTGAGCCCTTCGCCGGGCAGGCGCACGCTCCTCTGGCGGGCGGCGATCCTGGCCGCGGTGCTCGCCATCTCCGCCGCCGACGCCATGACGCCGGCCGGGGTGGTGGTCGGCATCAGCCTCTGCATTCCCATCGTGCTGGCGTCGATGGACCCGCGCCCGGCGATGGTGGCGGCCACCGGCGTCCTCTCCGCCGTCGGCTTCGGGGTCGCCGCCCTCGTGGGGCAGGGGCCCATCTCCCCGCCCTCCGTCTGGGTCCCCAACCGGATCTTCGCGGCGCTCAGCATTCCCGCGGCCACCGTCGTGGCGCTCCTGCTCCAGCGCCGGCGGATGGAGGCCGAGCGCGCGCGCGACGAGGCGACCGCGGCGAGCGAGCTCAACCGCCTGCTCGCCTCGCTCCTGGCGCACGACCTGCGCGCGCCGCTCGTGCTCGCGGCCGACTGCCTGCGCTACGTCCGCGACGCCGCCGCGCGCGGCGAGGTGCTGGACGGCGCGCTGGTGGCCGAGACGCACGCGCGGCTGGGGCGGAGCCTGCGCGCGGTGGAGGGGGTGCTCGCCCTGGCGCGCGGGACCCCGTCCGCCGGTGAAGCCGCCCGCGCGGCGCCCGCCGGCCAGGCGCTCGCGGAGGAGGCGGCGGAGTTCGATGCGGAGGCGCGCGCCCGCGGCAAGCGCATCGTGCTCGACCTGGGAGGGGTGCGCGACGGCCCCGCCGCCGACGCGCGGGTGCTGCGGCAGGTGGTGGCGACGCTGCTCGACAACGCGCTGCGCTACGCCGCCCCGGGCGACGTCACCCTCTCCGCGGATGCCGACTCCGGCGGACTCTCCGTCCGCGTCACCGACCCCGGCCCCGCCGAGCCCGCCGCCGAGCCGGGCGCCGGCATCGGCCTCCACCTCGCCGCCGCCCTGGCCGCCCACGCCGGCGGCACCCTCTCGCAAGACACCGCCGCCCCCGGCACCCGCTGGGTCCTCCGCCTCCCCCGCACCGGCTGAACGGGCGCGGGCGAGGTCCTGAGGCCGCGTAAGCTGCAATTTCACCCGGAGGCGCAGAGGCACGGAGAGGCGTCGCTCCGTTTCCTCGCTCATGCGGGTCGACCGATTTGTCACAAAAAGATTGACATCGGGACGGATACGGCAAAATTGGGATTGGACGAATGCGGCGCAGAAATCGATCGAACGGAGGTCCCGATCATGAGACGGGTTGCCCAGTCGATGCAGCCTCCCTATCCGATGAGTCCGCTGAGGCGGCGCATGGTGGACCTGAACCGGCGCTGGGGCTGGCTGCTGCCGGGAATCACGCCGCGGAAGCTGGCGAACCTGTTGATGGCCGGCGCGCAATTCGTCCTCAAAAGCGAGGTGATGCGAGCGTGGCCGGTGATCGTCAAGATCGACATCTCCCCTCTCTGCAATCTCCGCTGCACCATCTGCGTGCACGCCCGGCCGGACGAGGACGCCAGCGAGGAGTGGAAGGGCCAGACCTTCGGCGCCGGCGCGAGGATGAGCGTGGAGCAGTTCAAGCGGATCATCGACGAGATCGCGGGGAAGACCATGGCGGTGTCGCTCTATTACGTCGGCGACCCGCTCATGCACCCCGACCTCCCCGAGCTCTGTCGCATCGCGAACGACGCCGGCCTCAACTCCCATATCAGCACCAACTTCAGCTTTAACCTCTCCGACGAGCGCATCTCCGCCATCGTGGAGAGCGGCCTCACCAACCTGACGGTGTGCGTGGACGGGATGACCCAGGAGAGCTATGGGCGCACGCGGGTGGGGGGACGGATCGCGCTGGTGCTGGGAAACCTGGAGCGGCTGATGCGCCGCAGGGCGGAGCTGGGCCGCTCCCGCCCGCGCGTGGAGGTCCAGTACCTCAAGTACCAGCACAACCTGGCGGAGCTGCCCGTGGCGTACCGCGTGTTCGGCGATCTCGGGGTCGACCAGTTCACCGAGATGTGGGGGGACCTCCACAACTACACGGACATGAGCCCGGGGCGGTTCGAGGTGATCGGGCCGAAGCGGGACCGGGCCCTTCCCCAGTGCCTGTGGCCCCACTTCGCGCTCCAGATCAAGTACGACGGCGACGTGGTGCCGTGCGTGAACTACCGGATGGGACCGCAGTACAGCACGTCTGGCGACCGGCGCATCGTCGGCAACGTATTCCGGACGAGCGTATGGGAGGTGTGGAACTCGCCCCGTTACCAGGCGCTGCGCCGCATCGTCTCCCGGCCGCGGCGGGCACGGTCGGAGCCGGCGCTCACCACCACCTTCTGCGACGGGTGCCCCCACATCTTCGACACGCACGTGGACCGCAACCTCCGCCGGGCCACCGAGCACCGCTGGGAGGACCTGTACCAGATCGACAGCCGCAAGCGCGTGGTGCAAATCGCCCAGCCTCCTGCGCTGGCCGTCGACTGAAAAAGATCTCACGCAGAGCCGCGGAGAAAACGGGAAAGCCGCAGAGAACCAGGCGAGGGCCTCTGCGGCTCCCGGTTCGTCCGTGGCTTCTGCGTGAGGCTGTTGCCGGCTTCAGGCGCACCGGACCTGGTGGCGGACTGGACGATCTCGATTATGTTGATCGCCGGCGTTGCGGGACGCCTCCGGTCCGCGGGAAGGGCTGCGCCCACCTGACTGTGTTGCGAGAAGCACGACACCTCCTTTCGGGGCCGAGTGCGCGGACGGCGGCCGCAACCGAAGGAGGCTCTCATGCCCGATCCCGATCGTTCCCTCCCGCCCCGTCCCTCCCTCGAACAGCAGCGGAAGCAGGCGAAGGAGCTGCTGCGTGCGTTCCGCGGCGGCGACGCCTCCGCGCGCGAGCGCATCCGCCGCCACCTCCCGGACAAGCAGCGGCCGACGCTCGCGGACGCGCAGTTCGTCCTCGCGCGCGAGCACGGCTTCCGGAGCTGGGCCGCGCTGAAGGCGCACGTCGAGCAGGCCGCCGAGCCCGTGTCCCGGTCTCTCATGGAGGAATTCCACCGCGCCTTCGCCGCCCGCGACGCCGACGCGGTGCGCGCGCTGCTGCGGCGCCATCCGGAGGCGCGGGCCCGCATCGACGAGCCCGCCTTCTCGTTCGGCGCCACGGCGCTGGGCCACTTCGCGGGCGAGGGCGACCTGGCGATGGTGGATGCGCTGCTTGAGGCCGGAGCCGATCCCAATCGCAAGAGCGACTGGTGGGCCGGCCCCTTCCACCCGCTGCACGCCGCCACGGGCGCGGTGGCCGACCGGCTGATCGAGGCCGGCGCCGTGCCCGACGCCTGCGCGGCCGCGAACCTCGACCGCGCCGACCTGCTGCGGCGCATCCTGGACGCGGAGCCCGCCCGCGTGCACGAGCGCGGGGGTGACGGGCAGACGCCGCTGCACTTCGCGCGCTCGCCCGAGGTGGCGGACCTGCTGCTCGCGCGCGGCGCGGACGTCGACGCGCGCGACGTGGACCACCGCTCCACGCCGGCGCAGTGGATGCTGGACCGCGCGCGGGGCGCCGGGCGGTACGAGCTCGCGCGCCACCTGGTCACCCGCGGCGCCTCCGCCGACGTCTTCCTCGCGGCGGCGCTGGGGCTGGCGGACGTGCTGCGGGCGATGCTGGAGGCGGACCCGTCGCTGCTGGAGAAGCGGACCGGGCGGGGCGAGTACGGGGAGCAGCCGCCCTCCAGCCATCACATCTACTTCTGGACCCTCGGCGCCAACCTCTCGCCTCTCCAGGTCGCGCAGCGATTCGAGCAGCCGGAAGCGCTGGAGGTGATGCGCGCCTTCGCCACGCCTCGGCAGCGCTTCCTCGCCGCCTGCGCCGCGGCGGACGGGGACGAGGCGCGGCGGCTGCTGCGCGAGCACCCGGGCCTGATCGCGGAGCTGACCGCCGCGGACCAGCGCGCGCTCCCCGACGCTGCCTGGGCGCCCGATCCCGCCGCCGTGGCGCTGATGCTCGAGCTCGGCTTCGACCCCGCCACCCCGGGGCACGACGGCGGCACCGCGCTGCACTGCGCCGCCTGGGAGGGCTCCGCCGCCGCCGTCGAGGCGATCCTGCGCGATCCGCGCGGCCGCGCCCTGGTCGAGGCGCGCGACCCCAGCTACGGCGGCACGCCGCTGGGGTGGTGCTGCCACGGCGCGCGGAACCGCGGGACGTCCGGCGCGGACCACGCCGGGGTCGCGCGGCTCCTCCTGGAGGCGGGCGCGAGCCTCCACCCGGGATGGGAGGATGCGCCCGAGCCGGTCCGCGAAGTCCTCCGTAAGTTCCAGTGAGAGAAATGCTGTTGAGGGAATCCGCGCCGCGCCGTAGTTTCGGTGCATGCCGAGTCAACTGGAGCAGCGTTTCCGCGAGAGCGTCCCGCCCGGGGCGCACCTGCTCGCCGCCGTCTCCGGGGGCGCCGACTCCGTCGTCCTCCTCCACCTCCTGCGCTTCGCGGCGGAGGAGGTCGGCGTCACCGTCACCGCCGCGCACTTCGACCACGCCATGCGCTCCGACAGCGCCGCGGACGCGGCGTGGGTCGCGGGATTGTGCGCCGCATGGAACGTCCCGCTCGTCACCGGGCGCGCGGAGACGCCGCCGCGGACGGAAGCCGAGGCGCGGGAGGCGCGCTACGCCTTCCTCCGGGAGGCGCGGGAGCGCGTTGGTGCCGAGTGGATCGCCACCGCGCACCACGCGGACGACCAGGCCGAGACCGTGCTCTTCCGCGTGCTGCGCGGGACGGGGATCGCCGGGCTGGCGGGGATCGCGCCGGTGGACGAGGCGCGCCGGCTCCTCCGCCCGCTGCTGCCCTTCCGCCGCGCCGCGCTCCGCCGCCACGCCCGCGCGCACCGCCTGCGCTGGCGCGAAGACCCGACCAACGCCGTGCCCGACCCGGCGCGCAACCGCATCCGCCTGGAGCTGCTCCCGCTCGCCGAGCGGGCGGTCGCCCCCGGCGCCGCCGCGGCGCTCGCGCGGCTGGCCGAGCTCGCGCGCGAGGACGAGGCCGCCTGGGAGCGGGTGATGGCGGACGAGATCGCCACCCTGGCGCGCGAGGAGGAGGGGGCGCTCGTCCTTGTACGCGAACGGCTGTCCGGTTATGATTCGGCCGTGGCCGCACGCCTGCTGCGCGGGCTCCTGCGCCGGCTCGGGGTGGTCCCCGACAGGGACGGAACCCGGTCGGCGCTTCGGTTTATCCGCACCGCCCCGAGCGGCCGGGTGCTCGCGCTCCCCGGCGGCGTGCGCCTCTCCACCGAGTTCGGCGAGGCGCGCATCGAGCGGGTGGCGCCGTCCCCCCTTCCCGACGCGCCCCTCGCCATCGCCGGCGAGCGCGGCCAGGGGAGCTGCCGCATCGGCGGGCGCGAGCGGCGGGTGGCGTGGCGCCCCGCGGGCGAGCCCGGCGGCCAGGGCGGCTGCAGCGCGACCCTGGCGGTGGAGCCGGACCAGTTCCCGCTCCTGCTGCGCGGCCGCCTTCCCGGCGACCGGGTGCGCACCCCGGCGGGAACGCGGACGCTCAAGCGCCTCTTCACCGACCGGCGCGTGCCCCGCGCCGCGCGCGCGCGGGTGGCCGTGCTGGCCGACGCCCGCGGGCGCGTGCTCTGGGTGCCGGGGCTCGCGCGGGGCGCCCCCCCGCCCGCCCCGGGAGAGCCGGGACTGACCCTCGAGATCGCCGATGCCTGACTCGCTTCTGACGCTGCGCCGCACCGGGGGGCGCAAGCTCGCCCGGATCGTCTACGACGAAGAGACCATCGCCGGCCGCGTGGCCGAGATGGGCAGCGACATCGCGGACTCGTACCCCGCCGAGGAGCCGCTGCTGGTGCTGGGGCTGCTCAAGGGCTCGTTCATCTTCCTGAGCGACCTGGTGCGCCACATCCCGCGGCCGCTGCACGTCGACTTCATCGTGGCCAGCAGCTACGGGAGCGGCACCACCACCTCGGGCGAGGTGAACCTCCTCTACGACCCCAGCATCTCGCTCACCGGGAAGCACATCATCCTGGTGGAAGACATCGTCGACAGCGGCACCACGCTGTCGCGGCTGGTGCCCATGCTGGAGGCGAGGGGACCCAAGTCGCTCGAAATTTGTACTCTCCTGCACAAGCACATCGCGGCGCACCTGGTCCGCGAGCCGCGGTGGGTGGGGTTCGACGCCCCGAACGAGTTCCTGATCGGGTACGGCCTGGACCACTCCGAAGACTTCCGCAACCTGCCGTTCATCGGGAGCCTTCCCCACTGAACCGGGCTGCACCGGCGCGCCGCCGGCCCCGCTGAGCGCGCGCCGGGCACCAACGAATAGAGACGATGGCCGAAGCACCCAACCCGCCGAAGGGCCCGCGCCTGGGCCGCATCACCCGCACGGTCTCGTTCTGGGCCCTGCTGGGGGTGATGTCGATCCTGCTGGTGGAGATGACCAGCGCGGGGCAGCGCCAGACCGAGGAGATCGACTACGCGCCGGACTTCACGCGCGAGCTCGCGGCGGGCAACATCGCCCGGGTGGAGATCGCGGGCGGCCTGGAGGGCCAGAAGGTGCGGGGCGACTTCAAGAAGGCCATCCCGGGGGAGCGCGGCGGCCCGGTGCAGCACTTCACCCTGCGCCTTCCCATCGCCAACTCCGAGAAGCTGCTCGCCGACCTCCAGGCCGCCGGCGTGGAGATCAAGGGGAAGGACGCGAGCGGCGACTGGACGTCGTGGCTCAAGGTGCTCTTCCCCTGGCTCCTGATCATCGGCATCTGGGTCTTCGTGTTCCGGCAGATGCAGGCCACCGGGAACAAGGCCTTCCAGTTCGGCAAGAGCAAGGCGAAGCTCCTCTCGGGCGACACCCCCAAGGTCACCTTCGACGACGTGGCCGGGGCCGACGAGGCCAAGCAGGAGCTGCAGGAGATCGTGGAGTTCCTGAAGGACCCCAAGCGCTTCAGCCGCCTGGGCGGGCGCATCCCCAAGGGCGCGCTGCTGGTGGGCCCGCCGGGAACGGGGAAGACGCTGCTCGCCCGCGCCGTGGCCGGCGAGGCGGGGCGCCCCTTCTTCTCCATGTCCGGCAGTGACTTCGTGGAGATGTTCGTGGGCGTGGGCGCCAGCCGCGTGCGCGACCTCTTCGAGCAGGGGAAGGCCCACGCCCCCTGCATCATCTTCATCGACGAGATCGACGCCGTGGGCCGGCACCGCGGCGCGGGGCTGGGCGGCGGGCACGACGAGCGCGAGCAGACGCTGAACCAGCTCCTGGTGGAGATGGACGGCTTCGAGGGGAACGACGGCGTGATCCTGATCGCCGCCACCAACCGCCCCGACGTGCTCGACCCGGCGCTGCTGCGCCCGGGGCGCTTCGACCGGCAGATCGTGGTGGACAGTCCCGACGTCCGCGGCCGCGAGGGGATCCTCAAGGTGCACCTGAAGAAGGTGCCCACCGCCGCCGACGTGAGCGTCCCCGTGCTGGCCCGCGGCACGCCGGGGATGA
>JBJMPM010000110.1:0-7875 GCA_045803205.1 Longimicrobiaceae bacterium
CCAGATCCGCACCATCGCGAAGGAGCGACTGCTCGAGCGCGTCGGACAGATGGACGACACCGATGCCCGCTTCCGCGTGGAGACAGGCATCCTGGACCACCTCGGGATCGAATTCGAGGAGCCGTAACAGCATCTCACGCAGAACGCGGAGACACTGAGAGGCTGCAGTTCTCTCCGTGTTCTCCGCGTCTCTGCGTGAGATCCAAAGCCGTTACAGCATCACCTCCCACGGGCGCGCGCCGCGGCGGCTGCGCTCCAGGGCGTCGCGCATCAGCAGGTCGTGGTAGTCCACGTCGGGCTCGCCGGGGGCGGGGGTGCGCGGCGTCCAGCTCCCGTCGGCCTGCAGCTCCCAGGCGAGGCGGTTGTCGGTGAGCGCGGCGTCCAGCAGCCGCTCCAGCCGCTCGCGCAGCGCCGGGTCGAGCACCGGCACCAGCGTCTCCACCCGCTCGTTCATGTTCCGCTCGCGCCAGTCGGCGCTGCCGATGAACACCTCGGCGTCGCCGCCGTTGGCGAAGTGGTAGATGCGGTCGTGCTCCAGGAAGCGCCCCACCAGGCTCACCACCCGGATGTTCTCGCTGTACCCCGGCAGCCGCGGCCGCAGCCGGCTGTGCCCGCGCACGATCAGGTCCACCTTCACCCCCTCGCGGCTGGCGCGGTAGAGCTCGCGGATCAGCCCGGGGTCGTCGAGCGCGTTGAACTTGGCCACGATGCGCCCGTTCCCGCGGCGCCGCTGGTGCTCCACCTCGCGCCGGATGCGCTCCTCGAACACGCGCCGCATGTCGCGCGGCGCCACCACCAGGCAGGTGTACTGCTGGTCGGGGGCGTAGCCGGTGAGGAAGTGGAAGAGGTTCACCATGTCGTCGCCGATCTCGTCGTGGCAGGTCAGCAGCCCCAGGTCGCTGTACTGCCGCGAGGTGCGCGTGTGGTAGTTCCCCGTCCCGATGTGGCAGTAGGTGCGCGGCGGCCCCCCCTCGTCGCGCACGATGAGCGTGACCTTGCTGTGGGTCTTGAGCCCCACCAGCCCGTAGGTCACGTGCACCCCCGCCTCTTCCAGCATCTCCGCGCCGCGGATGTTGTTCTCCTCGTCGAAGCGCGCGGTGACCTCGATCAGCACCGCCACCTGCTTGCCGCGCTCGGCGGCGCGCACCAGCGCCTTCACGATCGGCGAGGCCTCGCCGCCGGTGCGGTAGAGGGTCTGCTTGATGGCCACCACGCGCGGGTCGACCGCGGCCTCGTCGAGCAGGCGCTGCACGCTCGCCGGGAAGGAGTCGTACGGGTGGTGCACCAGCACGTCGCCGCGGCGGATGATGGAGAAGATGTTGCGCTCCTCCTCGGTCTCGCCCTCGTGCTGCAGCGCCTCGGGGACCACCGGCTCCCAGGGCTCGAAGCGGTGCTGCGGCAGGTCCAGGTCGGCCAGCGCCATCACGTCGGAGAGGGCGATGAGCCCCGGGGCCTCGTAGACGTCCTGCCCCTCGAGCTCCAGCTCGCGCACCAGCAGCTCGCGCACCTCGGGGTGCATCTCGCGGTCGACCTCGAGCCGCACCACCGGGGCGAAGCGGCGCTCCCGCAGCTCCTCGGAGATCAGCGCCAGCAGGTCCTCGCTCCCGTCGTCGCCGCCGCGCTCCACGGCGGCGCTGCGGGTGACGCGGAAGGGGTGGGCGCTCACGATCTCCATCCCCCGGAAGAGCTGCGCTACGTTCGCCTGGATCACCTGCTCCAGCGGCACGAAGTGGAAGCGGTGCGGGGTGTCCGGCACCGCCACCCAGCGCCCGTGCTGCATGGGCACCTTGAGCCGCGCGAAGTGGTAGGTGTTGCGCGCGGCGTGGCGCATCAGCACCGCCAGCGACAGGCTCAGGTTGGAGATGAAGGGAAAGGGGTGACCCGGGTCCACCGCCAGCGGGGTGAGCACGGGGTACACCTGCTCGCGGAAGTGCTCGTCGAGGGCGCGCCGTTGCCGGACATTCAGCTCGGCGTAGTCCGAGATCACCACCCCCGCCTCGGTGCGCAGCAGCGGCTGCAGCGTGTGCTCCCAGGTGTCCACCAGCGACAGGTGCATCTCGCGGGTGGCCTCGTGGATCAGCGCGAGCTGCTCGGCGGGGGTGCGCCCGTCCACCGAGTGCGCCTGCACCCCGGCGGCGATCTGCCGCTTGAGCCCGCCCACGCGCTTCTGGAAGACCTCGTCGACGTTGTTGGAGGTGATCCCCAGGAAGCGCACGCGCTCCAGCACCGGGTTGCGCGGGTCCACCGCCTG
The DNA here is from genome assembly GCA_045803205.1 of Longimicrobiaceae bacterium. Lineage (GTDB taxonomy): Bacteria > Gemmatimonadota > Gemmatimonadetes > Longimicrobiales > Longimicrobiaceae > Longimicrobium. The sequence continues at coordinate 2,252 of JBJMPM010000110.1, forward strand.
TGCGTAGACGCGCCAGTTGAAGTCGAGGAGGCTCAGCTCGCGGTTGAAGTAGAGCGAGGGATGGTCCAGGCCCGCCCCCTCGGGCACCGGCTGCGGGCGCACCGCGCGCGGGATGGAGGGCGCCTCGCGGCGCGGCACCACGCGTACGGTGGTGCGTGGTGGGCGGGTCGACTCGGTCTCGGGAGTGACGGGTGAGGAGGGCGTCTGCTCTGCGCGCATGGGATCTGGTGGGCTGGTCGGAAGGAAACCCGCACGAAGGGTAATCGAACCCTGCACCGGATGTAAACAGTTTTGTGGTAACGATCTGTAGTATTGAGATAGAAATGTCCGGGTTGGTTGATATAGAAATGTCCTCCTTCGGGGCAGGTTCGCCCACACTGGTGGGAAACCTGTGACGGAGCGAGGAGATGCTAAAGTTGAACACGCGAGATCGGGATCGACTGGTGGTGCTGCACCAGGTGCACGGCGGCGTCCTGTGTTGCGCTGAGGGCGCACGGCGCGTGCGGCTGGGGGTGCGTCACTTCCGCCGCTTGCTGCGGCGTTTCGAGACGGAAGGAGATGCCGCAGTGATCCACCGTGGGCGCGACCGGCCTTCGAATCGGCGTCTACCCGCGGCCGTACGTATCGCCGCACTGGAGCGGGCGCGCGAGCCTGCCTTTCATGACTTTGGTCCCACGCTGCTGGCGGAGCACCTGTCTCGGGATCCGAAGATCGGGCCGCTCGGCGCGGATACGCTTCGCGCCTGGATGATCGTGGCTGGGTTGTGGAAGCCCCGCGAGCGCAAGCTGCGCCACCGCCGCAGACGTCCACGCAAGGCGGCCGTAGGCGAGCTGGTGCAGATGGACACCTCCATTCACGCGTGGCTGGAAGACCGCTCGTCGGAGGAGATCGTGCTGATCGCGATGATCGACGACGCCACCAGCCGGCTCTACGCGCGCTTCTTCCCGCGCGACACTGGCGCTGCCAACCGGCAGCTGATCGTCGACTACCTGCGCCGCTTCGGACGCATGGGCGCGCTCTACACCGACCAGGCTGGGCACTTCCGTAACTCGGTCGGGGGGCGGGCCCGCAGCCATGCGGACGACCGCTTGGCCGAGCAGACGAACTCGATCATCCGGCGCGCGCTCACCGCGCTCGACATCGAGCTGATCCTGGCGCTCTCGCCACAGGCCAAGGGCCGCGTCGAGCGCCTCTTCGAGACGCTCCAGGACCGACTCATCAAGGAGCTGCGCCTCGCCGGCGTCTGCTCGATGGCCGACGCCAACCGCTTCCTCGAGGAAGTCTTCATCCCGTGGTGGGAGACGCGCTTCACCGTGGCCCCGGCAAGCGATGTCGATGCCCATCGCCCGCTTCCGCCAGAGCTCGACCTGGAGCGCCTCTTCGCTCACACCGAGCAGCGCCTGGTCACCCCTGACTTCACGATCCGTTACAAGCTCCGCTGCCTTCAGATCGAGGCTGCCCAAGCCCACGATTCGATGGTCGGAAGCAAGATCACCGTCGAGCGGCGCTTGGACGGCTCGCTCCACTTTCGCTGGCGCGAGCGCTATCTCACCCTCACCGAGTTCGTGCCCATCCCAGCCGCGGCTTCGCCGCGGGCCACTCCTCCGCGGGAAGGGGCGGATGAAAAAACTTCGAAGCCACACAAGCCCGCGGCCGACCATCCATGGCGCAAGCGCGCCACCGTTCACCGGACATTTCTAAATCAACCAGACCCCGGACTTTTCTAAATCAACGCGACAGTTTTGTGGTAACGATCTGCAAAAAAGCGGTCTCTCACGGAGGTCGCAGAGGCCACAGAGGTGCTCCCTCCGTGGCCTCCGTGACCTCTGTGAGAGATTTGCTTTTTAGAAGGTGTAGCTGCCGCCCGGCTGCAGGATCTCGACGCGGGCGTGGTCGCCGACCAGGGAGCGGAAGCCCTCGGGGTTCTGCTCGATCAGCGGGAAGGTGTTGTAGTGCATGGGGATGACCACCTCGGGCTCGATCATCTCCACCGCGCGGGCGGCGTCCTCCGGGCCCATGGTGTAGTTGTCGCCGATGGGGAGGAGGGCGACGTCGACGGAGCCGCGGAGGAGCTGCATGTCCACGATCAGCGCGGTGTCGCCCGCGTGGTAGAGGCGCTGCCCCTCGTTCAGGCTGATCAGGAAGCCGGAGCAGTCGGTGGTGTGCGCCCCCTTGTCGCCGGAGATGCTCCCGGTGTGCAGCGCCGGCGTGAGCTTCACCCGCCCGAAGTCGAAGACGTACGCCCCGCCGATGTTCATCCCGTGCCCCTTCTCCACCCCCTGCGACTGGACGAAGGCCACCAGCTCGTAGGTGGAGACGACCGTGGCGCCGGTCTTCTTCGCCAGCGGGATGCAGTCGTCGAAGTGGTCCGAGTGCCCGTGCGAGACCAGGATGAAGTCCAGCGACTCGACGTCCTTGGTCTTGATGTCGGCCGCGGGGTTCTCGTCGAGCCACGGGTCGATCATGATCCGCTGCCCCCCGTCGGTCTCGAGGAGGAAGCAGGAGTGGCCGTGCCAGGTGAGGGTCGCCATGGTTTTCCGTTCGACTGAGGTGCTTGAAGTGCCTGGTCCCCAGTGCCTAGTGCCTAGTCCCTAGTGCCCCTGTGTTTCGGTGCGCGCCGAGCTACTGGGCACTAGGCACCAGGCACTTGGCACTTCTGTTTTACGAAATCAGCTGCTCGTACTGCGCGGCAGTCAGCAAGCTGTCTACCGCAGCCGGATCGTCGGGCCGGAGCTTGATCATCCACCCCTCGCCGTACGGGTCGTTGTTGACGGCGGCGGGGTTGGCGTCGAGGGCGCCGTTCGCCTCCACCACCTCGCCGGCGATGGGGCAGTAGAGGTCCGACACCGCCTTCACCGCCTCGATGGTGCCGAACGAGGCCATCGCGTCGAAGTGCTGGCCGGCGCTCGGCAGCTCCACGAACACCACGTCGCCCAGCTCGCCCTGCGCGTAGTCGGTGATGCCCACGTAGAACACCCCCGGCTCGTCGGCCGCCTTCACGTACTCGTGCTGCTCGGTGTAGCGCAGGTCCTGCGGGACGTTGGCCATGGTCCTCTCCACGCGGTGCGGTCGGTTTCAGGGAGGGCTCAGAATACGCGGCGCCTCCGGGGCGGTCAAGCAAACGGCCGCGTCCGCCGCGCCCCGCCGTCAGCCGGGGAGCCGCACCTTCACCACCACCTTCCGCACCTCGTCGCGGCCGCCCGCCATGCACCCGGGCTTGTGCGCGTCGGCGGGGTGGAAGACGGCGAGGTCGCCCGCGCGCAGCAGCAGCGAGCTGGAGGCCTTCGGCTCGGCGTAGAAGGCGATGTCCTTCGCCGCGTCGTACGGCGTCTCGACCGCGAGTCCGTGCGCCGGCGCGTGGAGGATGCGCTCGCTGCCGGCGGCCACGTACTGCAGGTCGATGTAGACGCGGTGCGTCTCGAAGCGCTTCTCCGTGGCCGGGCCGGTGGCGTAGGTGGAGACCAGCGCGAACACCTCGTCACCGTCGATGTCGTGGCGGCCATCCGGCGTCGAGGGATCGAAGGCGCGCAGCCAGCGCACCCCGGCGGCGACGCCGGGGCCGAGCGCCTCGAGCACGTCCGACTCGGCGAGCGTGGTGAGGATCATCCGCCCCCCGTCTCCACGTGGTCGATCCCCTGCGCGGTGATGCGCACCGTCAGGCCGTGGCTCCCGGACTTGCGCACGAAGCCGTAATCCTCGTGGTAGCGCACCACGCGCTCGGCGTCCTGGCGCGGCATCCCCAGCTCGGCGGCGAGCTCGTAGCCGTCCTGGTACTCGCTCTCCCCTTCTTCCGACCGGCGGTAGAGCGCCTCCAGGAAGCGGCGCCGCAGCTCGCGCCGGCGGCTCACCTCGTCGCCCGTCATCTCACGGCCGCTGCTTGGGCTCGCGGGCGCGGAGGAGCTCGAACGCGCGGGTGCCGGTCATCGCGGTGCCGGGCATGGGCGTGTAGAAGACGTGCGTCCAGTAGCGGTCGCGGTAGCCCACGCCCTGCCGGGTATAGGTGCAGTTCTCGATGTTCGCGCGGTGGCCGGGGCTCGCGAGCCATCCCCGCACCACCACCGCCGCGGTCGGCTGCCCCTGCGCGATGTTCTCGGCCACCGCGCGCCACGCTGCCCCGGCGGCGCGCACCCGGTCGCCCACGTTGCGCCCGTCCGGCGAGACGTGCGAGAAGTAGCCGCGCCGGACCATGTCGTCGGTGTGCGCCTGCGCCGCGCGGGCGGCGAACGTGTCCCAGGCGAGCGCCGGGCAGCCGATGCGGGCCCGGTGCTCGTTCACCAGCCGCGCCACCTCGGCCGCCATCTCGTCCTGAGGCGCGGCGCTCCCCGCGGGCGGAGGCGCGGGCGCCGCGATCGGGGCGGGGGAGGCGCAGGCGGCGAGCGGCGCCGCGACGGCGGCCGCGGCGAGGCGGCGGGCGAGCGCGTTCACGTCTCCAGCTCCTTCAGCAGGGCGGCCATGCGCACGTCGTAGGGGTCGGCACCGGCGTCGTCGTCGGCCACGTCGTAGTTCTCCTGCGGCGTCTCCAGGATCAGCGGCACGCTCCGGCTGCGGCGGTCCTTCAGCAGCCAGCGGAAGGGCTCCGCGCCGATCTCTCCCTCGCCCAGCAGCAGGTGGCGGTCGCGGTTGCTCCCCAGCCCCCCCGCGCTGTCGTTCAGGTGGAAGAAGCCGGGCACCTCTCCCGTCGCCTCCTCGAACTCGTCCAGCACCTCCTTGAAGCGCCTGGCGGAGGCGTGGATGTCGTACCCCGAGGCGAAGAGGTGGCAGGTGTCGAGCCCGTAGCCGGTGCGCTCGCGCAGCTCGTCGGGAATGTGACGGAGGATGTCGCCCACCTCGGCGGCGGTGCGGCCGAGCGTCTTCCCGGCGCCCGCGGTGTTCTCCACCAGCAGCCGCGTCTTCCCGTCCACCCCGCGCAGCGCGGCGGTGATGGCCTTCGCCACGCGCCTGGCGGCCGCGGCGGTGTCGCCGTCGCTGGCCGAGCCGGGGTGGAAGCAGACCGCGCCCACGCCGAGCGTGGTGGAGCGCTCCATCTCCTTCGCCAGCCCCGCGGCGGCGCGCGCCCACTTGTCCGCGTCGGCCGTGGCGACGCTCAGCACGTAGGCGGCGTGCACCACCACGTGCTCGGGCTCGATCCCCGTTTCCTCAAGCGCCGCGTGGAAGCGGTCCACCCGCTTCGGGCTGATGGTGGACTTGTCGCCGTAGAACTTGGGGATGGCGGTGAAGATCTGCACCGCCCGCAGCCCCGCGTTCGCGGCGCGGCGCGCGGCCATGTCGATGCCGCCGTTGTCCACGGCGTGCGTCCCGAAGATGTGAGGCATCCGATCGCCGGCTGCGGGGGTGAACCGTCGGGGATTCCGTCCTAAGCTACTCGATCGAAACGGTCACACAACAGAAGGTCTGACGCAGGGACGCGGAGACACGGAGAGGCCGGGTGGTTCTCTCCGTGTCTCCGCGTCTTCCGCGTGAAACGCTTTTCCCCGTGCATCTTTCCGCCCCCGGGCCCCGGAGGGTGGCGTGCCGGCGCCCGAAAATGACCTCTTCGGACGTTCTCTCCGGGCAGGCAGAGCGCCGGAGCCTTGAGCCACCCGCGGCGCGCCCGCATGTTTGCGCCGACTTCCTTCGACCCGTTG
>JBJMPM010000075.1:0-7834 GCA_045803205.1 Longimicrobiaceae bacterium
TGTCCCCTGTCCCCTGTCCCCTGTCCCTTCTCCCCTACTTCCCCCACACCGTCAGCACGCTCGAGAAATCGTCCGTCCACGGCGCCACGTGGCGCCAGTTCCGCACCGGGTGCCCGTTCTTGTCGCCCACCCGGTTCCCGAGGTCGGCGTCGCACGATCAGGGTGATTCGGCCTCGAACACCATCAGCTCCCAGAGCCAGTCGATCGCGCGGCGGCTGGAGCGGACGACGCGGAAGCCGGCGCCCTGGAGCAGGGCGCCGGCTTCCTTTTGCGTGTACATGCGCCGGTAGCGATCCCCCGTGAGCCGCAGGTACAGGTTCAGCGCGCGCATCGTGGGCCGCGCGCGCGACCAGTCGAGCAGGAGCAGCCGTCCGCCGGGGCGCAGGACGCGCCGCACCTCGCCCAGCGCACGCGCCGGCTCGGGGAAGATGTGGAAGGCCGAGGCCGAGACGACGGTGTCGAAGCGCGCGTCGCCGAAGGGGAGCACCGCGGCGTCGGCGGCGGCGAGGGCGGCGGCGGGATACTTCCGGCGCGCCGCGAGCAGCATCTCCATCGACGCGTCGACGCCGGCGTAGCGCGTGACCATCGGCAGCAGGTTCGCCGTCCCGCAGGCGAGGTCCAGCACCTCCCCCGGATCGCCGGCCAGCAGCGGACGGAGAAGGGCGAGGCTGCGCTCGTTGTACCGTGCCCAGCGCCGATCGTAATCCATCGCACGCCTCGACCAAGCTGGTTTCGCGCGGATACGCGGAGAAACCGGGAGTACGCAGTGGATTCTCTGCGTACTCTCAGTTTCTCCGCGTCTCTGCGTGAAACGGCAGTTGCGGTTACATCCGCTTGTAGGCAGGCCCGCTCCCGCCCTCGCGCGGCGTCCAGCGCGGGCCGACGACGTCCGTCGCCTTGCAGTCGACGCAGTTGGGCGCGTTCACCACCAGCCGGTCGCCCTGCCGCTCGTAGACCCCCGCCGGGCAGACGTGCGCGTAGAAGTCCGCCACGTCGCCGGTGACGTCCGTCCCCACCACCAGGTGGCTGGGGATGTCGTCGCGCGTCTGGTTCCCCGCCTTGAACACCGCGTCGACCTTGCTGAAGGTGAGCGTGTTGTCGGGAACGAAGGGCGTCTCCGGCGCCACCACCCGCTCCGCCTGCGCGTCGGCGTGCATCTCGATCCTCCCGCCGGGGAAGCGCCCGCCGGTGAGCGTCATCAGCCCCGCCTTGAAGCCGCCCATGAAGAAGCCGCTCTTGAAGGCCAGCCGCATGTTGCGGGTGCGGCACAGGTCCTCCACCACGTAGCTGTGCTCCAGCATGGAGTCGAACGCCGCCAGCCCCGCCTGCGAGGTGTCGCCCATCTTCAGCGCGTCGAAGATGGTGCGGGCGGCGTAGATGCCGCTCTGCATGGCGTAGTGGATCCCCTTCAGCGAGGGGACGTCCACCAGCCCCACCGTGTCGCCCACCATCACCAGCCCGTCGCCCACGCGGCGCTCGGGGAGGGCGTAGAAGCCGCCCTCGGGGATGGTCTTTGCCCCCCACTCCACCATCTCCCCGCCCTCCAGGTGCTTCCGAAAGAAGGGATGCAGCTTCATCCGCTGCAGGAGCTGGTGCACGTCCAGCGTCGACTGCCGGTAGTCGAGCCCCACCACGAGCCCCAGGGCGACCAGGTTCGGCTCCAGCGCATACATGAAGCTCCCCCCGAAGGCGTCGCGCGGGAGCGGCCATCCCAGCGTGTGCACGATCCCGTCGAAGGGGACCTTCGTCTCCCACAGCTCCTTCACCCCCAGCGCGAAGATCTGCGGGTTCTCGGAGGCGATCTGCTGCCACTCGCGGTACGCCTGCCCCAGCGGCCCGCGCGTCCCCTCCGCGAGCACGGTGACCTTCGCGGTGAGGTCCGTCGGCGGCTCGTAGCCGGAGCCGGGCTCGCCGTCGCGCTTGAGCCCCGCGGGCGCCGTCCGGCAGCCGACCACCTTCGAGCCCTCCACCAGCAGCGAGTCCACCGGGAAGCCGGGGAGGACGTTGATCTCCAGCTCCTCCGCCTTCTGCCCCAGCCACCGCACCATCTCGCAGAGCGAGCCGATGTAGTTGCCGTGGTTCTTCATCGGCGGGGGGGTGGGGAGGCGCACCTGCCCCTTCTCGGTCAGCAGCAGCACCCGCTCGCGCCTCACCGCCTGGCGGAAGGGGAAGTCGTCGTCCTTGAGCTCGGGGAAGAGCTCGCGGAAGGCGCGCGGGTTCACCACCGCGCCGGAGAGGGAGTGCTCGCCGAGCGCCGCCGCCTTGTCGAGGATGGCGATCTGCAGCTCGCCCAGCGCGCCCCCCGCCTCGCCGTCCTTCTTCGCCAGCCGCGCCAGCTCGATGGCGCAGGCGAGCCCGGCGGGACCGGCGCCGACGATCACCACGTCCATCTCCAGCGCCTCGGCGTCGGGCGCCTCGGCCAGGATCAGCTTCCCGCGCGGCAGCGGCGGCTGGTGGACGACGGGGAGGATGCGGTCAGCCATCGGGGTCTCCGGGCCTGTCAGGTGCGTCGGTCGCTGGGAGTCGGGCGGAACGGCGCGGAAGATACGGGGCGCGCGGAGACGCCGCAAAGGCAGGTGCAGCGCGATCGGCCACCGCTGTCGCGCCCGGATGCAGGCCGCGCCTCCCGCGGGCGATGCGGGAGGGGCGGATGCGCGCGACGGCACGCGGAGGAACGCGGACGCAGCAGATCCGTGCCTTCTCGGCTGCGTACGGCGGTCCTCCTTTCACCCGCCTTGTCCCCGTGGTGCCGCGCGACTATCGTCCCGATCAGGCCGCAGCGACGTTCCTCCCCGGTTCTCCCGCCGCTCCATGCGCCGCATCCACCGCCGTCTCCGGCTCGCGCGGGCCGTGCCCCTGGCCGTGCTCTGCGCCGCCTGCGTGCCGCACCCCTATCCGTACCACGATCCCGCGCCGGCTGGGCACGCGGTGCGCTGCGACGGCGCCTGCGACGACAGCGTAGGGGTCACCTACCTGGGCTCGGGCGGGTTCGTGATCCGCCACGGCGGCGACGCGATCCTCACCGCGCCGTTCCTTTCCGCGCCGCGGGCGCCGCAGCTGCTGCTGCCCCTGCGCTCGAACCGCGCGCGGGTGGACAGCCTGGTACGCGAATGGGTGCGCGACACCGGCGCGGTGCGGGCGGTGCTCGTGGGGCACGCGCACTACGACCACGTGCTCGACCTGCCGTACATCTTCCAGCGGTGGCTCACCAACCCGGCCGTGCAGGCCTACGGCTCGCGCGCGCTGGCCTACACCTTCGCCGCCGACCGCGGCTTCCGGCCGCGCATCCACGTGGTGGAAGACTCGGCGGGGACCGCCCGGAGCGAAGGCGGATGGTTCGGGGTGCCGGGCTTCCGCTTCATGCCGCTCCGCTCGGACCATGCGCCGCACCTCCTCTCCCGGGTGCACCTGCTCCCGCGCAGGCTCCGCCGCCCGCTGCCGTACCGGCCGTGGTGGATCCTCAGCTACGCCCAGGGTACCACCCTCGCCTACCTCGTGGATGTGACGGACGCGTCGGGGAAGGTCGTCTTCCGCCTGCACTACCAGGATGCGGCCAGCACTCCGCCGCGCGGCTACCCGCCCGCGGCCGAGCTCGCCCGGCAGCCGGTGGACCTCGCCATCGTTTGCGGCGCGGCCTTCGCGCAGGTGCGCGGCTACCCCGATTCGCTGCTGGCCGCCATGCGCCCGCGGCACGTGGTGGTGGGGCACTGGGAAGACTTCCTCCTCCGCAACCGCCGCAATCCGCCGCCCGGGGTGCCCCTCACCGACTACGTCCGCTTCGAGGCCAGGCTGGCGGCCACCCCGGGGGGCGGCGGGCACCCGTGGGTGCCGGTGCCCGGCGAAACGCGCTGGTTCTGCGCCTGCACGGCGCGTCCGCGGGCGGCGGCGCCCTGACGGAACGTGGGGCGAGCCGGATCCGTCCGCGTCGTGACCATGGAGATGGCGGCTGCGGACCGCGTTCGCATCCCTGTCCTGATCTCATGGCGCCGACCGCGGCCTCGCCCGGCGCCCTCTCCGCCGCCGCCCGCCCGGGGGGAGCTCCTCCGTTCCGCCGCCCCATGTCCCGCGATGCGTCGCGTACCGTCCCGGCCGCCGACACGCAGCCCCTTCGCCAGACCCGCCGGCGAAGGGGCTTGCAGGGTGCGGCGGCGCTCGCGTGTCTCCCTTACGACGCCGCGTCGGGGGCCATCAGCCTGACCATGATGGCCTTCTGCACGTGCAGGCGGTTCTCGGCCTCGTCGAAGACGCGGGAGCGCGGGCCCTCGATCACCGACTCGGTGACCTCCTCGCCGCGGTGCGCGGGGAGGCAGTGCAGGAAGATGGAGCGCTGTGACGCGCGGGCCATCAGCGCGTCATCCACGCAGAAGCCGGCGAAGTCGCGCGCCCGCTGCTGCGCCTCCTCCTCCTGCCCCATCGACGCCCAGACGTCGGTGTTCACCACGTCGGCGCCCTCCACCGCCTCGCGCGGGTCGTGGGTGACGACGACGCGGGCGGCGGAGCGGGCGCGCTCCAGGATGGCGGCGTCGGGCTCGTACCCCTCGGGGAAGGCCAGGCGCAGCTCGAAGCCCAGGCGCCAGGCGGCGTTCAGCCAGGAGTTGGCCATGTTGTTGCCGTCGCCCACCCAGGCGACCTTCACGGGCTCCAGCTCCGGCCCCAGGCTCTCGCGGATGGTCTGCAGGTCGGCCATGATCTGGCACGGATGCAGCAGGTCGGTGAGGCCGTTGATCACCGGCACCGAGCCGTAGCGGGCCAGGTCCTCCACGTCCTGCTGGGCGAAGGTGCGGATCATGATCCCGTCCACGTAGCGCGAGAGCACGCGGGCGGTGTCGGCGACCGGCTCGCCGCGGCCGAGCTGGATGTCGCGCGCGCTCAGGAAGAGCGCGTGGCCGCCGAGCTGCCAGGTGCCGACCTCGAAGCTGACCCGGGTGCGCGTGGAGCTCTTGGTGAAGATCATGGCGAGGGTCCTCCCCGCCAGCGGCCGCCCGGCGAACTCGCCGCGCTTCATGCGCGCGGCCAGGTCCAGCGTGTGGAGCAGCTCCTCGCGCGTGAAGTCGGGGATGGAGAGGAAGTGGCGCACCGTGTCCGGCATGGGTCCAGGATCCGTCGGCTGGCGTCGGGAGGCGATGGGGCGCGGGAAGATACCATCCCCCGCCCGCCCCCGCGACACCGCCGCGCGCGCGAACGGAACCCGATGCCTGGCGGCGCGTACAAGCTCTTTCGCTGCAAGGAGATGCGACGCCCCGGGCGCCTTCCGCGCGCCGGGGCCGGCCGGGGCGGCGGCTTCCGCTTTCGCCGCGGTGTTCCTAAACTGTCTGGAGACGCGGGGCTCCCGGCGCGGCCGGTGCCCCGGTGTGTCCCACCGGCACCCGTACGGACGTTCTACGCGGCCCGCGCCGGAACGCGCGGGCCGGCCCACCTACTCACCCGTGTGAGCCCCATCATGAAGCGCACCCTGCTCCCGCTGCTCCTGGCCCTGGCGGCCCTCCCCGCCTGCAAGGACGGAATGGGCTCATCGGGAACCATCGTGCGGCTCGACGTCAACCCCGCGACGCTCTTCCTGGGCGTGGGCGACACCATGCACGTGGCGGCCATCGGCGTCACGGACGACGCCGACGACCCGTACGTGTCGGTGAGCGCCACGTACAAGAGCGCCAACCCCTCGGTGGCCACGGTGGGCAGCGACGGCAACGTGCGCGGCGTGGCGGCGGGGACCACCACCGTCACCGTGAAGGGCGAGGGGAAGACCGCCACCGTCAACGTGACCATCCGGAGCGACGGCAGCTTCCACACCTTCAACGTGACCTCGCAGAGCAACTGCGAAAGCCCCGTCTACCACGGGGCCCGCCTGGTGGCCAGCTCCGCGAACGCGCGGATCTACGAGGACCTGGAGAACCCCACGGGCGGCTTCACCGCGGCCGAGTACCAGTCGATCATCGCCGAGCTGGAGAACGTCGTCTACCCCACCAACACGCAGTACTTCGGCGTGCCCACCGACATCGACGGCAACGGCAAGTTCACCGTGCTCTACACGCGGGCGGTGAACGACCTCACGCCGGTGGGCGCCAACTTCCTCTACGGCGGCTTCTTCCATCCGCGGGACCTGTTCCCGCACACCCCGAAGCCGGGCTTCGACGCCTGCCCGTCGAGCAACACCGGCGAGATGTTCTACATGCTGGTGCCGGATCCGAACGGCGTGAGCAACGGCCACGTGCGCCCCAAGTCCTACGTGCGCCAGACCACGGTGGGCACCATCGCCCACGAGTTCCAGCACCTGATCAACTCCTCGCGCCGGCTGTACGTGAACAACGCCGACTCGACCTCCGAGACGGTGTGGCTGGACGAGGCGCTCTCGCACATCGCCGAGGAGCTGAGCTTCTACACGGCCTCGGGGCTGGGGCCGCGCCAGAACCTGGGGCAGGCCCAGGTCCTGGCCACCCAGCAGCGCACCGACGCCTTCAACGAGTTCAGCCTCGACAACTTCGCCCGCTTCGACGAGTACCTGCGCGCGCCGGCCGTCAACGCGCCGTACTCGGACGACGACGACCTGGCCACGCGCGGCGCGGCGTGGGCGCTGCTGCGCTACATCGCGGACCGGCGGGGCGGGAACGAGCAGACCCTCTGGTTCAACCTGGTGAACTCGAAGATCAACGGGCTGGAGAACCTGCAGGCCGTGCTCGGCACCGACCCGGTGCTCTGGGCGCGCGACTGGGCGGTGGCGAACTACACCGACGACGCGGTGCCGGTGAGCGCGGTGTTCACCCATCCCAGCTGGAACTTCCGCAACCTGTACCAGAACCCGTCGCTGGGCGGCTTCCACCTGCAGGTGACGACGCTGGGGAACGGCACCACCAGCAGCTCCATCCACTCCGGCTCCGCCGCCTACTACAAGTTCGGCGTGCTGGCGGGGCAGACGGCGGACGTGCGGGTGGCGCCGGCCTCGCCGGGCACCGTGGCGGGGGCGTGCACCCCGGTGTCGCTCACGGTGGGGCAGGTGCAGCAGCTCACGCTGAACAACGGGCTCGCGCTCTGCTTCCCCGGCGGCGCGCTGGGGCAGGACTACGCGCTGATCCCCTTCCACGCCTCCAACACGCTGGGCGCCTTCTTCGGCATCACCCTCACGGCGGCGGGGGTGACGGCGCCGGTGCCCCCGCCGAACCCGGTGCGCGCGGAGGGCCCGCCGCTCTTCCCCCTGGACGGCTACTCGCTGCGCCGTCCCTGGGACGGCGGCCTCGAGGTGCAGATGCGGACGCGCGCCTGGGCCGAGCTGCGCCACAAGGTGCACCGCGGCGGCGGCGGGCTCCCGCGCTTCGAGACCTCGAACGTGGTGGGCAACATCCTCTACCTGAACGTCGTCCGCATCCGCTAGAAAAAGATCGTCTCACGCAGAGACGCGGAGGAACCGAGAGAACGCAGAGGACTCACGCGAGTCCTCTGCGTTCTCTCTTTTTCAGGTTCATCGCAGATTTGGTTGCAGCAGGTCTCCCGCCCGCTCGCACCGATCCCGTCGACGAGTGGCTGCAGGCCGCGCCCGCGCTGAGGATCGAAATTTTTTTGGAGAGACCCCTCGCTCCTTCGGCATCGCGAAAGGCTCGGCTGTCTAAACGGATCGATCAGGAGGTCACCAGGCGAGCCGAGTCGCCGTGCACGTCCTCCGCATCGCTGGCCGGATGACGATCATTCGGCCTGTCCACGTAGGCTGGGCGACGCACGGAGGCTGCGGTGGGCTCGATTCCCCCTGATGAAGCAGTTGCCGAAGCCTTCAGGCGCAGATGACGGGGTGAACGCCCGAACCGGGTGTGCTGCAAAAAAATTTCGATACTCAGCTCATTCCGAG
>JBJMPM010000125.1:0-3129 GCA_045803205.1 Longimicrobiaceae bacterium
TAGCCGGCGCGGGCGAGCGGCACGCCAAACCAGCCCATCATCCGCGCCGTGCCGCCGAAGCCATGGGAGAAGAGGATCACCGGCCGGCGCTTCATGTCGGCGAACGGCGCGCCCTGCGCCACCTGGTCGACGCGGAACAGCGGCTTGCCGGGGGGTCCGAGGTCGATGCGCTCTTCCTTCACCCCCGCGGCGGCCGGGTACCAGACGGTGATCCGCACGTCGGTGCGGTGCTGGGCGTCGCGCAGGGCGGCGGTGGGTTCGTGGGCGGTCAGGTGGCGCTCGCCCACGGGTGCGGCGCTGGCGCCGACGGCCGAGAGGGCAAAGACGGCGGCGAGAGCGAACAGGCGCTTCAAGGATGAGCTCCCCGGGGGCTGGACAGCGCGACTATAGGCGCCGCACGGCTCGGAGCAGCTTAAATCGCCGTCACGCCCAGGCGGAGGTGAAGCGGCGCAGCAACGCCAGCGCGGGGCTGTCGGCTCGGGCCGTCTCGACGGCGAGGCGCAGGAACAGGTGGCCGCGCGCGTGAGGTCCGCGGGCCGGCAGGCCCTGGCCCTCGAGCCGCACCAAACCGCGCTCGATCGCCTTTGCGTCGACGGTTACCTGGCGGCGGCCGAGCGGGGTCTCCAGCCACAGTCGGCCGCCCTTGCGCAGCGTCGCGTCGGCCACTTTCACGGTGATCCAGAGGTCGTCGCCACGGACCAGGACGCCCTCGGCTGCGCGGACGTAGATCGAGAAGGTGAAACCCCCGGCGCGGATCTTGTCGCCGGTCCGCAGGCCCGGCGGAACCTTGATGCGCAGCGCCCGGCCTTGGGCGCCGCGGTGCTCCACGCGCCCGCCTTCCAGCGCCACGGTGGGGGAGATCTCGAGCGTGACGGGGGCGGCATCGCCCGGCGCGGCGGCCGGCGCGGGGCTCGCCTCGACTTGCGGATCCTGCAGGCGCTCGTAGGCGGCCACGATCTGGAGGAAGGCCGCTTCGTCGCCGCCGCTGTCGGGATGGGCCCGCTTGACGGCCTCGCAGAAGGCGGCGCGGATCTCTTCGGGCGTGGAGAGCGAGCTGACGCCGAGCACCTCGCGCGCCATCTTCAAACTCATGTCGGCGCCCAACTGCCCCATGACCGCAAAGCCTTACCCACTCAGGATGAATGGGCCGTAAAACCTCGCGGGGCGCGGGCCAGCCGCGCTATAGAGCCGAACCGTGGACGACAAGACCCTCATCCCCGCCTCGCCCTCCGAGGACGACTATGTCCGGCAGGTCGCCGAGGCCGAGCCGCTGCCCCTGCTCAGCGACGCCGATCCGTTCGCCCTGTTCGGCGAGTGGCTGGAGGAGGCCGTCGCCAAGGAGCCGAACGACGCCAACGCGATGGCGCTGGCCACCGTCGACGCCGAGGGCCTCCCGGACGTGCGGATGGTCCTGTTGAAGGGTTTCGATCCGCGCGGCTTTGTCTTCTATACGAACCTTCAGAGCGCCAAGGGGACGCAGCTGGCGGCCCACCCCAAGGCCGCTCTGCTGTTCCACTGGAAGTCGCTGCGCCGGCAGGTGCGCGTGCGCGGCGACATCACGCCAACCACGGCGGAGGAGGCCGACGAGTACTGGGCGACACGGGCCCGCTCGGCCCAGCTCGGCGCCTGGGCTTCGGAGCAGTCGCGGCCGCTGCCGGACCGTATGGCGTTCGAGCGGCGGATCGCCGAGTTCGGGCTGAAGTTCGGGCTGGGCAAGGCGCCGCGGCCGCCGCATTGGTCGGGCTTCCGGCTGGCGCCGCGCGCGATCGAGTTCTGGCGCAACCGGCCGTTCCGGCTGCACGAACGGCTGGTGTTCGAGCGCGCCGAAGGCGGCTGGGCGACCCGCAGGCTCTATCCTTGAGCGGAGCTCTGGAGGCGGAGATCACGGCCTGGCTGGCGGCGGGCAGCGAACGGCAGATCGACACCGCCTGCGCCCACGTCTTCCTGCGCCGAGACGTGGCGCTGAAGATGAAGCGGCACGCCGACCTGGGATATGCCGACTTCTCCACCGCCGAGCGGCGGCTCTGGGCGCTGGAGCGGGAGCTGGAGTTCAACCGGGCCGCCGCGCCCGACATCTACCGCGCGGTGCGGCGCATTACCCGGGAGCGGGACGGCGGGCTCGCCATCGATGGGTCGGGCGAGACCGTCGATCACGTGCTGGAGATGCGCCGCTTCGATGAACACTGCGTGCTTTCGGCCCAGCCGCAGGCGGTAGATGGCGCCCTGGCGGAGACGCTGGGGCGGGCCATCGCCGGCTTCCATGCCGCCGCCCCGCTGCGGCCGGCGGGCGGGCTGACCGCGCTCTCCTGGACCATCGGCTCCAACGCCGGCCTCCTGTGCGCCATCCCCACGCTCGATCAGGACCGCGTGGAGCGGCTGATCGCGCTGACCGAGGCGGAGCTGGAGCGGCAGGCGGCGCTGCTCGCCCACCGCTCGGCGAGCGGGTTCGCGCGGCGCTGCCACGGCGACCTGCACCTCGGCAACATCCTCCTCGAGGGCGGCCGGCCGGTGATGTTCGACTGCATCGAATTCAGCGACATCCTGATCGACCTGGACGTCCAGTACGACCTCGCCTTTCTGCTGATGGACCTGGACTTCCGCGGCCGGCGCGATGCGGCGGTGCGGGCGCTGTCGGCCTACCTGGACGAGGCGGCCCGCAGCTTCCCGCCCGAGATCTGGGAAGGGCTGGCGGCGCTGCCGCTGATGCTTTCGGTGCGCGCCGCGGTCCGCGCTCACGTCTGCGCCCATTCCGACGATCCGGCTGCGGGCCGGGCCTATGTCGAGGCCGGGATCGCCCACCTCTCGCCCGCGCCGCCGGTGCTGGCGGCGGTGGGCGGCCTCTCCGGCTCCGGCAAGTCGACGTTCGCCCGCGCCGCCGCGCCGGGCCTGGGCGCTTCGCCGGGCGCGGTGATCCTCCGTACCGACGAGATCAGGAAGCGGCTGCTGGGCGCGGCGCCGATGCAGCGGATGTCGATGGAGGCCTACGCGCCGCAGGTCCACGCCCAGACCTACGACGCCATGATCGCGACCGCGCGCACGCTGCTGAAGGCGGGCCGCGCCGTCCTGCTGGACGCCACCTTCATCGATCCCGCCCTGCGCGCCCGCGCCGAGCGATTGGCGGCGGAGTGC
>JBJMPM010000138.1:0-14833 GCA_045803205.1 Longimicrobiaceae bacterium
GGACCGCACCTACGAGGAGATCGCCGAGGAGATCGGCATTCCCGTGGGCACGGTGAAGAGCCGGCTGAACCGGGCGCGCAACTCGTTCCGGATGCTGCTCCCCGTCCCCGTCTGAAAAGACCGTCTCACGCAGAGACGCGCAGAGGAACCGAGAGAACGCAGAGGGCTCACGCGAGTCCTCTGCGTTCTCTCTTTTTCTTTGCGTCTCGCGCGAAGCGCCCTACAGAGGTTCGTCGAGCCGCCGAGGAGGCGCCGCGCCCGCCTCCAGCCGCGCCACCTTGCCGTTCAGGCGGCCCACCAGGATGCGGGTGGCGCGCAGGTCGTGGTTGCTCTCGATCAGCATCAGCGCCATGTCGCCCGCCGCCCAGAGGAGCGCGGCGAAGACGATGATGCGCGTGGCCTCCACCAGCAGGGTGGGGATGGCCGCGTTCCCCTGGTTCATCAGCCCCAGGATCACCTCGCCCACCAGCAGCAGCACCAGCAGGATCGCCAGGATCTTGAAGAGCCGCGCGATGTAGCGCAGCCCCTCGTGCGGCTCCATGTCCTCGTCGCGCACGTCCATCTCGGGCGGCAGGTGCTCCTCCGCCGGATCGATCCGCCGGTCGCCCCGCCCCGCGCCCCCCCGCGTCGCCTCCGCCATCGTCTCCTCCGTCCGCCCGTGGGCCCGCCGCCAGCCTTCACCCGTTCCGCTCACCACGCGCCCCAGCGGGCGCGGTACCCGCGCGTGTCGATGTGCACGAACCCCGAGTGCGCCCCGGTGGGGGTGTAGATCCCGATCCCGCCCACCAGCTCGGGGTGCGCCTTCTCCACCCGGTCCGCCGCCTGGCCCAGCACGCGCGCGTCGGCCACCGTCACCCGCCCGTCGCCGTTCAGGTCGTCCATCCGCCCGTCGTTGTCGTTGTCGACCGCGATGTCCATGGCGTCGCCGTACATGTGCCGCGAGAGCGCCGCGCGCCCGCTGGTATCGCCCCCGCCCTCGTTGTACGAGGGGGTGCGGAAGGCGCTCACCACGAAGATGTTCTTCACCGGGTGGCCGGAGCGCTTCATCTCCTGGAGGGTGAGCTCCACCTTGTCGAGCACCAGGGGCTGCAGGGCCACGTACTTGGGCCACACCCCCTCCTGCCCCTTGGTCAGGAAGTCCCCGAGCTGGATGTGCTCCGAGAGGTAGAGGTCCCGGTTCTCGGGCGTCACCCGCACCAGCCCGGCGGGGGGCGCGTAACTCGGCTTGGGCGCGCCGCCGCGCTCGTAGGGCCAGCTCCCGATGCGGTAGGTGCCGATGCTCCCCGACTTCTTGGCCGAGAGCGGCACCAGGGTGATCACGTTCACGGCGCTGGCCGGGCGGATGGCGTCGGCCATCTTCAGCACCACGTTCCAGATGCCGGGGTTCCGCTCCGCCTGCTCGGCCGCCACCACCGGCCCGCCGCCCTCGGGCGAGAGCTGCACCGTGGCCCCGGGGGGCGCGGCGGGCACGGCGAGCGTGTCGCCGGGCGCGAGCACCTTCACCCGCACCGCGCCGCTGGCCCCGCCGACCTCGCGCTCGAAGTCGGTGGCGAAGGTGCGCAGCATCCCCTCGGTCAGGTAGGCGGTGGGGCTGGGCGCGTCCTTGGCCAGCGGCGAGCGCGTGAGCTGCTCGCTGATGCGCGCCACCGGCGGCCGCGCGCCCTCCAGGTCCTCGGGGGGCGCCAGCAGGATGCTGTACAGCCACCCGGTGACGAAGAGCGCCACCAGCAGGGTGGAGACGCGGTTGAAGCTGCGCTCCTGGCGCGGGCTGAGCCCCGCCTTCTCCCAGCGCGACCTCGGCTCGGTGACGAGCGGGAAGAGGAAATGGTCTTCGGTGTATTCCATGGCGGCGCCCTGACTTCAATCGCCGTGCCGCCGTCCGCGGCGGCCCTGCCGCCCCGCAGTGACAGGCGGCGTCCCAGCGGGCGGACAGGGGCGCCGGGCGGCGCGCCTTGCGGGGGGCGGGGCGGGCGCGCTACCCTGTTGTCCTTCAACGGCTTGTGCGCGGGCGGGCGGCACGGAGCGAGGCTTGCCCTGCCGGGTGCCGTCTGAGAGCCGCGCAGAGGCGCGCGGCCCACCCACGGCGCGCCCGGGCGCCGGACCCGAACCACCCAGACAGGAACCAGGAACATGAAGAGAGCGATTGTGGGTCTGCTGGCGGCCGCGGCGCTCGCGGGCGGCGCCGGCCGCGCCCAGGCGCAGGGGAACCTCCCGGTGAGCGTGGAGGTGCGGCTCGACGCGGGGCTCCCGCTCGGCGACTTCAAGGACGCGGCCAAGGCGGGGCTCGGCTGGGGCGTGGGCGGCGCCTTCGACCTGTCGCCCAACTTCGCCGTCTACGCCGGCTACTCGAGCTTCGACTTCGACGTGCGCAACTCCACCCTGCGGGTGCGCGACGACGGCTTCGACGTGGGCGGGCGCGCGCTGCTGGGCACCGGCGGCGGCGTGCTGAACGCCTTCGTGCAGTTCGGCGCCCTCTTCCACAACGGCGACACCGGCTTCGAGGCCGGCCTGGGCGCCGAGTACCCGGTGGGCCCCGCCCTCACCCTCACCCCGCTCGCCCGCTACCGAAAGATCCACGACACCGAGTACGTGGGGCTGGGGATCGGGGTGAGCCTGCGGCCCTGAACGGCAGGGGACAGGGGACAGGGCACAGCAGGCGAGGGGCGGCCTTTCCACCGGGAGGCCGCCCCTCGTACTTTCGCACCTTCGTGCTTCCGCACTCCCGCACTTCCGCACTCACGCACCGTGTCCGACGCGCCCGGCGACGGCTCCGTCTTCTCGCCGCACATCGAGTTCAGCCGCGCGGAATGGGCGCGGCTGCGGGGGAGCACGCCCCTGACCCTCTCCGAGGCCGACCTGCGGGCGCTGCGCAGCGCCGACGAGGCGGTGTCGATGGACGAGGTGATGGAGGTGTACCTCCCCCTCTCGCGCCTGCTCAACCTGTACGTGGCGGCCACGCAGCAGCTCTCCCGCGTCACCGACACCTTCCTGGGGAGCCCGGCGGCCCGGGTGCCGTACGTGGTGGCCATCGCCGGCTCGGTCGCCGGCGGGAAGAGCACCACCGCCCGCGTGCTGCAGGCGCTGCTCTCGCGCTGGCCGGACCATCCCCGGGTCGACCTGGTCACCACCGACGGCTTCCTCTATCCCAACGCGGTGCTGCAGGCGCGGGGGATCATGGAGCGGAAGGGGTTCCCCGAGAGCTACGACGTGCGGCGGCTGGTCCGCTTCCTGGCCGAGGTCAAGTCCGGCGCGGCCGAGGTGCGCGCGCCGGTCTACTCGCACCTGGTGTACGACATCGTTCCCGGCGGGGAGCTGGCGGTGCGGCGCCCCGACATCCTGATCCTGGAGGGGCTGAACGTGCTGCAGACGGGCGGCTCCGGCGAGCGCCCGCCGCGCGTGTTCGTCTCGGACTTCATCGACTTCTCCATCTACATCGACGCCAGCGAGGCGGACCTGGAGGACTGGTACCTCCAGCGCTTCGGGCGGCTGCGCGAGACGGCGTTCCGCGACCCCGAGTCCTTCTTCCACCAGTACGCCGTGTCGATGTCGCCGGACGAGGCGATGGCCTTCGGGCGCCAGGTGTGGGCGACCATCAACCTGGTGAACCTGCGCGAGAACATCGCCCCCAGCCGCGACCGCGCGCGCCTGATCCTGGACAAGGGGAAGGACCACCGCGTCGAGCGCGTCTGGCTGCGGAAGCTCTAGGCGATGGCGGACACCTCGCTCCTCCGCCGCCTGGGCGTCGAGCACCCGGTCATCGCCGCGCCGATGGGCGGCGGGCCGTCGACCCCGGCGCTGGTGGCGGCGGTGTCGAACGCGGGCGGGATGGGCTCCATCGCGGGCGCGTACCTCTCGCCGGCGCAGCTCGCGGACGAGATCGGCCGGGTCCGTGCGCTCACCCGCCGGCCGTTCGCCGTGAACCTGTTCGCGGGCGGCTACCACCGGGAGGTGGGCGATCCCGGGCCGATGCTGGCGCTGATGCGAGAGGTGCACGCGGAGCTCGGGCTCCCCGAGCCCTCCGTCCCTCCCGTGCCGCCGGACCCCTTCGCCGCGCAGCTCCAGGTGGTGCTCGACGAGCGCCCCGCGGCGTTCAGCTTCACCTTCGGCATTCCGCCCGCCGACGCGCTCCGCCGGCTGCGGGAGCGCGGCATCGTGGTGATGGGCACCGCCACCACGGTGGAGGAGGGGGCGATGCTCGCCGCCGCCGGCGTGGACGCGATCGTGGCGCAGGGCGCCGAGGCGGGGGCGCACCGCGGCACCTTCACGGGCGACTTCGAGCGGGCGATGGTGCCCACGCTGGAGCTGACGGCCGGGATCGCGGCCGCCACGGGCCTCCCGGTGATCGCCTCCGGCGGGGTGATGAACGGGCGCGACGTGGCCGCGGCGCTGGCGGCGGGCGCCGTGGCGGTGCAGATGGGGACGGCGTTCGTGCCCTGCCCGGAGTCGGGCGCGGCCGGGGCGTACAAGCAGGCGATCCTCTCCGCCGGCGATGATCGGACCGTGATCACGCGCGCCTTCTCCGGCCGCCCCGCGCGCGGCATCGAGAACGCGTTCATCCGCCGGGTCGAGCCGATCCGCGACGCGATCCCGCTCTTCCCCGCCCAGAACACGCTCACGCGCCCCATGCGAGCCGAAGCCGGCCGGCGGGGCGAGCCCGGCTACCTCTCGCTCTGGGCCGGCACCCAGGCCCACCGCGCCCGCGCCCTCCCCGCCGCCGAGCTCGTGCGCGTGCTCGTGGCGGAGCTGCGCACGGCCCAGGGTGCCTAGCCAGATGCCCGCTCTGCGCCTCGACCTCGCCGCCGCGCGCGCGCTGATGCTGGCGGCGCAGGGGCTCGACCGCCGGCCGCGGCGCAAGGCGACGAAGGCCGGCGTGCTCGCCGCCATCCGGCGCATGGGGGCGCTGCAGATCGACACCATCAGCGTCGTCAACCGCAGCCCGTACCTGGTGCTCTGGACGCGCGTCGGCGACTTCGAGCCGCGCTGGCTCGACGCGCTGCTCGCCGAGGGGAAGCTCTTCGAGTACTGGGCACACGAGGCCTGCTTCCTCCCGGTCGAGGACTACCCGCTCTTCCGCAACCGCATGCTCGACCGCGCCTGGATGCGGTGGCGCTACTCGCACGCGGTGATGGAGAAGCACGCGGCCGAGGCGGAGCGCCTGCTGCGGCACATCCGCGAGCACGGGCCGGTGCGCTCGGCGGACTTCGAGCGGCCGGACAAGGGCGGCGGCGGGTGGTGGGGATGGAAGATCGAGAAGCGCATGCTGGAGTCGCTCTTCACCGCCGGCGAGCTGATGATCGCCCGCCGCGATGGCTTCCAGCGCATCTACGACCTGCGCGAGCGCGTCCTCCCCGGCTGGAGCGACGCCACGCTCCCCTCGGCCGCGGAGGCCGAGCGCGCGCTGGCGCTCAGGGCCGTGCGCGCGCTGGGCGTGGCGAAGGCGAAGTGGGTCGCCGACTACTTCCGCATGGGAAAGAGGGAGACGCCGCGCGTCGTCCGCGACCTCGCGGCGGAAGGGAGGCTGGAGACGGTCGAGGTGGAGGGATGGAAGGAGCCCGGATACGTCCACCCCGACCACCGCGACCTCGCCGGCTCGGCCGCCGCGGGGCGCGTGAAGCCGGTGCTGACCACCCTCCTCTCGCCCTTCGACCCCATCGTCTGGGACCGGGCGCGGGCGAGCGAGCTGTTCGGGTTCGACTACCGGCTGGAGTGCTACACCCCCGCCCCGAAGCGCGTCTACGGCTACTTCACCCTCCCCATCCTCCGCCGCGGCGCGCTGGTCGGCCGCCTGGACCCGAAGGCGCACCGCCGCGACGGCGTCTTCGAGGTGAAGGCGCTGTACCTGGAGCCCGGCGTCCGCGCGACGCAGGGGCTGGTGGCGGACGTCGCCCGCGCGATCCGCGAGTGCGCCGCGTGGCACGGCACGCCGGCCGTCGTCGTCCGCCGCACCGACCCGCCGGAGCTCGCCTCCCGCGTGGCCTCCGCCCTCACGGCGGAGCCGCCGCGCAACTCCGCCGGTCCTGCATCCGTATCATGATGCGAGGATTGCCGTTATCATCCACACACCGGGTGATTTGAGTCTGAGAGACTTCTGATATGAGAAACCTCAAATGGCTGAAACACTCAAGTGTCATCCCGAGGCTCGGCCCCGACGAACCCGATGCTGCACCGGTGTCCGCAGAGCCGAGGGATCTGGCCGGGGACGCCGCGGAGCCCGAGCGCGGCAGCGTCGCATATGACAGCCCTCGCAGCGGTCGAGAAACGACGCCACCCGCGGTTGCCGTGCGGCTTCCGCAGTTGGCCCCGTGGCGACCGCGGTTAGATCCTTCGGCCCTGCGAAGCCCACCGTGGACACAGGGTGAGGTGAGGCCGGGCCTCAGGATGACACCATTGGGGGCGGTTACTCAACGTCTCTGAGACCGGGGCCGCACGGAGAAGCCGCCCGGTCGAGCGGCATCGGGTGATTACCGCCCGCGCAGGGCAACGGCATTCACGTGGTCGACTGGAGACGCGTCCCATGGATGGCTTTTTCTGGCCGATGCTGCTGTTCCCGGTCTTCTTCGTGGCCCTGTGGGCCGGCGTCACGCTGCTCCTCTCGTTTTTCAGCGGGTGGAGGTCGCTCGCCGGCACGTATCGGGGCCGGCTCTCGGTGGTGGAGCGCTCCGTGTCGATGGGGAGCGGGATGATGAGCCGGTTCGGCTTCCCCGCGAGCATGAACAACGTCCTCAACGTCGCGGTAGGGGCCGAGGGCGTGCAGCTCTCCCTCTTCCCGCTCTTCGCGCTGGGCTCTCCGCCGCTCCTGATCCCCTGGAGCGAGATCGCGAACTGCCGGAGCTACAGGGCCCTGGGGCTGTTCGACCGCCTCTCCTTCCGCCCGGTGCAGGGCGACGTGAAGATCACGCTCGCCGGCGCCGCGGCCCGGATGGTGGGGGAAGAAGTCGCGAGTGGCGCGATCCGCCGCTCCCTCGCCACGGCGTGACCGTCGTGAATCGCCGGGGGGGCGCCTCGCTCGCGTAACCACGCACTTCCGCGCCGCCATGCTGACCTCGTCCGAGAAGAAGGACTACATCCTCCGGCTGCTCGAGCAGATGCGCCGGCTGGTGGAGGCGCTGCTGGGGAAGGTGCGCGAGGGGGTGGAGGTGGAGGGCGACCTCGTGCAGGCTCGCGGTCTCCTGACGCAGCTCCTCGGCCCGCTCGCCGGCATCGCGCCGCGGATGGATTCGGCCACCGCGGGGCAGATGGTGGGCGACCCCGACGTGCTCTTCGCCTGGGCCGTGCTCACCGCCGCCGAGGCCGAGCTCGCCCGCGCGCGGGGCGACGAGGCCACCGCCGCCGCCACCAACCGCCGCGCGCTGGAGCTCGCGCTGGAGGCGCACCTGCGCACCAACGCCGACCAGGACGAGCTGCTGGCGCTGATCGCGCGCCTGCGCCCGGGCGTCGACGTCTCGATGCTCGCCCTGCGGCACGTCGACGCGCTGCTGGAGGTGGGGAAGGGCGGTTGAAAACCGCGCAACAGCGGTCTCACGCAGAGACGCGGAGGCACGGAGAGAGCCTCCCTCCGCGCCTCCGCGTGAGACGATCTTTTTCCGATCGGGTATCAGCAACCACATGCGCCGCCCACTTCTCTCCGTCCTGCTCACCGTGCTCGCCACCGCCTGCGCTTCCGCCCGGACCGTGGCCCAGGCGCCCGAGCCCGCCGCGCCGCTGCAGGCCATCGTCTCCACGACGGCGGACTGGGATTCGACCGGCGCCGTCCTCCAGCGGTACGAGCGCGCGTCGCCGTCCGCGGCTTGGCACGCGGTGGGCGCCCCGATCGCGGCGACGGTGGGGCGGACAGGGCTGGCGTGGGGGCGGGGATGGCCGGTGGAGCACGGCGCCGGACCGGAGAAGCGCGAGGGAGACGGCAAGGCGCCCGCCGGCATCTTCGCGCTGGGTCCGGCCTTCGGCTACGCGCCGGCGGACTCGGTGGCGTGGATCCGGCTGCCGTACGTCCACAGCCGCCCGAGCGTGAAGTGCGTCGACGACCCGGCCTCGCTCCGCTACAACCGCCTGGTGGACCAGGACACCGTCGCGCAGCCGGACTGGAAGAGCCACGAGGAGATGCGGCTGGAGAGCGGCGTCTACCGCCTGGGGATCTGGGTGTCGCACAACGACGCGCCGCCGGTGCCGGGCGGCGGCTCCTGCATCTTCATGCACGTCTGGCAGGCGCCCGGCGTCCCCACCGTCGGCTGCACCGCGATGGATGCAGCCGACATGGAGGCACTGCTTCGCTGGCTGGACCCACGCGCCCGCCCCGTGCTCGTGCAGGCTCCCCGCGCCGCGCTCCCGACCCTCGGCGCAGTCCTCGGGCTCTAGAGCGGTTTTCTCTCCGGTCCGGAGTTCGTTGTGCATCCGCGGCGCCCTCTCCCTGCGCCTGAGAGCGCAAGCCCTCTCCCGTACCGGGAGAGGGAGGTGGCCGCGGCGGAGGCGAGGCCTGCGACGGAGCGTGTGAATGCAGATGCAGCGCCGCCGGTCGGGGACACGTCAGGGCCGCGGCATAGTCCGCGAAGGCGGACTTCGTGCCGGTCCAGCGGCGGGTTTCCAACCCGTCGGCTCCTAAAGAAAATCTCCCACAGAAACACGGAGGCACGGAGAACTGCTCTCCGTGCCTCCGTGTTCTCTGCATGAGACCTATCGGTTTACCGGCCGTACACCCCGATGCCGTAGCGGCACGGCTGGCTGCTGCAGGTGGTCATGATCGCCCGCACGGTGTAGGTGCCGGTGCGGCGCGGGGTCACCTGCACCACCGGCGTGTCGTCCGTCAGCACGTCCGACGCGACCTCGCGGCCGCTCGGGTCGTAGAGGCGCAGGTCCAGGTCGCTGCAGTCGTTGTCGCACACGCCGACCAGCGCGTACGAGGTGCCGCCGTTGAGCTGCAGCGTGTGGTTGTACGTGGCGCCCGTGCGCAGCGAGCCGATGTAGGGCGAGTGCGTGCGGCGCATCCCGCTGCTCATCGCGGTCGAGGCGGCCTGGTTCAGCAGGCCGGCCACCTGCTGCGCCCACTGGTCGCCCCCCGTGCCCTGGTCCACCACGCCCCGGCCCCGGCCGCCGGCGCCGTAGATGCCGATGCCGTAGCGGCAGGGCTGGTCGCTGCACGACGTCATGATCGCCCGCACCGTGTACGTGCCGCTGACGCTCGGGGTCACTTCCACCACCGGCGTGTCGTCGGTCAGCACGTCCGAGTCTACCTCGCGGCCGCGCGGGTCGAAGAGGCGCAGGTCGAAGTCGCTGCAGTCGTTGTCGCAGACGCCGATGATCTGGTACGACGTCCCCGCGATGAGCTGCACCCCGTGGCTGGTGCTGGCCCCCGTGCGCAGCGAGCCGACGTAGGGCTCGTGCGTGCGGCGCAGCCCGGCGTTGGTGGCGATGCTCGCCGCCTGGGCCAGCAGCCCGTTCACCTGCTGCGTCCACTGGTCCTGCCCGCCGGGCTGCTGCGACACCCCGCCGCCGCCGCGCGAGCCGTACACCCCGATCCCGTAGCGGCAGGGCTGCGCGCTGCACGAGGTCATGATCGCGCGCACGGTGTAGGTGCCGCTGACGCCCGGGCTCACCTCCACCACCGGCGTGTCGTCGGTCAGCACGTCCGAGTCGACCTCGCGGCCGCGCGCGTCGAAGAGGCGCAGATCGAAGTCGCTGCAGTCGTTGTCGCAGACGCCGATGATCTGGTACGACGTTCCCGCGCTGAGCTGGAGGGTGTGGCTGCTGGCGGCGCCGGTGCGCAGCGAGCCGATGTACGGGCTGTGGGTCAGGCGCATGCCGTTGCTGGTGGCGATGCTCGCCGCCTGGTCCAGGAGGGCGTTCACCTGGCGAGTCCACTGGTCCGGCTGCGCCTGGACGCTGCTGGTGACACCCAGAAGGGACAGTGCGGCGGCGGAGAGGATGACGTTGCGGTGCATGGATTCTCCACTGTGGAGAGCGGTGGGAGCGGCGCGCTGCTCCCGTGTGCCGGCCGTGACCGGGGTGGGTTGAACTGCGTCGGGGGAATCGTCGCGGGCCTGTCCGCCAGACCAGATGCGGCCTGGCTGCTGGCGAATCGCGCCGGCTGGGGGGAAGCTCGAGTCCGCAACGCGGACCGCCTCTCCTCCGAACCGGGCGCCGGCATGGCGATCGAGGCGATTCACTGCCGCGACGTGCCGACGGTCCCCCGATGGCCCGTAAAAGGCAAATCGGGGACCGCGGGTCCTATTTTGTCCCGGGGGGAGGCTTCACGGCGCGGTGGACGTCGGCGCGGAGGATGTTGGCCATCAGCCAGAGGGCGATCAGCGCCGCGCCCAGGAAGAAGAGCATGGCGATGCCGGGGTAGCCCCAGATGGTGAAGCGCGTCTGCACCCGCATCATCAGCGCGGCGCCCACGATGAGCGCCGCCAGGATCAGCCCGGTGGTGAGGCGGTTGGCGATCTTCTGCATCCCCTCCATCAGCCACACCTCCTCGTGCACCCGCACCCGGATGCTCACCCCGTCGTCGGAGACGTGGTCCAGCAGGCGGTTGAGGCGCCCGGGGAGCTTCTGCACCAGCTCGTTCAGCTCCAGCGCGTTCGCGAACATCCGCCCGGGCGAGAGCGTCTTCAGCATCCGCTGCTGCATCAGGCTCGAGACGTTGCGGCGGATGGAGGCGTTGGGGTCGAACTCCGGGTCCAGCGTGCGCCCCACCTGGTCCAGCGCCAGCAGCGCGCGGCCCAGCATCGCCATCTCCACCGGCAGCCGGATGCCGTTCTCGGCCGCCGAGCGGAACACCTCCAGCATGATGCGCCCGACCTCCACGTCCTGCGCCGTGGAGCCCTGGAAGCGGTTCACCAGCTCCGACGTCTTCTCGGTGAACGCCGCCCGGTCGAAGTTCGGCTTCACCTCGCCCATGTCGACGGTGATCTGCGCCGCCTCGGGGCCGCGCGCGTCGCTGATGGCCAGCACCAGCCGCGTGAGGTGCTCCTGCAGCTCCGGGCTGAGCCGCCCCACCATCCCCAGGTCCAGCAGCGCCAGGCGCCCGTCGTCGGCCAGGAAGACGTTCCCCGGGTGCGGGTCGGCGTGGAAGAAGCCGTCGATCAGGATCTGCTTGAGGTAGGCGCGGAAGAGCTCCTCGGCCAGCGCCGCGCCGTCGATCTCCAGGTGGGTGAGGGGGGAGATGCCGGTGATCTTGCGCCCGTGCACGAACTCCATGGTGAGCACGCGCGAGGTGCTGTAGTCGTCGACGGCCGCGGGGACCACGATGCGGCGGAACTCGGAGAGGTTCTCGCGCAGGGTGGCCAGGTTCGCGGCCTCGCGCCGGTAGTCGAGCTCGGCCACCAGCGTCTTGCGGAACTCCCCCAGGGTGCGGGCGAACTCGTACTGGTGCCCCGCCCTGGTGTTGCGGTCCATCCAGCTCGCGATCTCGTCCAGCGCGTCGAGGTCCTGGGCGATCTGCTCGCGGATGCCGGGGCGCTGCACCTTCACCGCCACGCGGGCGCCGCTGCGCAGCACGGCGCGGTGCACCTGCCCCAGCGAGGCTGCCGCCATCGGCTCGCGCTCGAACTCGGCGAAGGCCTTGCTCACGCGCACCCCCAGCTCCTCGCCCACGATCCGCTCCGCCTCTTCGCCCGGGAAGGGCCCCACGTCGTCCTGCAGGCGGGTGAGCGCGTCGATGTACACCTGGGGAAGGAGGTCGGGGCGGGTGGAGAGGAGCTGCCCGAGCTTGATGAAGGTGGGCCCCATCCGCTCCAGGTCGTCGGCCAGCTCCTCGGGCTTCGACCCGGCGGCCTCGGCCTGGGAATCCTCGGGGAGGAGCGCCTCGTCGAGCCCGGCGGTCTTCACCAGGTCGCTGCGGCCGTACTTGAAGAGCAGCTTCGCGATGTCGCGGTAGCGCTTGACGTGCTCGGGCCTGAGCGAGATGCCCATCTCGATTCCGCCGATGCTGTGGGTGAGGACGCCTTCGGCGGCGCGAAAACGCAGGTTCCGTGCGAAGGAAAGAAAAAAGCCTCACGCAGAGGCGCGGAGAAACGGAGAGAGCGCAGAGGTTTCTCCGCGTCTCCGCGTGAGATGCGGTTTGAACTCAGCCGTCCTCGAGCAGGAGCTTCACCGTGCGTACGGAGCGAAGTCCTCGAGTGGCGCGTCGAAGTCGTCGCGCATGGTGAACATCCCGCGGGCGCTGCCGAACCGCGGACGTCCCTCGGCCTCGATGGGAACGAGTCGCACGGCGTTGCCCTCACCCCGGATCACGACCACCTCTCCGCCGGCCGCCTGTTCGATCAGCTCGGGAGCCGGGCCTGCGCCTCGTCGATCTCAACGGTATGCATGCGGGACTCCCGGGTGAGTTGACCTCAGGGGATGTTGCCAAACACGCACATTCCGCGGCACCACAGGTGTCATCCTGAGGCCCGGCCACACAGGTCCTGGACTCAGCGCTGCAGACGGCAGGGCCGTGAGGATCTGGCCGAGGAATGCGCGGGAGCCGGCAGCGGAAGCCCGCACGGTCGACGCGTCCACGCCGACGCTCGTCGATGCCTGGCTTTTCCTGCGTGGCATCGACGAGTGAACGTGAGGCCGTGGCTTTCGCGCGAGCTTCCGCAGCCGGCTCCGGCGTGACCGCAATCAGATCCTCACGGCCCTGCCGCCACCGGAGTGAACGCTGATTCCAGGTGGCCGGGCCTCAGGATGACACCCAGGGGGGGCCGAACCACGGTTCAGCAACACCCTCTCAGGAATAGAGTAACGGAGCCGCAGAGAGGCATGGTCGCGCTCTCTGCGGCTCCGTGTCTCTGCGTGAGATGCGGTTTCGAGCTCAGCCGCCCTTGGCCATGGAGTCGAGGAAGTCCTTGTTGGTCTTCGTCTTCTTCATGCGGGTGAGCAGGAAGTCGATCGCCTCGGCGGGCGGCATGTCCGAGAGGAAGTTGCGCAGCAGGTAGACCCGCGTGAGCTCCATCTCGGTGAGCAGCAGGTCCTCGCGGCGCGTGCCCGAGCGGTTGAGGTCGATCGCCGGGAAGATGCGGCGGTCGGCGATGTGGCGGTCGAGGACGAGCTCCATGTTGCCGGTGCCCTTGAACTCCTCGAAGATCACCTCGTCCATCCGGCTCCCCGTCTCCACCAGCGCCGTGGCCACGATGGTCAGGCTGCCCCCCTCCTCGATGTTGCGCGCCGCGCCGAAGAAGCGCTTGGGCTTGTGCAGCGCGTTGGCGTCCACGCCGCCGGAGAGGATCTTCCCGGAGTGCGGCACCACCACGTTGTAGGCGCGCGCCAGGCGGGTGATGCTGTCGAGCAGGATCACCACGTCGCGGCCGTGCTCCACCAGGCGCTTGGCCTTCTCCAGCACCATCTCCGCCACCTGGGTGTGGCGGTCGGCCGGCTCGTCGAAGGTCGAGGAGATCACCTCGGCCTTCACGTTCTCCTGCATGTCGGTGACCTCCTCGGGCCGCTCGTCGATCAGCAGCACGATCAGGTGCACCTCGGGATGGTTCGCGGTGATCGCGTTGGCGATCTTCTGCATCAGGATCGTCTTGCCCGCCTTGGGCGGCGCCACGATCAGCCCGCGCTGCCCCTTCCCCAGCGGCGCGACCAGGTCCATCACCCGCATGGAGATGTCGCCCGACGCCGTCTCCAGGTGCACCCGGTCGTCGGGGTAGCGGGGGCGCAGGTTGTCGAAGGCGATGCGGTGCTTCGCCTTCTCCGGCTCGTCGCCGTTGACCCGCTCCACCTTGAGCAGCGCCAGGTAGCGCTCCCCCTCCTTGGGCGGGCGCACCTGCCCCAGCACCGTGTCGCCGGTGCGCAGGTCGAAGCGCTTGATCTGGCTGGGGGAGACGTAGATGTCGTCGGGGCCGTACAGGTAGTTCCAGTCCTGCGAGCGCAGGAAGCCGTACCCCTCGGGAAGGACCTCGAGCACGCCCTCGCCGCGCAGCACCACCTCGCTGTCGAGCAGGTTCTGCTCGATGCGGTAGATGAGGTCCTGCTTCCGCAGGCCGGAATAGTTGGAGATGTTGAGCTGCTCGGCCATCTCGTGCAGCTCCCCGATGCTCTTCGACTTGATTGCGGTGATGTCCACGACTTGCTCCGATATTCGCCGCGACGCAGGCGGCCCGCCGGGGCCGTGCCGCGTCCGCTCTGGAATGTTCCGTAGAGGTGCAGGGAAAGGAAAACAGGGAGGAGGCGCGCCGCGCCCTGTACCGACCGGACGATGTTGTGTTGGGATCGAAGGCCCAACCTAACGCCCGCTACACCCCCACGCAAGAACAAACATCTGGCTTCAGCCAGTGTTCGCCGTGCCGAAGCGGCGGTCCCGTTCCTGGTTCCCTGGCAGTGAGTGCGCCGGGGGCGGCGCACGATTCACGCCAGCAAGGAGCGCTCGCCCCTCCCCTCCCGGTCATCTGTCGCGCGGAGGCCGCCGCGTTCGCCGCGGCGGGCCGTCCACTGCGCACCAGATACCCGCCCAAACCCTTGGGGTGCCGTGAGCGCCGTTCAGTTGGATTAGCGGAAGATGAAGCGGCGGCGCGGGTTACCCGTGCTCCCGCATTCCGTAGCAGACGCTGACTGCAGCCTCACGCAGAGACGCGGAGACAAGCAGAGAACCGCCCTTCCTCTCTCTGCGCCTCTGATACCGCTTTCCAGGGTTCGCCATGCAAAGGACGTCATCCTGAGAGGGTGTTGCTGAATCCGTTCTTCGGACACCCCTGGGTGTCATCCTGAGGCCCGGCCACGAGGAATCAGCTTTCGCTCCGATGGCGGCAGGGCCGTGAGGATCTGATTGCGGCCACGCCAGGGCCGGCTGCGGAAGCTCGCGCGGAAGCCGCGGCCTCACGTTCACTCGTCGATGCCACGCAGGAAAAGCCGGGCATCG
>JBJMPM010000155.1:0-9114 GCA_045803205.1 Longimicrobiaceae bacterium
GCCTCCGCTTGGGGTGGAGGCACCAAAGTGCATGGAGTGACTGACTCCCGCTTCATACGCGAACGTCAGCCCCGAGTGCGATCTGCCGACTGTCAGATTTTCACCCGCCGGAAGTGTCAGATTTACAGCCGCCGCTAACAGATTCCACGTGGCCGGGCCTCAGGATGACACCCAGGGGTGTCCGAAGAGCGGGTTCAGCAACACCCTCTCAGGATGACATCTGTTTCTGAACAATGGTTCTCAAGAGACGGTATGAGCCTCGTCTCGACCCGAAAACACGGAGGACCCGAGATGCGCTCTCCGGTCCTCCGTGCCTCTGTGCGGGATTTGCCGTTACGGCGTCGCCGTCAGCGAGATGCGCAGGGTGCGCGTGGCGCCCGGCATGATGTTGTTGTTCCCCTGGCTCGTGGCGTAGTAGCGCTCGTCGAACAGGTTCTCGACGTTCACCTGCGCGCCGAGCGCGGGGTTGATGCGCAGGAAGAGCGCGCCGTCGGCCCGGGTGAAGCGGGGGAGGGTGACGGTGTTGTCGATCGCCGCGAACATGTCGCCCTGCCGCACGACGCCCAGCCCAACGCCGACCGCGGGAGCCAGCTGCACGCGGTTCCAGAGCGACATCGTCCGGTGCGGCACCAGCGGCACCCGCGCGCCCGCCTTCGCCGCGGTGGTGGCGT
The DNA here is from genome assembly GCA_045803205.1 of Longimicrobiaceae bacterium. Classification (GTDB taxonomy): domain Bacteria; phylum Gemmatimonadota; class Gemmatimonadetes; order Longimicrobiales; family Longimicrobiaceae; genus Longimicrobium. The sequence continues at coordinate 672 of JBJMPM010000155.1, forward strand.
GCACGATCCGCGCGTTCTGCGAGGTGAACCCGCCCACCACCTGCCAGGCGCGGGTGACCTGCCCCGCCACGCCGAGCTCGAAGCCGGTGGTCCGCTGCGCCCCCGTCTGCACGACCTTCGACGGGTCCGCCGGGTCCGGCGCCGAGGTGTTGGTGCGGTCGAGCCGGTAGACCGCCGCGGTGAGCGACAGGTTCGCCCGCACGTCCCACTTGGCGCCCACCTCGCGGTTGGTGAACCGCTCCGGCTCCAGCGTCTCGGTGGTCGCCGTCAGCGAGGTGAACTGGTCGCCCGAGCTGGGGAGGTACGACACGCTCCAACTCCCGTAGAGCGACGCCGCCCGCACCGGCTTGAGCACCAGCCCCGCGCGCGGCGACCAGAGCGCGTCGCCGCGCCCCAGGTCGTCGCCGGTGCGGTGGTTGTGGTACTCCACGTCGAAGCGGTCGTAGCGCAACCCGCCCACCGCCTGCAGCCAGGGAGCGAGCTCCGCCTGCTCCTGCACGTACACTCCGGCCACCGTCGCGACGGTGCGGTTGTCCGCGTCGGTCGCGCTCTGCCGGAAGGTGATCGGCGTCGTGACGGTCGGCGCGCTGAAGGGGACGGAGAAGGAGGTCGCCGTGTTGTTGTAGTAGCCGGTGTTGCGCACCTGCAGCGTGTGCTGGCGGCTCACCTCGGCGCCCAGCAGGAACGTATGGCCGATGCCCCCGGTGCGGCCGGTGGCCACCAGGTCCGTCTGGTTGAACCAGTTGCGCCGGGCGATCGCGTGGTTGTAGGCGCTCAGCGCCACCTGGCTGGCATCGGCGTTCACCGCGCCGGGATAGCTGTTCTGGTAGAACTTGTCGTAGTCGGCGAAGCGCGTGCGGTTGCGCAGCGTGAGCTTGCCGGCGGTGTGCTCCACCAGCGTGTTCGCGGCGTGCACCCGCATCCGCGCGTGCGAGACGTCGGGGTTGCCGAAGAAGGTGGTCACGTCCGCCTCCGACGGGCGCCCCTGGAAGGAAGGGATGCCGCGGTCCACCGTGCGCCGGTCGCTGAACAGCTCGTACCCCGCCTGCACCGTGGTGCGGCCCAGCGAGAGCGCGGCGGTGGGGTTCACCCCGTAGCGCCGCAGCCCCGCCTGGTCGCGGAAGCCGCCGGAGCGCTCGAGCATCCCGTTGAAGCGTACCGCGGCCGCCCTGCCCAGCGCCTGGCCCACGTCCATGGTGGTGCGGCGGTGGTCCCACGAGCCGCCCTCGAAGGTGAAGGCGCGCACGGGCGTCCACTGGGCCTGCTTGCTCACGCGGTTCAGCACCCCGCCGCCGCCCCCGCGCCCGAAGATCATGGCGTTGCTCCCCTTCAGCGCCTCCACCCGCTCGGCGTTGTAGAGGTCGCGCAGGTACTGCGCGTCGTCGCGCACGCCGTCCACGAAGAAGTCGGCGGTGCTGGCGTTGCCGCGGATGGTGGGCGCATCGCGGTGCCCCTCGCCCTGCCCCATCTGCACGCCGGGAACGTAGCGCACCACGTCGGCCATCCCCTGCATGGCCTGGTCGGCGATCACGTCCCGGGTGACCACGCTCACCGACTGCGGCACGTCGCGCAGCGGCGTGGGCGTCCTGGTCGCGGTGATGCTGCGCAGGGCGGTGTAGCCGACGTTGCGGTCGGCCACCACGCGCAGCGACGACAGCGCGTGCACGGTGTCGTTGGCCGTGGGCGCCGTCTGGGCGGCGGCGGGAGCCGCGAAGGCGCAGAGGAGCGCCGCGGCGGTGTACAGCGATCGCATGTCGAGCAGCCGGAAAGTAGTTGAGAACGATTCTCAATCACATCCTAAGCTCCTCGATCCTCGCGCGCAAGAAGAACGAAGAGCCGCGGGAGGGATTCTCCGCGGCCCCGTGTCCTCTTCGTGAGATGAGATGCCGGCCTACTTCTTCTCCCCCCGGTAGAGATCGAGCTCCAGGATCCACCCCTTCTTGCCGGCGTGGGCGCCGCCGGTCACGACGACGCTCGCCATCCAGGTCGGGGCCTTCGGGTCCAGGTCCGTCGTCCTTTGCACCGGCGTGCCCAGCGGGAGATCGGCGACCGCCTTCTTCCGTTCCGGAGTCTCCCACACCCGCGAGATCCCTGAGGTCGTGGTCTCCACCGGCAGGTCGGTCGTCGCCTTCCCCTCGCTCGAGCTGGAGGCGTTCCACAGCCGGGCGGCCTCCATGAACGTGGGGGTGGGGACGTTGCCGGGCCTGGCCTTGAAGTCCAGGAGCCGCGTGGACGAGTCCCTGGGGCCTCGCGCCCATCCCCACTCCACCGCGCCGTAGTACGTTCCCGCCTGGTTGCCGGAGATGGCCAGCGCCGTCGATTCGAACCGCTGGCTCCACTCCCCGGTCATCACGTCTTCCACGGGCGTGTAGGCGTCGCCCGAAGTCAGGTCCGGCTCGTCCTTGAGCACGGCGTCATGGTCCTTCGGCGTGCCGGCGTCCTTGAAGTGGAACCCGAACTCGGTGAACGGTCCCGCTTCCACCTTGTCTCCACGCTTGTCGGCCATGCCGTAGTAAGGCCAGCGGGACTCCGGCCACGTGTCCACGTGGGTGCCCGCTCCCGGCTTGCCGGCGGGAATCATGCGGCTCTCGGCGACTTTCTTCTTCTTCTCGTCGTCGTCGTACTTGTTGGTCGGCGTCCCGTTCTTCACGCTCAGCGCCGTCTGCACGAAGACGATCCGGGTCGCGTCCACGCGGTCGTTCGCCTTGAACCGGATCGCGATGGTCGCGCCGTAGCCGACGGGCTTCCCTCCCGGCGCCGCCAAGTAGGACTTCGTCGAGACATACTCGTCGGCGACGAACTCGCCGGCCCAGGTCCTGGCGGTCGGCGCGCGGCGCAGCACCGGCGGGAGGTGGCGCTCGCCGCGCTGCTGCACCACGTGGGCGAGTTCGTGCGCGAGGAGGGACCTGCCCGCGGCGGTCCCGGGCGCGTACTCGCCCCGCGCGAACACCAGGTCGTCGCCCAGGGCGTAGGCGCGCGCGTCCACCGCGTCGGCCGACTGTGCCGCCGCGGCGTCGTGGTGCACCCGCACCCCGCCGAAGTCGTGGCCGAAGCGAGACTCCATGAAGGCCCGGGCCTCCGGATCGAGGGGCCGCCCAGGCGAGCCCAGCACCTCGCGGACCACGGACGGCGGCGCGGCCGGCGCCGCGTGGCCGGTTTCGCGCTCCCCCACGGGATGTGCCCCGCCCATCACCTGCGCCGCCGCGCGGTCCGCTTCCCGCTCGTGCGCGTCGCCCGGGCGGCTGACCGCCAGCCCTGTCCGGGTGGAATGATCGGAGTGGCGCCGCGAGGCGCTCGCTGCGAGCCGCAGGAGCAGGAGGGGATTCCCGCGATGAGCTGCCCCGGGCCGGGTGGCGGAGGACCGCGCGGCGTCACGGGAGACCGGCGTTCGGGATGGGGCCTGCCTCTGGGCGAATTCCCGCACGTTCCACCCCCGGACGCGCCGCTTCTCCGCGGCTCTGCGTCCTCTGTGTGAGCTGCCGTCGCCTACTCGGTTTCCAGGTCCTTCATGCGGATCCGGAGATAGTCGTCGAGCGAGTCGTCAGGGACGTGATAGATGTCGGAGAGGAAGCGGCGCGTCTCCGCCTCGTTGGCGTGGAGCTGGCGCAGCAGCGCGGCCAGGCGCTCCAGCGGCAGCCCCAGCCGCGCGGCCGAGCCGGCGATGCGCTCGTACGCCTCGCGCCGCGCCTGCCGCTCCTCCGGCGTCTCCCCCTCGAACCAGGGCTCACGCACGGGCATCGCACCCCCTCACGACCGCCACCAGTCGCCATAGAGCGGGAAGCGCCCGCACATCTCCCGCACCTCGCCGCGCACCTGCGAAGCGAGCGCCTCGTCCTCCGGCTTCGACACCACGCGGTCGATCATCCCGGCGATGGTCCGCATCTCGTCCACCCCGAAGCCGCGGGTGGTGAGCGCCGGCGTGCCGATGCGGATCCCCGAGGTCACGAAGGGCGACTCCGTCTCGCCGGGGACGGTGTTCTTGTTGACGGTGATGCCGGCGCGTTCAAGCGCGCTCTCCGCCACCTTCCCCGTCAGACCCTTGCCGCGCAGGTCCACCAGCAGCAGGTGGTTGTCGGTGCCGCCGGAGACGAGGTCGAAGCCGCGCTCCATCAGCCCCTCGGCCAGCGCCTTCGCGTTCTCGATCACCCACCCCGAGTAGTCCGTGAACTCCGGCTTCAGCGCCTCGGCAAAGGCGACCGCCTTGGCGGCGATCACGTGCATCAGCGGGCCGCCCTGCGTGCCGGGGAAGACCTGCTTGTTGACCGCCTTGGCGTGCTCCTCGGTCGCCATCACCAGCCCGCCGCGGGGGCCGCGCAGCGTCTTGTGCGTGGTGGAGGTGACCACGTCGGCGTGGCCGATGGGCGAGGGGTGGTGCCCCGTGGCCACCAGCCCCGCGAAGTGCGCCATGTCGACGAAGAGCTTCGCGCCGCACTCGCGCGCGATCTCGGCGAACACCTCGAAGTCGATGATGCGCGGATAGGCGCTGGCGCCGGCCACGATCACCTTCGGCTTCACCTTCACCGCCAGGTCGCGCAGCGCGCCGTAGTCGATGCGGTGGTCGTCGGGGCGGACGCCGTAGGCCACGATGTTGTACAGGCGGCCGCTGAAGTTCACCGGCGAGCCGTGCGTCAGGTGCCCGCCCTCGGAGAGGTTCATCCCCAGCACCGTGTCGCCCGGCTCGGCGAGCGCGAAGTAGGCGGCCATGTTGGCCTGCGCGCCGGAGTGCGGCTGCACGTTGGCGTGCTCCGCCCCGAAGAGCTGGAGGAGGCGCTGCTGCGCGAGCCGCTCCACCTCGTCCACCACCTCGCAGCCGCCGTAGTAGCGCTTCCCGGGGAGCCCCTCGGCGTACTTGTTGGTCAGCACCGACCCCATCGCCTCGATCACCGCGCGCGAGGCGAAGTTCTCGCTGGCGATCATCTCGAGCACGTGCTCCTGGCGGTGGGCCTCCTCCACCAGCAGCCGGTAGACCTCGGGATCGGCGGACTTCAGCGCTTCCATCGGGATCGTCTCGCTCTCGGTTCGGGCGGTGCCTCGGGAAGTGTGAAACTACCCCGCTCCACCCTGCGAAAAAAGGGCCTCACGTAGAGACGCAGACGATTCGCGTTCCCAACTTGCCTTCGCGGCGATTCTTTCCAAACCAGATCGAGTTTCCTAATTTGCTTCGGTCATTTCGCGAACTATTGTTTATTCCCTTCTCTGCAGCCTTCCCATGCTCATCCTGGACATTCCCCGCCCCTTCGAAAGCGATCTCGTCCGGGTGCCGCTCTATCACCGGGGCCCGCTTTCGCTTTTTCCAGAAGCGACCGTCTCCATCTGTCTCCTTCCCGGCAAAAGGGAGCAGGACGCGCTGCCGGAACTGGTGATCTCCCCCATCGACTTCGAGTTCTGGGACGACCTGTGGCGCATCACGATGGCAATGCACGAGCGCGTAGGGCTCGTGCACGACGTCTTCGAGACCCTGAAGGATCACGACGTCAATGTCCTTGCCGCGGAATCCAGCTCCATGGATGGCCAGCAGTACCATTCTGTCGAGATGGTGGTCGACGCGAGCCTGTACAACGGGGCGGCTCACGACAACGACAAGGAATACCGCACGGCCGGTAAGACCGAAACGCTGCTCGACCTCCGGCGGGCGATCCTCGCGAACGTGTTCAAGGACATTGCCCTGTCCAGCTCCGGTGAGCCACGGATCAAGATCCGGAGGGTTCGCAGCCTGTTCAATGCGCACCGCCACTTTCTGAAGGCGGCAGCGGACTACCGCCGGGGTGTGGCGTTCCAGCCGGTGGTCGCGCAGACACGGGTGGAGAAGGTCGATGGAAAGGTCGTGCTGCGGCTCTCGGGAGAAATCCGCGAGGTATTGAAAGAAGCGCTCGACCTGCAACAGGAGAGCACGGATCCAAGGGGCGCCTATTACCTCCCGGTATCCGAAACGGATGACCGCTTCCTGCGAGTTTACTTCATACGCAACTCACGGCCGGTTCTGTCTCTCACCATCGCGCACGAAGAGCGCCCAGGTGCGCTGGCGGCGATCACGGAGGCGATGCACGAGGCGAAGTTCGACATCCTCACCAGCCTTTCCCGGCTCCACAAATTCGGCAAACACGCGACCTTCGATCTCGTGGTGAAGCCACCCCTGGAACTGGGAACGGACATCGATCTGATCAAGGACACGTTGGAGACCGCGCTCTCCACCCAAGAACTGGTCAATTCGTTCAACATCAAGGTCGCGTACCCTCTATTTCCCCAGACGTATTCCGCGATCGAGCACAAGTCGCTAAGCGTACAGCCGGGAGCCAGGACACCGGAACGGCCACGAAAGCGGCCGACCCATACTTTGCTCCAGGAGCATTATACGGCCTATGCGGACTTGTCGCGCCGAGTGAACCCAACCTTCGAGGAGCTCCAGCGCTTCGCTCTCGCCCGCGACCTGATCGCTGAAGAAACCATCGCAAACGGGCATGAAGCCGCCCCACGGTCTCTTTTCGTCTCCTATTCATTTCGCGACGACAGTCGGTTCAAGACTATCAATGACATTGCGACCGAACTGGGAATGGAGATCGTAACCGGGAGAAAGCTCGGACGCGGAGTCAATCGGGACCGGATCGTACACCTCATGCGGACCTGCACCGACTTTCTGGGGATCTGGACCGAAGACGGAGGGCAAAAGTTCAAAGATGGATGGTGGCCTTCACCGTGGCTCCACCTGGAGTTGGGAGCCGCTCTCTCGCTGGGCCTGCCCTGGCATCTCCTGATTTCGAAAAAGGTCCACGAGGACGCGTGGCGCCGGGTAGCAGCGGACGAGGTGCATACGTTCTTCGACACCGGAGACTTCGAAGCGCAGGCACGCGAGGCGCTCACGGAGATTGCGAACGGACCCCGCAACGTCGATGTGCCAAACGGTCACATGCCCTGGAGAATGCGCGTTCCATGACGCAGTGGCGGCCCTCGAGCACTGCACCGAATTCGTTCTGTACCGACGCTTACCGCACCCGGACGATCGCACGCACCGGCGTGCCATTCGGCGCGGAAAGGTCGATCTCGCGCACGTCCCGCCAAGACTGACCGGCGTAGCCCTTCACCGCCATCGACTCGGTCATCACCCGCTCGTCGCGGGGGAGGGCGCGCAAGATCTCGTCGCTCGTCAGCGCACCAGCTTCGAGCGCGCACGGGCGACTCCCGACGCAAGGGAGCCGCCCGTCCGCAATCTCCGGGGAAAGGAAGCAATCAGGCCGGCACGGGCGGCGCCTCGGCAGGCGCGAGACCGTGGAGGTCTTCCATCAGCATCTCGATGTCGAACGCCTCGTTGCGGATGCGCGCGTCGTAGTAGAGCAGCACCGACACGATGGCCGTGAACGGGTAGGCGGCCGAGAACACGAGCTGGGTCAGCACGTTCCATCCCGTGTCGCTCATACCCCACCCCGCCGTCCCCTCCAGGAACCCCGCGGCGAAGAGGGTGCCCATGAAGGCGATGGACATCAGCGCGAACGCCAGGACCAGGGCGAAGAAGATCCGTGCCTGGTTGCCCCTCGCCAGCGCGCGGCTGCGGTCGAACGCCTGGCTGGTGGAGGCGCCCTCGAGCATCACGGCCGGGACCATCGCGAAGGTGACGATGAAGGCGATCACGCCCGGCACCACCAGCAGGAGCATCCCGAAGCCGATGAGGAGGTTCTTCATCAGCGCCGTTCCCCAGATCGACCCGAAGCGCGAGAACACCGCGCGGAGCACCTGGGGCAGGCTGCGCTCCTGCCCGAGGTACGCGTCGGAGACGACGACCACCGTGGCCGCGGCCGCGTAGCTGAGCAGGAAGCTGTGCGCCACGTCGCTCAGCCTTCCCGCCTCGGCGGGGATGAACAGGTCGAGGACGAAGGCGGGGAGGCAGATGACCAGCGTCGCCGAGAGGAGCTGCGCGTACCGCGCGCGCAGCACCTGGAAGGCGGCGTCGAGCAGCTCGGGAACGGAGCGGGCGCGAAAGGCGGGAGCTTGCATCGCATGATCCTGCGGTCGGAAGGATGGTGAGGAAACACAAATATCTCACCGCGGCGGCACGAAGAGCCAGAGGCGCCTCTACCGCGCGCGAATGGTGGCGCGCACCACTGTCCCGTCCGGCGCGGGGAGGTCGATCTCGCGCACCGCGCGCCAGGGCTGGCCGGCGTAGCCCTTCACCGCCATCGACTCGGTCATCACGCGCTCGTCGCGGGGGAGGGCGGCAGGATCTCGAAGCCCCTTGCGGCAGACGCTGCAACCAAACCCAAGTGTGGAACGTAGTGATGAATAAGGGGAATACTCCAGACAACACCCGCGCCGCCTGAGTTTCACAAATGAGCACGTCCAAGCTGCCCAAGTTCCTCTACGAGCCCGCCGTCTTCGAGCTGCCGAAGCCCGAGCCGTTCAAGTTCCTCCACGAGCCCGCCGTCTTCGAGCTGCCGAAGCCCGAGCCGTTCAA
>JBJMPM010000156.1:0-4290 GCA_045803205.1 Longimicrobiaceae bacterium
GCCTCCGCTTGGGGTGGAGGCACCAAAGTGCATGGAGTGACTGACTCCCGCTTCATACGCGAACGTCAGCCCCGAGTGCGATCTGCCGACTGTCAGATTTTCACCCGCCGGAAGTGTCAGATTTACAGCCGCCGCTAACAACATCCACCGCCAGATCTCTCGCAGGCCGAAGGATCTATAGCCGGTGCAAGCACTTGACCGCGGGAGCGCGCGCTTCAGTCGTCGCCGCCCGGCCTGGGGCACACCTGACCAGCTCACGTGCTGCCGCGGTTATAGATCCTTCGGCCTGCAGAGTCTCCTGCGGATGAAAAATGGGGCGTGACCGGCCTCAGAGGGCGTTGCTAAACGCGCACATTCCCGCGGCACCACAGGTGTCATCCTGAGGCCCGGCCACACGGGTCCTGGCGTCAGCGCTGCAGACGGCAGGGCCGTGAGGATCTGGCCGAGGAATGCGCAGGAGCCCGCCGCGGAAGCCCGCACCATCGCCGCGTCCACGTCGGCGCTCGTCGATGCCTGGCTTTTCCTGCGTGACATCGACGAGTGAACGTGAGGCCGCGGCTTCCGCGCGAGCTTCCGCAGCCGGCTCCGGCGTGGCCGCGATCAGATCCTCACGGCCCTGCCGCCATCGGAGTGGAGCTGGTTCCATGTGGCCGGGCCTCAGGATGACACGCGGGGGTGTCCGAAGAACGGTTCGGCAACACCTTCTCAGGATGACGTCCTGGGGTTTCTCTCAGGAGGTTGTCTCGAGGCTCCTTGTGGTTCCGCACCAGTCTCCGCCATGACATCTTCTGGGCACGATCACCACCTTGGCAGCGGCATCCCGGAAGCACGGAGGACGCGAGTGACAAACCCGATCCAGCCGCCCGTCGCGCAGGCGCAGATGCTCATCCGCAGGCCGGCGGCGGAGGTGTTCCAGGCCTTCGTGGACCCCGAGGTCACCCGGCGCTTCTGGTTCTCGCGCGGGAGCGGCCGGCTGGAGGCGGGGAAGCGGGTGCGGTGGGAGTGGGAGATGTACGGCGCGGGGACGGAGGTCGAGGTCCGGGAGATCGAGGAGAACCGCCGCATCCTGGTCGACTGGGACCTCACCAGCCCCACCTCGGTGGAGTGGACCTTCGAGCCCCGGGGCGACGGCGCGACCTTCGTGGTGGTCAGGAACCGGGGCTTCCACGGCACCCCCGACGAGGTGGTGGCGCGCGCGCTCGACTCCACCGGCGGGTTCTCGTTCGTGCTCTCCGGCCTCAAGGCGTGGCTGGAGCACGGCATCGAGCTCGGCCTGATCGAAGACCACGCCCCCGACGCGCTCGTCCCCGGCTGGGACGCGGGGCGGCCGGGCTGATCCGCCGCCGCGGCATGGAGCCGGCGACCTGCCGCCCGGCGACTCTCGCCGACGTCGCGGAGATGGCGCGCATCCGCGACGCGGGCGGCTGGGAGGGCGGCGCCGGGGCGGAGCGGATGGCGCGGTACCTCGCCGGCGAGCACCATCCCCAGCAGGCGCTGGCACCCCGCGTGATCTACGTGGCCGAGGCGGGCGGCGCGATGGCGGGATTCATCGCCGGCCACCTCACCACGCGGTTCGGGTGCGACGGAGAGCTGCAGTGGATCTTCGTCCTCCCCGGGCTGCGCGGGGCCGGGATCGCGGACGGACTGTTCGACCGGCTCGCCGCCTGGTTCGCCGGGCGTGGGGCGCGCCGGGTCTGCGTGAACGTGGAGCCCGACAACCCCCGGGCGCGCACGTTCTACGCGCGCCGCGGCGCCCTGCCCATGCATCCGTACTGGATGGTCTGGGACGACATCACCGCCGCAACCGATCGAACCTCTGCGCCGGGAGAATGCGATGGGTGAGAAACCGAAGGACGTCGCGGAGTACCGGGCCACGCTGACGGACGAGCAGCGCGCCGGCCTCGACACGCTGCGAAGCGCCGTCCGCGCCGTGGCGCCGGAGGCCGAGGAGGGGATCAGCTACGCCATCCCCGTCTTCCGGCTCGGCGGCAAGCCGCTGGTGTGGGTGGCGGCGTGGAAGCAGCACTTCAGCATGTATCCCCTGAGCGCCGGCATGCTCCGCGACTACGCGGCGGAGATCGAAGGCTACGAGACCGCGAAGGGAACGATCCGCTTCCCCGCCTCGCGGCCCCTCCCCGTGGAGCTGGTGAAGAAGCTGGTGGCGGCGCGGACGGCCGAGGTGCGCGGGGCGTGAGCCACTCCCGTGAGCGCTGGATGAGTGTTATACCGCTTTCACCATTTGATTGTGCATTCCTTGATCGCTAAAACAGAAGTGGCTCTCACAGAGGTCACAGGGGCCACAGAGGAAAGCACTGCAGTTCCTCTGTGACCTCTGCGACCTCTGTGAGAGATTGCAGTTTGAATCTGCTGGTCGAATGCACAGTCAATTAAAGGAATTGGTATTAGATTGTTGCGCTGCAAGATGATAGCGCCCTCACGCACGACCCCTCTCCAGTCGGTCCTTTCCGATGAGGATTCGATCCGTCCTGCTCGCCGTGACGCTGCTCGTCCTCACGGCCGCGAAGGGTGTGGCCCAGAAGGACTCCAGGTGGAGCGAAGTCACCGAATCCGAGAGCGCCATCCTCAGCGTCGATCACAGCACCATCCGGCGGGCCCACGAGTTCCTGCACTGATACCGCATGGCAGAGTTTCGTTCAGGATCAGATCCTTGAACAGAAGGGTCTCACACGGAGTCAGCGGAGAAGAGTTCCGTTGACTCCGTTGACTCCGTGTGAGGCCTTCCGTCAGAGACTGGAACCCAGAACTATTCTCGGCAAATTGGTATGAGACGTATTCTTCGGTGTTGTATCAGGCGCGCCGGTACACGTCGGTGTTCACGTACTTGAGGCCGGAGTCGACCAGCAGCGTGACCACGGCGGCGCCGGGGCCGAGGCGCCGCGCCACCTCGATCGCGGCGATCACGTTCGCGCCGGACGAGGTGCCGGCGAAGAGCGCCTCCTCGCGCGCCAGCCGCCGCGCCATCTCCTTCGCCTCCTCCGTCGGCACCGCCACCACCTCGTCCGCCAGCGACGGCTCCCAGAGCGGCGGCGTGTAGCCATCCCCACCCCCTCGATCTTGTGCGGCCCCGCCTCGCCGCCGGAGAGCACCGGCGACTCGGCCGGCTCCACGGCGACGATGCGCACGCCCGGCGCGTATCCCCTCAGCACCTCCGCGACCCCGCGCAGCGACGCCGCCGTGCCCACGCTCTGGACGAAGGCGCCGACGCGCCCCTCCGTCTGGCGCCAGATCTCCTCGCCCAGCGGGTGGTAGCCGGCGATGCTGTCGTGGTTGTTGAGCTGGTCGGTCCAGCAGGTGTCCGGCTCGCGGCTCAGGGCGCGCGCCGTCTCGATCATCTCCAGGATCAGCTTCTTCGTGGTGCGCCCGCCCTCGCTGGGAACGAGGGTGAGCTCCGCGCCGAAGGCGGCCATCTGGTCCAGCTTCTCGCGGGCGAACGCGTCGGAGCTGACGATGCGGATGCGGTACCCCTTCGCCGCGCAGACCAGCGCGAGCGACGCGCCCGTGCTGCCGCCGGTGTACTCGACCACGGTGTCGCCGGGCTTCAGCCGCCCGTCCGCCTCGGCGCGCGAGATCACGGCCCGCGCCATCCGGTCCTTCATGCTGCCGGTGGGGTTCTCCCACTCCAGCTTCACGTACACGTCCGCGCATCCCGCCGGGACGACCCTGCGCAGCCGGACCATCGAGGTGTTGCCGATGGCGTCGAGGATGTCCATCGCTCGCTTCCTGTTCTGGCGGAGAGGGTGAGAGACGTTTGAGAAACCTCGAACCTCAACGCGAGGCCCCGGCAGCGCGTTTCCTCGGCTGAGTACCCTTCACCGGCTATAGATCCTTTGGCCTGCAAGGGATCGAGCATATCCGGATCGCAACGTGGCCGGCCTCAGAGACAGTTAAGGAACCACCCGGAAGACGTCATCCTGAGGCCGGCTACGCCCCATTTTCGTCCGCACGAGACCTTGCAGGCCGAAGGATCTATAACCGCGGAAGCACGTCAGCAGGTGATGTGTCGAGGCTGGGTAGCGACGACTCAATCGCGTTGTCCCTCAGCCAAGTGCTTACACAGGCTATAGATCCTTCGGCCTGCAAGACAATGGAGCAACGAAGTCGCTGTGTGGCCGGCCGCAGGATGACGTCTCAGGGCACGAGGTCTCTCAACAGTCTCTCAGAATGACGTCTGGGGAGACGGTTCTCAGCAATCTTCAGGATCGGCAGTGTACGCCCGCGAGGTGCCGGCTGACAACGGCGACCTCTCACGGAGGAACGGAGAGAACGTGC
>JBJMPM010000181.1:0-10942 GCA_045803205.1 Longimicrobiaceae bacterium
TCCACCCCGGAGAGCCGTGTGGGTGCACACGCCTGTGGCTTCCCCACCCGTGCTGGCTTCACCATCTCTGACAGGCTGGCCGCTCTCATCTTTGCGTTTCGAGGCTGTTCCGGGTTCGCTTTCGCTACGGCTCGCACCGTCCGCCTCGCAGGGCTTCAGATCTCGGTTGCCCGCTTACCCTGCCTGCTCGGCTACATGTGTCACAGGCATTTCACATGGTGAACTCCTTTCAGTTCACAAGAGAGGTCAGGCTTGGCCTGACGCACCAGAGACGCGGAGACACGGAGCAACCGACCAGCGCTCTCCGCGTCTCCGCGCGAGACGATCTTTTTCCGGCGAGCGGCTCAGTAGTACGTCGTGTCGCCGCCGCCGCTCTCGCACCCGCCGTTGGTCGGGTAGATCCCGCACCCGCTCACGCAGCCGGTGCAGCAGTACCCGCCGCCGGGCAGCGCGTTGTTCATGCCGTCGACCGGCTGGATCGCCGGCTGGCTGATCTCGAACGAGCTGACTTCGAGCGAGTCGATCTCCAGCTTGCTGCGGTCCATCGGAACCTCCGTGGTGCGGGATGGAAGGGAATGGACGCGGGGACGCGTCCGGGACTCAGGCGCGGGCGCGCCCGGTCACGCCTGGCAGATGTCGACGCTGTCGCAGGGGTCCGGCGGCGGCGTGCGCACGAGGCGCCGTCTCACTCCGGACTGTAGCGGCGGTGGCCGAAAGGGGCCGTCCGACCGCGGCGCGGGGGGCCGGGGCCGGACGGGGTCGGGCGTCAGTACGCCTGCTGGATGGTGTCGCCGCCGCAGCCGACGTACTCGTAGGTCTTCCCCTGACTCTGGCAGCCGCCGGCCGTGGGGTTGATGCCGCACCCGCTCACACAACCGGTACAGCAGCCCAGGATCGGGTCCGAGCTGTCCGACGTGGAGAACGACTGCACCTGCAGGGATTCGGGATCGAGCGACACGGGAGCCTCCGGGAGACAGGGGGGAGGAGCCTGCGGGAGAGGTCGGAGATCGACCGCGGCTGGATGATAATGTCGGATCCTGGCAGGTTCAAGTGATGGCGTAAATGGTGTCGAACTGCGACCAAATGCTCACACCGGGGAAGGGAGGACGAGGGGAGGCGTGCCTTCGATCAGGGCGCCGGCGCGGAACACCACGGGGGCGGTGGGGCAGAGCGGGGCGACCACGCAGCGCTCGCAGTAGGGGCGGCGCGCGGTGCAGACGGCGCGGCCGTGGTCGATCATCAGGTGGGTGAAGTGCACCCGCCGCCCGGGCGGGAGGAGGGGGATGAGGTCCTGCTCCACCTTCTCGGGGTCCTCTTCCTTCGTGAGGCCCAGGCGAAGGGAGAGGCGCTTGACGTGGGTGTCGACCACCACCCCCTCGGCGATCCCGAAGCCCACCCCCAGCACCACGTTCGCCGTCTTCCGCCCCACCCCGGGGAGGGTGGTGAGCTCCTCCATGGTGCGCGGCACCTGGCCGCCGAAGCGCTCCGCCAGGGCGCGCCCCAGGCCGATCACCGCGCGGCTCTTGTTGCGGAAGAAGTTGAGGCTCTTGAGGTACTCCTCCATCTCCTCCTGGGTCGCCTCCGCGTACTCCGCCGCGGTGCGGAAGCGCGCGAAGAGCGCCGGGGTCACCCGGTTCACCGACGCGTCGGTGGTCTGCGCGGAGAGCACGGTGGCGACCACGAGCTGCAGCGCGTCGGCGTGGTCGAGGGAGCAGCGGCTGTCGGGGTACGCCTCCTCCAGCCGGTCCAGCACCTTCCCCAGCCGCTCACGCCGGGCGGCCCTGCTTTCTCTTGGCAAAGATCTCCTCCACCTCTTCCAGTTCGTACGCGTTCAGCACGCTGCGCGGCCCCAGCCACCCCTTCCGCGCCACCCGCACCCCCCACTGCACGTGGTCGAGCGACGAGGTGGAGTGCGCGTCGGGGTTGATGGGCACCAGCACGCCCTTTTCAGCGGCGTAGCGCGCGTTCTTCCAGTCCACGTCCAGGCGCGCGGGGTCGGCGTTGATCTCCACCATCACCCCGTGCTCGGCGCAGGCGTCGAGCACGGCGCGCACGTCCACCTCGTAGCCGTTGCGGCGCAGGAGCAGGCGCCCCGTGGCGTGCCCCAGGATGGTGAGGCGGGGATGGGAGACGGCGCGCAGCATCCGCTCCGTCATCGCCCGCTCGCCCAGGTCGAAGGCGGAGTGGACGGAGCCCACCACGTAGTCGAACGAGGCGAGCACGTCGTCGTCGTAGTCCAGCCGCCCGTCGGTGAGGATGTCGCTCTCCACCCCCTTGAACAGGCGGAAGCGCTTCTTCCCCTTTCCGCCGTGGGCGCGGTTCCAGCCGTCGATCTCGGCCTGCTGGCTGCGGACCTTCACCGGCGGCAGCCCGCCCGCGTACCCGGCGGACTGCGAGTGGTCCGCGATCCCGAGATAACTCCAGCCGCGCTCCCGGGCCGCCTCGCCCATCTCGGCGACGGAGGCGCGCCCGTCCGAATACGTGGTGTGGCAGTGGAAGGTGCCGCGCAGGTCGCCCACCTCCACCAGCCGCGGGAGGGTGCCGGCAGCGGCCGCCTCGACCTCGCCCCACCCCTCGCGCAGCTCGGGCTCCACGAACGCCATCCCCAGCGCTTTGTACACCGCCGCCTCGTCGCGCGCGGCGACCCGCCTGGCGCCCCGCCAGAGGCCGTCCGCCGCCAGCCGCAGGCCGAGCGACTCCGCACGCGCCTCGAGCTGCGCCAGGTGCTCCGCGCTCCCGGTGGCGTAGAGGAGCGCCGTCGCCCAGCGCGCGGGAGGGACGCAGACCAGCGTCGCGCGCAGCCCGTCGGAGAACTGGATCTCCGCGCGCTCCCCGGCGGAGGAGGAGGACGCGCCGGCGCCGCCGCTCAGGTCGCGGAAGGCGGCGAGGACGGCGGCCGGCTCCTTCGCCGCGGCGACGAGGTCGACGGAATCGACCACCTCCAGGTCGCGGCGCACCTCGCCGGCGGCCTCGGCGCGCTGCACGGTGCCCAGCGTGTCGAGCCACTCCAGCAGCCGCTCCGCCACCTCCAGCGCGGCGTAGAGCCTCCTGCGCCCCCGCGCCGCGCGGGCGAAGGCCACGCTCTCGAGGATCTTCTTCTCCGTTCCCGCCCCGATCCCCGGCGCCCCGGCCAGCCGCCCGGCGAGCGCGGCCTCCTCCAGCTTGTCGAGCGAGTCGATCCCCATCTCGGCGTAGAGGGTGCGGATGCGCTTGGGGCCCAGCCCCTTGATCCGCATCAGGTCGTAGAGCCCGATGGGGGTCTCGGCCGCGAGGCGGTCGTAGAGGGAGGAGCGCCCCGTCTCCACCAGCTCGCGCAGCACCTCGGCGATGCCGGCGCCCACGCCGGGGAGGGTGGTGAGCTTCCCCTGGGCGGCGAGCGCGGTGAGGTCGGCGCCGCTCGCCTCGAGCCGGCGCGCCGCCGTGGCGTACGCCTTCGCGCGGAAGGGGTCGCCGCCCACCACCTCCAGGAGCATGGAGATCTCGGAGAGGACGCCCGCCGCCTCGGGGGCCTTCATCCCGTGGAGCCCTCCGGCGGCAGCCCGCCCGCGCCGGAGAGCGAGACGCGGTGGAAGGGAAGGCGCGAGAGGGGCACCTGCCCGGGGCGGTCCTCGCCGCGGCGCTCCGGCGCGGCGAAGGGCTCCACGTCGGCGGGGTGCGTCTCCACGTACCAGAGGGCGCGCGCCAGCAGCTTGAGCGCCTCGGTGGTGGTGAGGATGGAGTAGAGCCCCGCCATCTCGCCGCCGGGAAGGATGTTGGCGAAGTCCTTCGCCCCCTCGCGCCCCGGCGCCTCGGCCCAGGTGGCGGGGATGCCGGGGCCCGCCTCGGTGGCGAAGGGGATCACGCTGAAGCCGGCGCGGGCGCGGCGCAGCCCCAGCACCATCAGCACCTGCAGCTCCTGGAAGGGGCCGCCCAGCGGGTCGCTGCCGTCCGCCACCGTGGCGAAGAAGCCGTCCACCGGCTCGGGCGGGACGTCGGTGGCGATGCTGGCCCAGAAGAGGTTGGCCGGAAGGCGCACGTACACCGAGGGAAGGGGAAGGGTGAGCTCCCATCCCGCCAGCGCGGGCGCGGCCTCCACCAGGTAGCGCGCCACGGCCGCGTCGAGCACGTACATCCGCCGCCCGAAGCGCCAGAAGTTGAAGGCGTGGTAGAGGAGCGCGCGGTACTCCTCCAGCGCCTCGACCGAGGCCTCGGGCGGCACCATCTCGCGCGCCGCGTCGCCCGCCAGGGTGAGGAAGCCGAAGCGCTCGCGCAGGGTGGGGTCCTCGCCGTGCTCGTCGGCCTCGGCCTGGATGCGCGGGAAGACGCGGGTCTCGAACCCCGCCTCGCCGAACGCCATCTCGTAGGGGGTCAGGAAGGGCCCCCCGTCCAGCCGCGCGCGCGGCGCCGCCCCCGCGTCGGGTTCCGTCACTCCGCCTCCTCCTCCGCTCCCCGATGGACCTGCCCGGAAACCCGTGTCCTGCGCGTGCCGCGGCGATGGCCCTCACCCGAATAAGCAGGCGAGACAAACTGCCGTCTCACCTGTTTATTCGATATTGGACCTCTCCCAAACAACATGGGAGAGGTACTGCAACTGCAACAGAAACTTCGGCGCGCAGTCGCGAGCGCAGCGAGCCTTTCCGTCCACCCTCTCCCGGCAGTTCGGGAGAGGGTCGGTTCGGGTGGACGCGCAGGACCGTCGCACGAACCCGGGCCCGGTCCGCCCGAACCGGGGTGAGGGGTCATTCTGCAAACCGGGCGCCGTGCCCCCGTGCCTCCGTGAGAGACCTTTCGTTTCAGTCGGTCCCTACGTTCACCGAAGTCTCCAGCACCTCCTGCCGGCGACGCGAGAAGAGCCGCCGGAGCTGCTCCCAGGTGCCCTGGCGGCGGACGAGCACCAGGGCCACGTCGCGCTCCTCGTCCCAGCGGCCGTCCAGGTAGAGGTAGTGCACGTCGCCCAGCCGGTCCGGGAGCGGCACGACCACGTCCTGGCCGTCGACGGTGACGGCGAGCGAGCCCGTCTCCTCCATCTCGTCGGCGGTGAGCTCGCGCTCCACGAAGAGGTCGCCGTCCACCTCCCAGGCGCCCCCGCCCAGCGCCGTCCCCGCGCGGAAGAAGAGCGGGTCGAAGCGCTTCCCCGCGCGGCGGCGGAAGTTCTCGTCCTCGGCCCAGTCCATGTCCTCCAGCGCGTCCTCGCCGGCGGTGGACTCGCGGTGGTGGCGGACCTCGTGGGTGATGGTCTCCCAGAGCTCCGCCTCCCAGTCGAAGTCCTCGTCGAGCCGCGCGACCTCGCGGAAGGAGCCGTAGTACAGGTGCACGCCCGAGCGGACGGTGCCCGGCGGGTCGAGCCCCAGGTCGTACTCCCCCGTGGCGCACTCGCCCAGGGTGTAGACGTCGGGCATGGAGGGGTGCGGCACGGCGTCGCGCTCGACCTGCACGTACTCCACCCCGTGCCGCAGCTCCTCCGGGATCGAGTCGAAGATCTCCCGCGCCCGCCGCCGGAACTGCTTCAGCTCCATTGGCCAGCGCAGGGCACGCAGGCGAACGCCGTCTGGAGACCGCGTTTCGCGAACGGCCGGCGTACGGCAAGCACTGCGCAGTCCACTGCGAAATCGTCACGCCAGCTCACGATGTCGCTCCTTGCGTTCGAGCGCCCGCTTCGAAGTTCGTCAGATTAACCGCTCTCGTTGCCTTCGTCCACGACGGTATTCCGGCAATTATTTCAGCATGCCGCGCTGACAACGCAAATGTCCGGCGGGTCGCACGTTCACCCGACGTGAGATCAGGCATGCGGCGGGAACGTGCGGCGATGCAGCGATTTCGACACGACGGTTGCCACGACACCTGCGCTGCTTAGATTCGCGCTAGCCCTGCACAAAGACAGACCAATGGTGAAATGGTGGAGCTCGAGAGCAACGTCGACAGGCTTCAGGCGGCGACCGGAACGCACTGGCCCATGCTCCGGCAGGCCAGGAATGCGGCTACAGAGATTCGTTCGAAGCTGGAGGAAGGCCTTGGAGACAAAACGGATGACGATGCCAGTCTCGTCGTATTCGGTTCATTGGCAAGAGGTGAATGGACGAGGAAAAGCGACATAGACTGGACGCTGCTTCTCGACGGGCAAACCTACCCTGAACAGTTCGATACAGCCGAGGAGATCCGTAGCTGGATCAAACAGTACTATCCTGGACCAGGACGTGAAGGCACTTTCGGCGGCTTGTCGTTCAGCCACGAACTCGTTCACCGCATTGGCGGCAAGGACGACACGAACGCGAACCTTACCCAGAGGATGCTACTCCTCCTGGAATCGATTCCGATTGGTAGCGGGGAGGCTCATCAACGCGTACTGCGAGCGCTCCTCGAACGGTACATCACGGAAGATTTCGGGTGGGTTGTTTCAACCAATCCGAGTTACGTTCCCCGCTTTCTTCTGAACGACATCGCGCGCTACTGGAGAACGGTCGCCGTAGACTTTGCCTACAAGCGTCGCGACCGCGGGGGAGAAGGGTGGGCGCTTCGAACCGTAAAGCTCAGGTTGTCGCGAAAGCTGACCTATGCAGCCGGGCTGGTCGCCTGCTTCCGGTGTTCGCTGCTGCCAGACCAATATTCCGGGTTCAAGGATTTTTCTCATGAGGAGCGGTCCAGAATCGCGTTAACAGAGCTTCAGGAATTCTTGCGCACCACACCACTGGAGATGCTCGCCTGGGCGTACCTGCACTTTGAGACACTCACTGAAGCGGCAACTGACGTCTTTGGATCATACAATGAGTTCCTTGCGCTGCTGGACGGAGAGGAAAGAGCACAGCTTTCCGAGTTGAAACACGAAGCTGCCGCAGGCAACAAGACCTTTGAACGAGCGCGGGAGTTGGGACATCTATTCCAGAAGGGTCTGAATGCGCTGTTCCTGGAGCCGCAGCAAGGCTTCTTCGATCTCACCCGTACTTCGGAGTGTTCTAGTGCCGGGCGCAATCGGATTTTCTACCGGTGCCCTGGCAGGCCCCGACGTGGTGACCGCGTTGGAGTGGCTGCTCGGGAGTCGGACGGACGCCGTCGAGCTCTCCGCGCTTCGGCTTCCGGAACTCGTTCCGCTGGTAGAACTGGTGAAGGAACTCGATCTCGCCGACTACCGGTTCATCTCCGTTCATGCGCCCGGGAAAATCCCTCCTGCGGATGAGCGTGAGGTCGTACGGATGCTGCGACCATTCGTGGAGAGAGCCTGGCCCGTCGTGCTACATCCGGACGCCATCAGCGACTTTGCGCTCTGGAGGGAGATGGGATCGCTCCTGCTGATCGAAAACATGGACAAGCGAAAGCGAACAGGCAGAACGGTGGAAGAGCTGGAAATCCTCTTCCGCTCGTTGCCGGAAGCACGACTCTGCTTCGACATCGCCCACGCCCGACAGGTCGATGGGACCATGACCGAAGCGTATCGTATTCTCAAGCGCTTCGGAGACAAACTCGCGGAAATTCACATCAGCGAGGTAACGAGCAATAGTGGCCACTATCGAATTTCCCCCGCGGCGAGCCGGGCATTCCAGAAGGTTGCTGCGTTCATTCCACCCGAAGTTCCGGTGATCCTCGAGTCCCGGGTCGGACGGGAGGAAATCGCGGACGAGATCGCGCGGGCGAGAGCGGCGCTGAGCTCTCCCGCGGCCACGAACCTTGCTGCCTGAGGGTGAGATGACGAAGACGGTGTGGTGCGTGTTCGAGCGGCTGCCGGAGGAGAAGTGCCCCGCGCTCGCGGCGGTGTGCGCCTCGGCCGAGGTGGCGGAGGAGCTGGTGGCGCTCTCCCGACGCGAGAAGGAGGCCGACGGCGAGCCGGCGGGGGAGTGGACCATCACCCCCTGGACCGTGCTGGACCGGCAGGTGGGCCGCATCGACCGCGCAGACCAGATCAGCCACGTGCTCGACCCCATGCGCGGCGCCCTCGCCTACCCCGCCGCCAACGAGAGCGACTGAGATCACACAGAGGCACAGAGGACCAGAGGAACTGCCGCCGTTCCTCTGGTCCTCTGTGAGACCAATCCGTTGAGTTACGTGGCCGGCGGGTGCGGCAGTGCTTTGCGCGCACCCGCAGCCAGGGCGATGTCGAGACGCTTGCTGGTGCGCAGCCAGCCGCGGGCCTGCGCAATGGCCGATCGTATCTGCCTGCGAGGGCCCTTCTCCCTGTTCTCAGGCAGCAGGGCGAGTTGCTTCAGCTCCTCGATCCAGGCTGCGATCTGGTCGGGTGGAGAAAAGGCCGTTACGGGGGGATCGATGAGCAAGTACACAGGCCCTCCAACGTTTCGCTACCAGGGGTCGACCGAATAGCTGATCAGCCCTCGCCTGCTCACGCGTTCCCAGAGAAGGTGGTGGAAGGCAAGACCGGCTTCCTGTCTCGACCTGCCTCCTGTAACAATCTCTCCAAAGAGCTGCCGATCAAGCAAGGCTCGCTCCATCTTGACCACTGCGGGGAAAGACTTCAGAAGCACCCAGGACCACCTCTCCTCGGGCGGTCGGAGGATGAAGCGAGATTTCGCCGTCACCACCCGCATCTCCGCCAGCCCAGTGCGCATCGCGAACGTCACATCCTCCTCGGAGAACGACCGGCCGCCCGGGTGGTTGTGAGTCAGCACCGCGCCCGGGAGCAGCGCGAGTGCGGCGTCGTCGAAGCTCACCCGCGAAACCGCGTCTTTCGTTCGGTGAAAGAGCAACTCTCCTTCAACCGAAAATGCAAATGCGTGCTCCACGGCAAAGTGGCGGATCTCCCTCTCGACCCGCTCGAGCTGCGATACGAGGAGAGGACTCCGCGGGTGCACGCGCGTTCATCTGTGGCAAATTTGGACAGGGTGTACGCCTCGGCTCACCATATGCAGCCGGCCAGCCTTCGGTCAAGGTCATCCAGAGACACGGAGACGCAGAGAGCCCGCGGCGGCCCTCTGCGTCTCCGTGCCTCTGCGTGAGACAAGCCGTTTCAGTCCAGCTCGGACTCGGACTGGATCACCTTTCCCACCAGGCCGTAGTCCTTCGCCTGGTCGGCCATCAGCCAGAAGTTGCGGTGCGTGTCGGACTCGATGCGCTCGAGCGACTGCCCCGTCTCGCGCGCGAAGATGCGGTTGATGCGCTCGCGCATGCGCAGGATCTCGCGCGCCTCGATCTCCACGTCGGCCGCCATGCCGCTGGCGCCGCCGGCCGGCTGGTGCAGCAGGAAGCGCGTGTTGGGGAGCGCGTAGCGGTCCTCCAGCGGCACCGACACGTAGATCAGCGCCCCCGCGCTCGCCACCCACCCCGTCCCCACCATCCGCACCCGCGGCCTGATGAAGCGGATCACGTCGTGGATGGTGTCGCCGCTCTCCACGTGCCCGCCCTGCGAGTTGATGAAGATGGTGATGGGGTGGTCGTCGGTGGCGGCCATCGCCAGGAGCTGTCCCATCACGTGCGACACCAGCCGCTGGTTGATCTCGCCGCTGATGATGAGCGTGCGCGACTTGAACAGCGTGTCGCGCACCGCGTCGGTCATCGAGGCGGCGTTGCGGTCTACCTCGCGCTCCTCGGGCTTCTGCTCGGGAGTCTCCTCGTCGTCTTCTTCCTGTAGCCTGTACATGGTCCCCGTGGTCGCTGGAGCCGCATCCGAGTCGAGATGCGGCGGAAGATAAGCCGGACCCGCGGCGGTGCGCAAAAACACTGCCTCACACACCCGACCCGCAAATCCGCCAGGAGGTGAAATCCTGCTGATCTCTCACAGAAGTCACAGAGAGGTCACAGGGGAAGCATCGCTGTTCCTCCGTGACCTCTGCGACCTCTGTGAGAGAACTGCTTTTTCAGCCGATGCGCTCGCGCAGGTAGCCCTCGATCTGGTCCTGGCCGATGCGCGCCTGCGTCATGGTGTCGCGCTCGCGCACCGTGACGGTGCCGTTCTCCATCGTCTCCCCGTCGACGGTGATGCCGAAGGGGGTGCCCGCCTCGTCCTGCCGCCGGTAGCGCCGGCCGATGGCGCCCGACTCGTCGTAGAAGCTGGGGATGCCGCGCGCCCGCAGCGCCTCGTGGATCTGCCCGGCGCGCTCGGGCATCCCGTCCTTCTTCACCAGCGGGAAGACGCCCGTCTTGAGCGGCGCCAGCGAGGGCTTGATGGAGAGCACCACGCGCGTCTCCCCCTCCACCTCCTCCTCGCGGTAGGCGTTGGCGAGCACCGCCAGCGTCACCCGGTCGGCCCCCGCGCTGGTCTCGATGATGTACGGCAGGTAGCGCTCCCCCGCGGCGGGGTCGATGTACTCCAGCCGCTTGCCGCTGTACTCCTGGTGGCGCCCCAGGTCGTAGTCGGTGCGGTTGTGGATCCCCTCGATCTCCCCCCACCCCTCGTCGCCGATGCTCCCGCCGAAGAAGAACTCCACGTCGCCCGCGGCGCTGGCGTAGTGGGCGAGCTTCTCGTGCGGGTGGTAGCGCAGCCGGTCGGGCGCCAGGCCGATCACCTCGCGGTGCCAGGCCAGCCGCCGCTCGCGCCACTGCTCGAACCACTCCCCGTCGCTCCCCGGCTTCACGAAGAACTGCATCTCCATCTGCTCGAACTCGAGCGTGCGGAAGGTGAAGTTCCCGGGGGTGATCTCGTTGCGGAACGCCTTGCCGATCTGCGCGATGCCGAAGGGGATCTTCTGCCGCGCGCTCTGCTGCACGTTCAGGAAGTTCACGTAGATCCCCTGCGCCGTCTCGGGGCGCAGGTAGACGATCTCCGCCGAGTCTTCGGTGGGGCCCTTGAAGGTCTTGAACATCAGGTTGAACTGCCGCGGCTCGGTCCACTTGCCGCGGGTGCCGCACGAGGGGCACTGCAGCCCGGCCGCGTCGGCCGCGCCCTGCTCGGAGAGGAGGGTGTCCTCACGGAAGCGGCGGTGGCAGTTGAGGCACTCGACGAGCGGGTCGGTGAAGTTGGCCACGTGGCCGCTGGCCTCCCACACGCGCGGGTGCATGAGGATGGCGGCATCGAGCCCCTCGA
>JBJMPM010000297.1:0-18338 GCA_045803205.1 Longimicrobiaceae bacterium
TTTTCCTGCGTGGCATCGACGAGTGAACGTGAGGTCGTGGCTTCCGCGCGAGCTTCCGCTGCCGGCTCCGGCGTGGCCGCAATCAGATCCTCACGGCCCTGCCGCCATCGGAGTGAACGCAGATTCCATCTGGCCGGGCCTCAGGATGACACCCGGGGGTGTCCGAAGAACGGGTTCAGCAACACCCCCTCAGGCTCAGCCGCCACGTCCACAGCTTGAAGAGGATGCTGACGTGCGGCTCCTCGTTCCGCTCGTCCTCCCGGATCTTCACCTTCCATCCGAGCGTTGCCCACGCGCTCGGCAGGTGGAGCAAAAAAGGCATGCAACCACGCCCCGGATAAATGTCCTCAATTTGTCTGCTCTGGTCAAGGGGACATTTTAAATCTCATTGCACTGAGTGTCAATACCGTACAGTTTGGGCCAGCTACGCCCCGGCAATTTTCCAAACACGGGAGAACAGGATTGACAACCGAGGCCTGTGTCAAGAAATTGACATCAGGTAGTCCGAATCACCCTCGCTCCCCTGTCCCCGATGCCATCCCGCGAAGCCCCGCCGGCGCTCAGCAAGCGAGAGCGGCAGATCATGGACATCGTCTACCGCCTGGGGAAGGCGACGGCGGCGGACGTGCACGCCGAGCTCCCGGACGCGCCGACGTACACCACGGTGCGCGGGCTGCTGCGCGTGCTGGAGGAGAAGGGGCACCTGGTGCACGAGGAAGACGGCCCGCGCTACCTCTACTCCGCCGCGACGCCGCGCCAGGAGGCGGGTGTGTCGCTCCTTTCGCACGTGGTCCGCACCTTCTTCGACGGCTCGGCCTCGAAGGCGATGGCGGCGCTGCTGGGCTCCGGCGGCACCGAGCTCTCCGACGCCGACCTCGCGCGGCTGGAGGAGGTGATCCGCCGCAAGCGTGGAGGGGAGGAGTGATGCCCGCCTCCGCGCTTCTCCTGCTCGTCGCGAAGGTCACCGTGGTGCTCGGCGGGGCTGCGTGCGCCGCGCACCTCCTGCGCCGCGCGAGTGCGGCGGCGCGTCACGCGGTGTGGACGGCGGGACTCGCCGCGTCGCTCGCGCTGCCGCTGGCGGGCCTCGTCGTCCCCGCGGCGCGCATCTCCGCCCCCGGCCGGCTGTGGAGCGCGGTGGAGGGGTGGCTCGGCAGCTTCCGGGCTCCCGCCGCGCCCGTCGCGCCTGCAGCGGAGACGCGGCGGCCACACGCGATAACGCCGAGCCTCGACGGCGATGCGGTACCTGCGGCCGTTCCGACGCGCGCGCCGGTTCGCACGGGCGAGCTGCTGTTCGCGCTCTGGGCGCTGGGCGCCGCCGTCTGCCTGGCGCGCGTGGTCCTCGGCGTCGTGGCCGCGGATCGGATCGCGCGGAGGGCGCGGCCGGTGCAGGACGGTGCGCTCGCTACGATCGCGCGAGAGCTGGCCGCGGCGGGATTGGGGCCGCGCTCGGTGCGGCTGCTGGAGAGCGCGGAGGTGAGCGCGCCGGCCGCGGTCGGCATCCTCCGCCCCGCCGTCCTCCTCCCGCCCGAAGCGTCGGAGTGGGGTGCCGCCGAGGCGCGCGCGGTGCTTGCCCACGAGCTGGGCCACGTGGCGCGCCGCGACTGCCTGACGCAGCTCGTGGCCGGCATCGCGACGGCGGTCTACTGGTTCCACCCGCTCGCCTGGTACGCCGCGGGGCGGATGGTCGTGGAGCGCGAGCGCGCCTGCGACGACCGCGCGCTGCTCGCGGGCGCGCACCCGTCGCGCTACGCCTCGCTCCTGGTCGACGTGCTCCGCGCCGCGCGGGGATCCGTCTATCCCGCCGCCGTGCTGCCGATGGCCGCCCTCGGCGAGATCGAGACGCGCATCCGCTCGATCCTCGATCCTGCCGTGCGCCGGCGCCGCCTCTCCACGCGCGCCCGAATCGCGATGCCGCTCGCCACCGCCGCGGCCGCCGCGCTGGTCGCCGCCGTCCGCGTGGATGCCGCGCCCGCTCCGATGGCTCCATCCGCGGCCGCCGCGCTGGTTGCCGCGGCCCGCGGCGACGCCGCGCCGGCGTCATCATCGGCCGCCGCACTCGCGAGCAGTAGAGCCGTCTGGACCGACACGACGCGCCGCGAGCCGGACACGCGCGGCGACTCGATGTCACGGCCCTCCAGCGAGCGCATCCCGCTGGATGCCTCCGTATTCGACCAAGCCGTGCGGAACGGGAGAGCGGCGCTCGGCGGGAGCGACGCAACGCTCGCGCACGCCCTGCTCATGGGGCTGGAGCGCGCGCCCACGTGGCCGGGCGACTTGGTGCGGGAGCGCTCCGCCTGGGCGCTCGCGCAGGCGGAGGGCACGTCGCTGGTCGAGCCGCTCCTCGCCGCGCTCTCGTCGCGCGACTGGCGGGAGCAGGCGTACGCGGTGTGGGCGCTCGCGCAGTCCCGCGACCCGCGCGCGGTGGCGCCGCTGATCGAGCTGCTGGGCCGTCCGGAGTGGCGCCTGCGCGCGATGGCGGCCTCCGCGCTCGACGAGCTCGGCGATCCGCGCGCCCTCCCCGCCATGGCGCGCGCCGCCGGCGACGAGGCGTGGCAGGTGCGCGTCAGCGCCGTGGCCTTCCTCGGCCGCGTGGGCGGGGACGCGAACCAGGCGATCGTCCGCGCCCACCTGGCGGATCGGCACATCGCGGTCCGGCTCGCGGCGGAGAAGGCGCTGGGCGGCGAACGCTAGCCATTCCCCGCGCGCCAACCGCGCGCGGGGTTTTTCCATCTTCCAGATGTCAAAAAAATGACATCAACCTTCCACGGAGGCAGCATGCGTCACGTCCGCACGATCATCATCCGCCGAATCGGTGTCGCCGTTGCAGGCGCGTCGATGCTCGCCGGCGCCGCCGGAGGGCTGAGCGCGCAGCGGGGCGCACCGCCGGCCGGCTTCCCCGCGACGCTGGACGCGTACATCGCGAAGGCGATGGCGGACTGGGAGGTGCCGGGGCTGGCGATCGCGGTGGTGCGCAACGACAGCGTGCTGGTGGCGAAGGGCTACGGCGTGCGCGAGCTGGGGAAGCCGGAGCGGGTGGACGAGAACACCGTCTTCAGCACCGCCTCGCTCACCAAGTCGTTCACCGCCACGGCTGCGGCCATGCTGGTGGACGACCGCAGGCTGGAGTGGGACGCACCGGCGCGGCGGTACCTGCCGGGGCTCCGGTTCCGCGATCCGTACCTCACCGAGAACGTGACCGTGCGCGACCTGCTGGCGCACCGCACCGGGCTGCGCGCGGCGAACATCTCCTGGCAGATGACGGGCGCCGACCGCGCCGAGATGATCCGCCGCGCGCGCTACCTGGAGCCGGAGGCGCCGTTCCGCACGCGGCTGGTGTACTCCAACGTCGGCTACCTGTATGCCGGCGAGGCCATCGCGGCCGCGGCGGGAATGCCGTACGAGGAGGTGATCCGGCAGCGCCTCTTCGCGCCGCTGGGGATGCGCAGCACCACCATCGGCGACGCGGGCGCGGCGCGCTCCGCCAACCGGGCGATGCCGCACGCGATGATCGACGGCGTGCAGCGGTCCATCCCCTGGCGCAACATCGACGTGATCGCGGCGGCGGGGTCGGTCAACTCCACCGCGGCCGACATGGCGCAGTGGCTCCGCTTCCAGCTCGGCGACGGCACCTTCGGCGGGCGGCGCCTGGTGAGCGCCGAGGGGCTGTGGGAGATCCATTCGCCGCAGCTCGCGATCGCCGGGAGCCCGGCCTTCAAGGCCGCGCGGCTGGTGGAGGGGATCGGCGCCTACGCCCTGGGGTGGCAGGTGATGGACTACCGCGGCCATCCCCTGGTGTGGCACACCGGCAACGCCGACGGCATGCCGGCGTTCATGGCCATGCTCCCGAAGGAGCGCCTGGGGGTGGTGATCATGGTCAACACCTGGGGCGCCGGCCTGATTCACGCCCTGCTGATGAACCGCGTGCTCGACGAGTACCTCGGCTACCCGCCCCGCGACTGGAGCGGCGAGCAGCTCCCGCGGAAGGCGGCCATCCGCGCGGGCTACGACTACACGCAGAACGTGCAGCGCCTCTCCGCCGGCCGGGTGGGCGGCACGGCCCCGTCGCACCCGCTCGGCGCCTACGCCGGCGTGTACGTCGACAGCGTCTACGGCACGCAGACGGTCGCGCTCGAGAACGGCCGCCTGACGCTGCGGATGGGAACGGACCAGGTGGCGGACCTGAGCCACTGGCACTACGACACCTTCCTGGTCACCTGGCGCGACCCGCTCTTCCGCGAGGTCTTCCCCGCGCTCCTCACCTTCTCCTCCGACGGGGCCGGCCGCGTCGACCGTCTTCAGGTCCAGATCAACCGCGACGTAATCCGCTCGGCGCGCGTGGCGGCACCTTGACCATTCCGAACGAACTGCACATAGTGGCAATCGTCGCGGAGGAGGGCCGCTATGGCGAAGAGATCGGTGAAAGTCACTGTAGACGTTGCGACGGCTGCGCGTGCGCGACGCTATTGTGCCCAGCACGGCATCAGCATCTCACGCCTGGTCAGCGACTACCTCGCACGGCTTCCCCTGGTGGAGGAACCCATGGCCATACCCGATGATGTCAGCCCGCGACACGCAGCCGATCATGAGTCCTGCTGATCGCCGCGTAGCGGAGAAGATCAAGACGAAGCTGCTGGAGGCCACCGGCGGCTCCATCCAGCGAATCGTGCTGCACGGTTCGCGCGCCACCGGCCGCGCCCGCCCGAGCAGCGACTTCGACATTCTCGTGGTCATGCGCCACGAGGTCGACGACTGCGTCGCGGAGAGCATGCGCCTCTCGGAATTGTTCGTGGACCACCAGACCCCGGTCGACATCCAGGTGTTCGGGCACCTGGAGTTCGAGGAATGCCGCCCCGTGCCGGCGACTATCGCGTATCCTGCGGATCGATACGGCGTCGTGCTCTATGCGGACGCCTGAGGAGGTTCGAGAGGCTGTCGTCCAGAGCTGGATCGAGTCCGCGCGCGATGATCTGGCGTGGGCGGAGATGGGTGCGTCCGCCACCTCTCTCCGCGGAATCGCCCAGATCGGGTTCCACGCTCAGCAGGCTGTCGAGAAGCTGTTGAAAGCGGTGCTCGCTTCCTTCGACGTCGTGCCCGAAGAGCACCACGACCTGGCTCGACTCCTGGCGCAGGTTCGCCTGCTGGACCGTTCGACGGCCGACTCGCTCCCGGCGATCGCTCACCTCACCCGCTACGCCGCGCAGTACCGGTATCCTCCGCGGCCCGGGCGCTCGCACGGACTGGTGCGGTCCGACGTTCTCGCGGACCTCTTGTCCGCTCGCGAAGCGTGCCGTCTGCTCGAAACCGCGCTGGCGGAGCGACTGGCTCGCCTGCGCACCCACGAATCGTAGCTGCGATCTGGCGAACCCGGACGCGGTTCGGGTGTACCCACCCGGCCGTCTCCCGCCCATCGCAGGACCCGAAGCCGATGAAGAAAGCCTATATCGAGACGTACGGCTGCCAGATGAACATCAGCGACAGCGAGCTGATGGCCGGCATCCTGGCGGAGCAGGGGTACGTCGCCACCGACACCCCCGACGACGCCGACGTCGTGCTGGTGAACACCTGCGCCATCCGCGACCACGCGGAGCAGCGGGTGATCGGCCGCGTGGGGCAGCTCCAGCAGCTCCGCGAGACGCGCCCCGACGTGGTGATCGGCGTCACCGGGTGCATGGCGGAGCGGCTGGGCGAACGGCTCTTCCGCAAGGACGGCGGCGTGGACCTGGTGATGGGCCCCGACGCCTACCGCCAGCTCCCCGCGAAACTCGCCGAGCTGCGCCCGTCCGCCGCCGCGGCGCCGGCGCGCGCGCCGCGCAGCCTCACCGTGCTCGGCTTCGACCCGTTCGAGAACTACGAGGGGGTGACGGCGCGCCGCATCTCCGCCGTGTCGGCGTGGGTGCCGATCCAGCGCGGGTGCAACTACCGCTGCACCTACTGCATCGTCCCCTACGTGCGCGGCGACGAGAAGAACCGCGACCCGCGCGCCATCCTCGACGAGGTGCGCGCGCTCGCGGCGGACGGCGTGCCCGAGGTCACCCTGCTGGGGCAGACGGTGAACAGCTGGACGCACGGCGACTGGAGCTTCGCCCGGCTGCTGCGCGAGGTCGCGCGCGTCGACGGGATCCGCCGCGTGCGCTTCACCTCGCCGCACCCCAACGGCTTCACCCGCGAGCTGGTGGAGGTGATGGCGACCGAGCCCGCCGTCTGCAGGCAGCTCCATCTCCCGGTGCAGAGCGGCCACGACCGCACGCTCAAGCGGATGCTGCGCCGCTACACCGTGGCCGAGTACCTGGAGAAGATCGACTGGGTGCGCGAGGCCATGCCCGGCATCGCGCTCTCGACCGACGTGATCGTGGCCTTCCCCGGCGAGACGGAAGCAGAGTACGAGGCGACGCTCGGGCTGATGCGTACGGTGCGCTACGACGACGCGTTCATGTACCGCTACTCCGAGCGCGAGGGGACGCCGGCCACGCGCCTCCCGCGCGACCAGTTCATCCCCGAGCCCGTCGGCCAGGCGCGCCTGGAGCGGCTGATCGCGCTGCACCGCGAGATCCAGCTCGAGATCGGCCGGCGCGAGGTGGGGCGGATCGAGGAGGTGCTGGTGGAGAAGGAGGGCCGGCGCGGCGGCGTGCAGGGGCGCACCGAGGGGAACAAGGTGGTGAACTTCGACGGACCCGCGTCGCTGGTCGGCAGCTTCGTGCGCGTGCGGCTTACGTCGAGCACCGGCGCCACCTTCGGCGGCGAGCTGCTGGACGGTGCGGTCCCGATCGAGATGGCTACGTGACGTAGCCGAGGTGGCCGGCCCGTCCTTTCGCCGCCTTCCTGCCCGGAATGGCGACGTCGCCTTTGTTATCGAAAGCATCGAAAGAAGGCTCGATTCGCCACATCACGTGTTGTTTTCTCGGTTGGGCCTGGACATGCGTCCTGCCCGGCGTCAGCCGCCGATTGCCGCTCCCGCTTCTTGCCCACCCTCTCGTATCAGGAGCACCCCATGCCTCAGCTCAGGCTCGTCCCCGAAGAACTCGAAGTAACCTCCTTCGTGTCCATGCTGGGCCGCAATTCCGAGCAGCGGGAACTGGAGGCGGCGTACACGCAAATGGGCGCGTATACGTGCGGATACCGGAGCTGCGTGTTTTACTGTCCCCTCACTAGCACCTGTCCCGAAAACTGTACTTGACGCCTCCCAGCAGGTCTCCACCGCGCGACCGGAACTGTTCGGGTGCGCACCCATCCGACGAAACACACAGCCTCATCACAGGGCGGCGTGTTTTCGTTCATGCTTCGGCGTGGGGCCCTGGTCCACACCAAGGTTTCCTTCGCAGGCTCCAGTGGCATCGCCTCTACGGCACCGTCGTCGTGCTCTGGAGGATGAACGTCACCCCCGTGGTCGTTCCGTCCGTCACCACCACGCTGCGCGGCGATGCCTGCCCCGCGGCCAGGGTGAACCCGATCGGCACGCGCACCGCGATCTGGTAGGTGCCCGACGGCACGGAGCTGAAGGCGAAGCCCCCCGAGCCGCTGGTGACGGTGGAGTCCTGGTCGATCAGGATCACGGAAACGCCGCCCCGCCCGGTGCCGTTCGCCGTCACCTGCCCCTGGATGGTCCCGGTCCCGGGGATGAACCCCGTTCTGCCGAAGCTCCCGGTGAACGCGTTGGCTCCGTCGCACGCGGCGGCCGCCAGCGCGGCGCACGCCGCCGCGACGCCGAGTCGTACCCGCCTGGTCATCCCGCACCTCCGGTTCAGCGTTCCCGCCCGCTGTCTTCGTCGTCCGCGCGATGCAACCGGCGCGCCATCTCCAATCCTTACAAGCACTTCCGTTCCCTCTGCTCTCCGTGCCCCCGTGTGAGATCCATTCACGCCTGCGGCCACACTGAACCGCGGGAACTCAACGCTGATTGCGTCCGAATCAGCTTCTCACGCCAAGCCCGCCCGCTCGCTTTTCGCCACCGCCAGTAGCGATTGACCACATCCCGCACACTCCTTACAGTGCGGCCGATGAACGGCTTTCGGCTACCGCTGGTCACCGCCTTCTTCGCGCTCCTCGGCGGCGTCCTGGTCGGCCTGCGCGTGGAGGCGGTGGTGCCCGCCGTAGCGCTCGCCGCCGCGCCGCTGCTGGCCGGGATCGCGCTGCACCGGCGGATCGTGGGCGTCCCGCTGCGGCGCGGGCACGCGCAGGCGGCGCTGCTCGCGGCGTTCGCGTTCGCCGGCGCGGGAGACGCGGCCCAGGCGCGCACGGACGCGGCGCGCGACTGCCGGTCCACGCTGGAAGACGGTGCGCGCGTCGTGCTCGCCGGCGCCCTCGCGGCCGACTTCGCGCCGCCGCCGGACAGCACCGAGCGCATCCCCCTTCTCCCAGTGGCGGTGCGGCGAGCGGTTTCGGCGGATGGCCCCGTCGCGCGCTGCGAGGTCGAGGTGCGGACGCGGCTGCCGCGCGGCGCCGGCGTGCTCGCGGCGGGGACGGAGCTGCGTGTCGCCGGCGAGTGGAGGCTGCTGCCGGCGCCGGTCGAGCGCAGTCGGTGGCCACAGAGCCCGGCGTACCGCGGGTATGTGCTTGCGCGGAACACTGCCGTCGTCGCTTCGCCGGACTTTGCGCGGCACCCGCTGCTGGCGCTCCGCGGCCGCAGCGAGCGTCAGATCCGCCGGCTCTTCCCCCGCACCGCGCCGCTGGCCGACGCGCTCATCCTCGGCCGGCGCGAGACGCTGGACCGGGGGCTGGCCAACCGCTTCGCCGCGGCCGGCCTCACGCACCTGCTGGCGATCAGCGGCACCCACGTCGCCCTCGTCGCGGCCGTGCTGGTGCTGCTCGGGCGCGTGCTGCGCGTGCGGCGGAACGCCACGCTCTGGCTCACCATCGTCCTCATCTCCCTCTACCTGGCGATGATCGGCGCGCCCCCCTCGGCCGTGCGCTCGGGGATCATGACCGGGCTCACGCTGCTCACCTTCGTGCTGCAGCGCCCTTCCGCGCCGCTGGCGATCATGGCCGCCGCGGCGTTCGCCCTCACCGCGCTCGACCCGATGGTCGTGCTCGACGCGGGGTTCCAGCTTTCGTTCGCGGGGGTGCTGGGGATCGGGCTGCTGCGGGACGCGCTGCTGCGGCGCATCCCGCGGGAGTGGCGGCGCGGGAAGGTGATGCGGCCGCTGGCGGAGTCGATCGTGGTCAGCGTGGCCGCGTTCGTGGCGACGGCGCCGATCGTCGCCCAGCACTTCGGCCAGGTCGCCCCCGTCTCCATCGTCGCCAATCTCCCCGCGATTCCGCTCACCAGCCTGGCGATCGTGGGGATCGGCGCCGCCTGCGCCGTGGAGCCGGTGTTCCCCGGGCTCGCGCGGCTGATCGCGGACGGGGCCTCGCTCGCGCTGGAGGCGCTCACGCAGGTCGTCGACGTCGCCGCGGCGGTCCCCGGCGGGCACGCGGAGATCGCGCGGCCGCAGTGGTGGCTCTGGACCGCCGCCGGGATCGCGCTCCTGCTTGCGCTCGAGTGGGGCGCGCGGATGCGGAAGCGCGTGCGCTGGGCCCTGGCGAGCGGGGCGGCCGGCGCCGCCTTCCTCCTCCTCCCGCTCGCCGCCGCGCCCGCGCGCGGGGTGGAGATCGCCTTCCTCGACGTGGGCCAGGGCGACGCCATCGCCATCCACACCCCCGCCGACCGCTGGCTCCTGGTGGACGCCGGGCCGTGGGACGAGGACTACGACGCCGGCGAGAAGCGCGTGCTCCCCTGGCTGCGGGCGCACGGCGCGCGGCGGATCGAGGCGATGGTGCTCACCCATCCCCACAACGACCACATCGGCGGCGCCGCGGCGGTGATGCGGGGGATGCGCGTGGGGCGGCTGATCGAGCCGGGGTTCCCCTTCGGCACGCCCATCTACCTGGGCGTGCTGAAGACGGCGGAGGAGCGCGCCGTGACGTGGAACGCGGCCCGGCAGGACCGCGTGCTGCGGATCGACGGGCTGGAGCTCACCTTCCTCTGGCCCACGGAAGACGCGCTCGACGCTCCGGAGGACGCGAACGACATCTCGGCGGTGATGCGGCTCCGCTACGGCAGCTTCTCCATGCTCCTGACGGGCGATGCGCCGTCGTCCGTGGAGCACGCGCTGGTGGAGCGCTACGGCGAGGGGCTGCGGTCCGACGTGTACAAGGCCGGCCACCACGGGAGCCGCACGGCATCGTCGGAGGAGCTGCTGGAGGTGGTCCGTCCGGCGCTGGCGGTGATCTCGTGCGGGCGCCGCAACAAGTACGGCCACCCGGCCCCGGAGACGCTCGCGCGCCTCCACGGCGACGGGATCGCGGTGGCGCGGACCGACGAGGACGGCACGGTGGTCGTGCGCGTGCAGGCCGGCGGAGGCGCGTGGGGCCGCGACGGTCCGTGATGCCGCAACACCATGGTCGGAGAGAGAGAGTCGCTGCATCGTCCCCAAACTCCGGTGTCATCCCGAGGCTCGGCCCCGACGAATCTGCCGCGGCACAGGTGTCCGCAGAGCCGAGGAATCTACTCGGGTACGCCGCGAGGCCTGGGCGCGGCAGCGTCGC
The DNA here is from genome assembly GCA_045803205.1 of Longimicrobiaceae bacterium. Classification (GTDB taxonomy): domain Bacteria; phylum Gemmatimonadota; class Gemmatimonadetes; order Longimicrobiales; family Longimicrobiaceae; genus Longimicrobium. The sequence continues at coordinate 10,522 of JBJMPM010000297.1, forward strand.
GGATGACGGCCTCGCAGCGGTCGAGGTCCCAAGTTGACGCAGTTGACGTGCGGCTTCCGCAGCAGCCCCCGTGGCGGCCGTAGTCAGATCCTTCGGCCCTGCGAAGCTCACCGTGGACACAAGGTGAGGTGAGGCCGGGCCTCAGGATGACACCCTTTGGGGCTGTTTCTCAAAAGTCTCTCAGAAACTGGTTGAGGAACCACCCGGAAGACGTCATCCTGAGGCCGGCCACACCCCCGTTGTCGTTTGCAGGAGAGCCAGCAGGCCGAAGGATCTATAATCGAGGAAGCACGTTAGCTGGTGAGATGTCCCGAGGCTGGATTGCGACGACTCAATCGTACGCCCTCAGCTAGGTGCTACACAGGCTATAGATCCTTCGGCCTGCAAAGAGATTGGGCGGTGGATGTCTCAGCGTGGCCGGCCTCAGGATGACGTCCATGAGGGACGAGGTTTCTCAAAGTCTCTCAGGCTGACGTTTTGAAAGGGGGCGCAATCTCTCGTGTAGTTGAAGTCCGCGAAGGCGGCGCGAAGGCGGACTGTGTGCCGTTGTAGCGGCGGCACGGCGGCTTCAGCCGCATGGTCGCATGATTCGTGGATGCGCCCTTCACCCGCGGAGGGATCTTCCCGACGGTGGACGTTCTTGACGCATCATAATTTACGGACCAAGATTAGGCCCGTGCGGGCAAACCCACCCACCGCGGGGAAGCATGTGAGCAACAAGACCATCATCACCATCGAGCGCCACATCATCGAGGCCGAACGGCAGTTCCCGGAGGCCACGGGCGCGTTCAGCTCCATCCTCTACGACATCGCCTTCGCGGCGAAGATGATCGGGCAGGAGGTGCGCCGCGCCGGCCTGGCCGACATCCTGGGCTACACCGGCGAGGTGAACGTGCAGGGCGAGGAGGTGCGCAAGCTGGACGAGTACGCCAACGAGGTGCTGTTCAAGGCGCTCGACCACACCGGCCACCTCTGCGGGATGGCGTCGGAAGAGGTGGAGGACTTCATCCCCATCCCCGACCGCTTCCCCACCGGCCACTACTGCGTGCTCTTCGACCCGCTCGACGGCTCGTCGAACATCGACGCGAACGTCTCCGTCGGCACCATCTTCTCCATCCACCGCAAGGTGAGCGACCACCCGCGCGGCTGCATCGTCGACTGTCTGCAGGCGGGGTACCGGCAGGTGGCGGCGGGATACGTGGTCTACGGCTCGTCGACCATGCTGGTGTACACCACGGGGAACGGCGTGCACGGCTTCACGCTGGAGCCGGGGATCGGCGAGTTCCTCCTCTCGCACCCGCACATGTGCATCCCCGACGAGGGGCAGCGCATCTACAGCGTGAACGAGGGGAACTATGGCAAGTGGTCCGAGGGGCAGCGGCGCCTGATCGACTGGCTGAAGGGCGCGGATCCGGCGAACCCCAATCCCAAGCCGTTCAGCTCGCGCTACATCGGCTCGCTGGTGGCCGACTTCCACCGCAACCTGCTGTACGGCGGCCTGTTCATGTACCCGGCCGACGCCAAGAACCCGAACGGCAAGCTGCGGCTGCTGTACGAGGCCGCGCCGCTGGCGATGATCGTGGAGCACGCCGGCGGGAAGGCCACGGACGGGCGGCGGCGGATCATGGACCTCGAGCCCGACTCCCTGCACCAGCGCACGCCGCTCTTCATCGGCACCAGGGAGTACGTGGACCTGGCGATGAAGTTCGTGGCGCCCGCCGAGGTCGAGGAGCCCGCGCTCGCGGTGGCCTGAACGCCGCGCTTCTGCTGCCAGAGCCCCGCTCCCTCGCGACGAGGGGGCGGGGCTCTTTCGCGTCTGCCCCGTGGCCGGTACAGCGCGGGGCGCGCCTGCCGCACTGCGGCTGGCTCCTGCGGAGACCGGTGTGCGCGCAATGGGCTTCGCATCGCGTGCGGAAATACAGCGTCGACAACAGCTTGCAGATGGAGGGCGCAGGCGAAGGCGCGTAAGGGTATGACGCTTGCCTTCGGACGGGGCCGAGCATTGCGATGGGTCCGGACCCCTTCCAGCTCCGCGGTTCCCCTCCTCCACAAACCTTCTCCTCCGCGCGGCATCCAGCCCGAAAAACATCGGAGACGGCTCCGGTGGAGGGGCGTAGTTGCAGTCCCACCTTTCATTCGGAAAGCGAGGGCAGGCGCATGGCGTGCAACAGCTGCGAGACGACCTTCCAGTCGAACCAGTCGGTCGTGGTGTCCATCAGCCGGTCGGGCACCAGCGGGACGCTGTTCGTGCAGAACCAGGGGCGGAACATCGTGCTCATCCGCCGCATCCTGTTCTGCTACACCACCACCACGGGTGGCAGCGGCGTGCTGTACCTGCGCCCGCCGCCGGACGGCATCGCGTGGTCGTATCCCTCGATGTTCCTGGAGCCGGGGATCATGGCCAACTACTACTCGCTGAACATCTCCAACGTGCAGACGTACCAGGCGCAGGCGGAGTACATCGAGATCGAGGGCCGCAGCCGCAGCTGCGCCGCATAACCCAACGGAGGAGCCAATGGCGACCAGGTACTGGCGGCTGAAGCTGAAGGGCGAGCCGAGCGCGGACGACATCCACCGCGGCGTGGGCAAGGGCGGCGGCGTGGTGCTCCGCGTCCACCGCGAGAAGGGCGAGACGCACGTCTACTATTCGGGCGAGGAGGGGGGCGAGGGCCACGGCCTGGCCGGCGGCGGCCGCCCCGAGTCCGTCAAGCTCGACGACGTGACGAAGTTCTGACGGACTTTTCTCACGCGGAGACGCAGAGACACGGAGAGGCTTGGCCGGCCTCTCCGTGTCTCTGCGTCTCTGCGTGAGGATCAGGCCGCCTTCGTCCGTGCGCCTAGCAGCCTTACTCCGTGAAGACGGGCGCGGAACTTCGCGTTCTCGGGGAACTCGTCCAGGAGCCGCAGCAGGGAATCGGCGGCCGACCCCTGCGGAATCGTCCCCCGCTCCCACCGCACCACCGTGTTCGCGCCGACGCCAAGGAGGCGCTCGAAGTCGGGCTGGGTGAGGCCGTACTTGCGCCGGACGGCGAGCACCTGGCCGGGGGTGAGCAGCCCGTCCTCTTCGCGGATCTTCGCGGTCGCGCGGCGCATCACCGCGTCCATCATCCCCGGGCGGTAGAGTTCCTCCCCGCAGTTCGCGCAACGGTAGAACTCGTTCTCGACCTGCGCCGACCGGCCGAGAATCGTGACCGCGCGAACCTCGCGCGTGAGGTGTGCTTCGCCCCCGCAGACCGGGCAGCGATCGACTTCCGGAAGCTTGCTCATCTACACGCTCTGAAACTGTTGAAACTTCATCCCCCTCTGACGTCATCCTGAGGCCGGCCGCGCCGAGACTTTCGCTGCCCAATCCTTTGCAGGCCGAAGGATCTATAGCCGGGGTAACCACTTAGCTGAAGGAAACGCGATCGAGTCGTAGCCGGCCCTGATCATGTCTCACCAACTCACGTGCTTCCTCGGTTATAGATCCTTCGGCCTGTATGGTTTCCTGTGGACGACAGTCGCGGCGTGACCGGCCTCAGGATGACGTCTCAAGGAAATTCCGTGTGGTTCTCATATCAGATCACGACCGCGCCGCCGTCTCGCTCGCGGCTGCTTCCTGCTTGGCGATCTCGATCCAGTGCTTCTGCGCCTTCTTGTAGTGGGAAGGGGAGAGGCGGGCGTGGCGGAGGATCTCTGCGAACAGGCCGTTCGCCTCGGCGGTGCGGCCGAGCTGCTTGAGCACGAGCGCGTAGCGGCAGCGGGCCTCCTCGCCGATCACCGGGCGCTGCAGGATCGCCTGGTACTCGCGCGCGGCGCCCTCCAGGTCGCCCATGCTCTCGTAGATCACCGCGCTCAGCAGGAACTGCTCGGTCGTGAGCGTGGACGAGGTCGTCCGCAACTTCTCGAAGGTCTCGCGCGCCTCCTCGTGGCGGCCGACGTGCGCCAGCGCCGCCGCGAGCTCGGAGAGCACGGTGGGATCGTCTTCGTACAGGCCGGTGAGCGAGGCGCGGTAGAGGGCGATCGCCTCGTCGCCGCGGCCCACGCGCAGGTAGCCGCGGGCCAGCGCCAGGCGGTTGTTCAGGCTGTTGCTGATCGCCACCTGGTCTTCCAGCCGCTGGATCTCGGCGGCGGGGTTGATGCGGTCGCGCACCCGCCGCGCGGCGCCCGACACCGTCCCCCGCGCCCGCATCTCCGGGAGGAACTCCAGGAATAGGTAGACCAGGCTCCCCACCAGCGGGAAGAAGAGGATCACGAGCAGCCACGCCGGCTTCCCGTTGCGCACGCAGTGGATGGCGAAGAACACCTGCACCGCCACGATCAGCAGCGGCGGGAGATAGAAGAGCGAGTACAGGAGGCTCATGCGGCTGGGTGGAGCGGGGTGCGGCGGGGCGGGGGATGGACAGCACAAGATCGGACTCAAACGAGCGCCGCGCAACGATCTTCGGCGGAGCGTGCGCGGCTTGCGGGCGATGGCTGGAAGGACGCCCGTCGCGGGGCGTTCCGGGGAGAGCTATTGGGTGACGAGGGTGCCCATCTTCACCACCTCGAAGTCGCCCCCGGTGACGTTGCGGAGCGTCGCCAGCTCGTCGTCGCTCCAGCGCGGGTCGGGGGCGCCGCTCACGTACCAGGCGCTCCCGTTGTCGGCGAGGAACATCCCGTAGGTCTTCATCGCCTTCAGGATCACCTGCACGTTCGCCGGATAGCCGCTCACGTCGAAGCCGGCGCGCAGCCGCACCCGCATCCCCATCGGCGGCAGCGACGTTTCGGTGCGCGAGCTGGCGAAGTGGCGCGCGGGCGACACGTAGGCGCGGCGCGTGGTGGGGCAGGTGAAGCGCAGCGCGTGGTCGATCGCCTTCCGCTCCACCACCTCGTCGTAACGCACCAGGCCGGGGAAGATCGGCAGCCCCGCCGCGTCGGCCGAGGTCCACCCGGCCGGCCGCAGCGCGTTGGAATTCAGGTCGAAGACGGCGCCCGAGCCCGCGGTCCAGCTCGCGCCTCCGTTCACCGGGTGCGCGTCGTAGAGCTCGTACAGCTTCCAGTTGTCGCGGTCGACGACCAGCACGTGCCGGTCGCCGGTGCCGTTCGGCCCGCCCTCGATCGGCGCGTCGGGCGGCACGGGGTAGGGGCCGGGGTCGCTCTCGTCCGCGTAGCCGAAGGTCACCGGCACCTTCCCCTGCGTCCCGGCGACCACCACGTAGGGAATGCCGTTCGGCGCGCCGTTCCACACGGTGCCGAAATCCGGGTGGAGGCCGCGGTCCAGCCCGCCGCAGCTCGCCAGCAGCGTCGCCGACGCCGGGTCGACGGGATCGCCGGAGACGTCGCGGTTCCACGGGTTGTCGGCGGGGAAGGGGCGCCGGCCGCCCAGGCTCGCGTTCGGTCCCAGCGGCCCCGGGTTGCCGCCGCCGCCACCTCCGCCCCCGCCGCCTCCCGGGTCGCCGCCGGGGCCGGTGACGCCGGGAGTGCCGGAACAGGCGGCGAGGATGAGCGCCGCGGCGACGAAGCGGATCGTGAAGCGAGGTGGAGTCATGACCACTACGAGGAGCAACTGGAGTGCCGGATGGTGCGGTGTTGGAAATGCTGGAAAATGAAGATGGGAGGGTTTGTTGCAGATATTGCCAGTTGCCAGAACTGTTGCAAGACAAAAGAAGGGTCTCACGCAGAGACGCAGAGACGCGGAGACGCGGAGACGCGGAGAGAACCGCCCGGCCTCTCCGCGGCTCTGCGTCTCTCTGCGTGAGGCGTTCAGTAGGTGAGCCCGGGCGCCTCGCGGATGAACATCTTGCGTTCGAGCGCGTTCAGCATGAAGTCGGCGACGTCGGCGCGGGCGATCTTGGGGAACCAGCGGCCCTTCGCGGCGTCGTGGCCGGCGCGGTACTTCCCGGTGAGCCAGCCGTTGGTCAGCCGGCCGGGGCGTGCGATGGTCCACTGGAGGTCCGATTCGCGCACCAGCGCCTCGGCGGTCTCCTTGTCGGCGAAGATGTGCTTCAGCAGCGTGGGGAGAATGACGAAGTTGTAGACCGGCCCGAGCTGCCCCTTCGAGTCGCCCACGCCCAGCGACGACACGAAGAGCAGCCGCCGCACGCCGTGCGTCTCCATCGCCGCGAGGAGGTTGCGGGTGGCGTCGGAGAGGACGGTGTTCGGCTTCCGGTCGTTCACGCCCAGGGCGGAGAGCACCGCGTCCTGCCCCTCCACCGCGGCGGCCACGGCCTTCGCGTCGACCGCGTCGCCGGTCACCACCTCCAGCCGGTGGTGGATCACCCTGAGCTTGTCGGGGTTGCGCACGAACGCGCGCACCGAGTGCCCGTGCCCCAGCGCCTGCTTCACCAGCTCGCGCCCCGTCCCTCCCGTGGCGCCGAAGACGACCACCTGCATCCCCATCCCCTCCCGTAGCCGTTCACCCGCGGTGCCCGCCCGCTCGCCCGCAATGCAGGAATCGTGACCGAGGCTCTCCGCTCCTCCGCGTCTCCGTGCGGGCCGATCTGTAACCCCTTCCTGCGTCGATGAATCTGGCGCTCCGCTCCGCGGACGCCATCTTCACGCTGCCCCCGCATCACCCCAGGAAGATCGAGACGATGCCCGAGCTCCCCGACGTCGAGGTCTACATCGAGGCGATCGAGCGCCGCATCGCCGGCGAGCCGCTCACCGGCATCCGGCTGGGCAACCCCTTCGTGCTGCGGAGCGTGGACCCGCCCCCGGCGGAGCTCGCCGGCCGCCGCGTCGAGTCTGTGCGGCGGCTGGGGAAGCGGATCGTGATCGGGCTGGAGGGCGGGTACTTCATCGTGGTGCACCTGATGATCGCGGGGCGCTTCCGCTGGCTCGCGGCCGGCGCGAAGCTCCCGGGAAAGCTGGGGCTCGCCGCCTTCGACTTCCCGCGCGGGTCGCTGGTGCTCACCGAGGCGGGATCGAAGCGGCGCGCGTCCATCCACCTGGTGCGCGGCGACGAGGCGCTGGCGGCGATGGATCCCGGCGGGATCGACGTGATGGCGGCGGACGTGGAGGCGTTCGCCGCCGCGCTCACCCGCGAGCGGCACACGCTGAAGCGCACGCTCACCGACCCGAAGGTGTTCAGCGGCATCGGCAACGCCTACTCGGACGAGATCCTGCACCGGGCCCGGATGTCCCCGTTCGTGCTTTCCCAGAAGCTCCGAGACGAGGAGATCGGCCGCCTGTTCGCGGCGACCAAGGAGGTGTTACGGGAGTGGGTCGACCGGCTCCGGGCGGAAGCCGGGGACGGGTTTCCGGAAAAGGTGACCGCGTTCCGCCCGGACATGGCGGTGCACGGGAAGTTCAAACAGCCGTGCCCGGTGTGCGGCGCCCCGGTGCAACGAATCCGGTACGCGGATAACGAAACGAACTACTGCCCGGGCTGCCAGACGGACGGCCGAATCCTCGCCGACCGGTCTCTGTCCCGGCTGCTCCGGGACGATTGGCCGAAACATCTGGACGATCTTTAGAGCGCTGTCGGGTGGTCTTGGCCGGGTGCTCGCCGAGACCGCGGGGTCAAAAAAGAGATCCGATCTCTTTTTCCCCCGGCCAGGGGCGGATTTGGCACCCTTGCTGGCACCCTTGAAATTAGTCGCGGTCGATTAACGACTTGCGCCGACGAGCAAGAATCCCAAAGGGGTGGTGAAGTTGGCACCCTTGGCCCCCTTGGTGGCACGCTTGAACTTCACCACCCCTCGGCACCTGGTGCGAGCACCTTGACTCACCCGTCCAACGGTTTGACCGTCACCTCCGGCGGGCACCCGGCTTCGAGGAAGGCCTGGAGCATCACCTGGGCGGCGACCGCGTCCCGGCGCTGCTTTCGTTTCTTGTGGGTCAGCCCGGCCGCCCAC